>NZ_JBEOUD010000046.1:0-60808 GCF_040303865.1 Streptomyces sp. NPDC094034 | reverse complement strand
CATGTACTGGACGTACTTGGGCGACTCCGACAACGCGGCGAGGTGCGGTGCCAGGCGTCGCGGGCCCGCGAAGATCGACCGGACAGGACCTAGGAGGCGGACGGCTCGATCTCCCCCGCAAAGACGATGACCTGGTCGATGAGGCTCCGTCGCAGATGGACGACGTCCGTTCCCGCCAGCCGGGGCCCGCCATCCGGCGTGGTGAAGACCCACTGGTACCGGGCCCACTCGTCAGGCATGTCCACCGCTGAGCAGCGCACCATCGTGCCGGTCCCCGCCGGGTGGCGCCGGATGTCCAGTACGAACAGCTCGACCGCCGCGATTCCTTCGCTGCGGCCCAATGGCCCCCAGAAGACCACGTCTGAGGTCAGGGCTTGGGAGAGCAGGGCAGTCACATAGCTGTCGTCCGAGGCGTTGAACGCGGAGATGAATGTGTCGATCGCGGAGCGTGCGGTCTCTTCCTGCATGCCCCAGTAATACCAGCCGTTTCGCGTGTGCCCGTCCCGCGAGCCGCCTTCCGACCACGGTGAACCATCCCGGTCACCGCACCTGGCCCCACCCAGCCCGCACCTAGCGCTCAAACGACCAGGTCACAGGGGAGCGCGGGAGAGCGAAGCTGGACAAGGGGAAAAAGAAACGGACGCCCGCACCGAAGTGCTGGCGTCCGATCATGGCACCCGGATCCAGAGATCGGGGCATAACGCCCGATTCCGTTCCCATCTTCCAGGTGCCCCCGGCAGGATTCGAACCTGCGCACACGGCTCCGGAGGCCGTTGCTCTATCCCCTGAGCTACGGGGGCGAGTCGCCGTGGTGCTTGGCGACGTAGGAAACCCTACCAGCTTCCGCGGGGTGACCATGAACAGGTATTTCCAGGTCCGGCGGGGCGGGGTGGCAGCGGGGGTCAGGCTCGGAGGTACGTGAGGACCGCCAGGACGCGGCGGTGGGTGTCGTCCGCCGGGGGGAGGTTCAGTTTGGCGAGGATGTTGCCGATGTGTTTACCCACGGCCGCGTCGGAGACGACGAGTTGGCGGGCTATCGCCGCGTTGGACTTGCCCTCGGCCACCAGGGCCAGCACTTCGTGCTCGCGGGGTGTCAGGTGTTCCAGGGGGTCTCTGCGGCGGCGGAGCAGTTGGCGGACCACTTCCGGGTCGACGACCGTGCCGCCGGAGGCCACGGACTGGAGGGCGGCTTCGAAGTCCTCCACCTGGCCCACGCGGTCCTTGAGGAGGTAGCCGACGCCGGAGCCGTCGCCGGAGTCGAGGAGTTCGGCGGCGTAGGCGCGCTGGACGTACTGGCTGAGGACGAGCACCGGGAGGGAGGGCTGCCGTTCGCGGAGGCGGACCGCCGCGTGGAGGCCCTCGTCCTGGAAGCCCGGGGGCATCCGTACGTCGGTGACCACGATGTCCGGGGTGTGCTGCGCCACCGCCGCCAGCAGGGCGGGCGCGTCGCCCACCGCCGCGGCGACCTTGTGGCCGAAGCGGTCAAGCAGGGCTATCAGGCCTTCTCGGAGCAGCACGCTGTCCTCGGCCAGCACGATACGCAGCGTTCGGTCCACTCGCGCAGTGTGCCATCCGGAGCGAGGGCCGCGCCGGGGACGCCGGTCAGGCCGAGGCGCGTTTCCGGCCGCCGGAGGCCGTCTTCGACGCTGTCGCGGCTGTTTTCGACGCCGTCGCGGCCGTCTTCGACGCCGACTTGGCAGCCGTCTTCCCGGCCGTCTTCGACGCGGTCTTTCTCGCTGTCGTTTTCTTCGCCGCCGCTTTCTTCGCCGCCGGCTTGGGCTCGGTCCTCGCCGCCGCCTTCTTCGCCGTCGCCCTCTTCGCCGTCTTCTTCGCGGGGAGCTGGGTCACCTCCGCGACCTCCTCGCCCTCCGCCCTGCCCTCCTTCGCCGCGCGCACGCTGTTCTCCAGCGCCGCCATCAGGTCGAGGACCTTCCCTCCCCCGCCCGCCGCCGGCTCCCGCTCCGGTGTCGGCACGCCTTCCGCCTTCGCGGCGATCATTTCCTCGACCGCCTCCCGGTAGTCGTCGTGCAGCGAGTCGAGGTCGACCGAACCGAGCGTGTCCATCAGGGCGTCGGCCAGGTCGAGTTCGGCCTCCCGTACGGTGACGTCGGTCTCCGGCGCGACGCCCTCGGGGACGCGGATCTCGTCCGGCCAGAGCAGGCCGTGCATCGCGATCACATCGCCGACCACCCGCAGCATCCCGAGCCGCTCCCGCCCCCGCAGGGCGAACTTGGCGACGGCCACCTTCTTGCTGCGCTTGAGCGCCTCACGCAGCAGGGTGTACGGCTTGGCCGCGGGCACGCCGCCCGCGGAGAGGTAGTACGCCGTGTCCATCTGGAGCGGATCGATCGAGTCCGCCGGGACGAACGCGACGATCTCGATCGTCTTCGCCGTCGGCAGCGGCAGCGCGGCCAGATCGTCATCGGTGATCGGGATCATGGACCCGTCGGCGTCCTCGTACGCCTTGCCGATCTCCGGCGTCGACACCTCCTCGCCGTCCAGCTCGCAGACCTTCCGGTAGCGGATACGGCCGCCGTCGGCCTTGTGGATCTGCCGGAAGGAGATCGAGTGGTTCTCGGTGGCGTTGACCAGTTTGATCGGGATGCTGACCAGCCCGAAGGAGATCGCGCCGTTCCATATGGATCGCACGTTCCATCCCTTTCATCCGAGATTCACGAAAAATATGGGATTCTCATCGTATGACGCCGATCACAGAGGTGGAGGGGCGACGCCTGGCGCTCAGCAATCTGGACAAGGTCCTGTACACCGCCACCGGCACCACCAAAGGCGAGCTCCTCCACTACTACGCCCGTACGGCGGCCCCGCTGCTGGCTCATCTCGCCGACCGCCCCGTCTCCTTCCTGCGCTATCCGGACGGGCCCGACGGGCCGCTCTTCTTCACCAAGAACCCGCCGCCCGGTACGCCCGACTGGGTACGGATCGCCGATGTGCCCAGAAGGACCGCCGACACCGGCAGACAGGTGGTGGTGGAGGATCTGCCGTCGCTGATCTGGGCGGCGAATCTGGTCGTGGAGTTCCACACGCATCAGTGGCGCGCCATCGCGCCGGAGCACGCCGACCGGCTCGTATTCGACCTGGACCCCGGGGCGCCCGCCACCGCCGTGGAGTGCTGCGTGGTGGCGCTCTGGCTGCGCGAGCGGCTGGGTACGGACGGGCTGGAGGCGTACGTGAAGACCTCGGGGTCGAAGGGCCTGCATGTCCTCGTTCCCCTGGAGCGCGCTCCGTCCGCCGATGTCTCCGCGTACGCGAAGGGTCTGGCCGTCGAGGCGGAGGCGGCGATGCCGGAGCTGGTGGTGCACCGGATGCGGCGCTCGTTGCGGCCGGGGAAGGTCTTCGTCGACCACAGCCAGAACGCCGCCGCGAAGACCACCGCCGCGCCCTACACGCTGCGCGCCAAGGCGGAACCGACCGTCTCCACACCCGTGACCTGGGACGAGGTCGCCGACTGCACGGACGCCGATCAGCTGGTCTTCCGACTGGGGGACATCGAGGGGCGGCTGGAGCGGTACGGGGACCTCCT
This sequence comes from Streptomyces sp. NPDC094034, assembly GCF_040303865.1. NCBI lineage: Bacteria > Bacillati > Actinomycetota > Actinomycetes > Kitasatosporales > Streptomycetaceae > Streptomyces > Streptomyces sp. NPDC094034. The sequence goes on along the minus strand of NZ_JBEOUD010000046.1, from coordinate 57,267 downwards.
CGGCCCGCTCACCGACCCGGCCCGCGCCGCCCCGCTGCCCTGAGCCCGGCCGCCGCACCGCCGCCGCACCGCTGCACCGCCGCTCCGTCGCCGCGCGACCGCCCCGCGCCCCGCGCCCTGCGCCCTGCGCCCTGCGCCCTGCCCGCACGATCCGAACAACAGGCCCTGTCCAGACAACAGGTCCTAAACGAGCAGCCAGCTGTGGCGGTCGCGCGCCGTCGCGTACAGGGACTCGATGTCCGCCGGTTTCAGTACGCCCCCGAGCGACGCCAGCGCCGCGATCTCCGAGTCGCGCAGGATCCGTACGTCCCGTGGCGTCGGTACCGCGTCCAGGCGTACGGGCTCGACCACCGCGAGTACGGGGCGCACCTCCGCCGCCAGGGCGCGCGAGGCTCGTTCCGCGGCGCGGCGGGCCCAGCGGAGGTGCGGCACGGGCGCCGCGCGCCCCACGCGGACCATCGGGTCGGCGACGGCGACCCGGCGCTTCCTGGCCGGGAGTGTCCGTACGGCCAGGACCCCGGCCGGGCCGATCGCCAGATGGTCGATCCGGGCGGCGCCGGGGAGCGGTATCGAGTGCAGTACCCGCCAGCCCGCGTCTTCCAGTCGGTCGAGCCGGTCGCCGACGGTCTCCTGAGCGAGCAGTTCCGCCTGCCGGGGGTCCTGACGCTCCCATCGGCGCCGCGGGAGAAACGAAGAAGCCCCGGACACCCGGCCGCCCCCGGAGGATCCGGACAACCGGCCGGAGCCGGCGTCCCCCAGCGCGTCCCCCCGCGCGTCCCTCAACGCGTCCAGCTCCGCGTGCACCCCCTCGCCCGGACGGTTCGGGGCCAGATCGTCATCGGGGTGGAGCGAGAGCCGGTCGAGATCGGCCGGGGTCGGCACCCTGGGCGGCCCCACGGTCACCTCACCGGCGAGATACGGCGCCAGCGCGGACAGCACCTCTTCGCGCCCCGCCCCGGAGAGCACACTCACCCGGCCGGTGTCCTTGTCGTACCAAGCGACGGTCGTACCGTCCCGCAGAGTGACGTACAGCCGGTCGCGGCCCTGCCCGCGCATCGGCGTGACGCGTAATCGGCTCATGCCCCACCACCCCCACGCCCATGGGAACAGCACCCGGGCCAGGGGGCAATAGCCCTCGGCCCCCGGCCCGGCGCCTTTCCCGGACCATTCCGGTCCCGCTGTCGCGGGCCGGTTGTCACCGACGTGCGGCAGACTCTCCCTCAGCACGCGCCGGCCTCCCCAAAGGATCCCACTCATGATCATCTTCGGCACCAAGGGCTACCTCTACCAACTGGCGATACTGACGCTGGTCTGCGGCCAGTGCGGCAATCCGTCCGCGCACACGCTCCGCAAGCGCGTCAGCAAATTCACGCTGTTCTTCGTGCCGCTGTTCCCGTTCTCCACCAAGTTCGTGACCCAGTGCACGTTCTGCGGCGCGGAGCGGCAGGTGACCAAGGAGCAGGCCGACCAGCTCATGGCCCAGGGCACCGGGCAGGCGAGCGGACAGGGGTACGGACAGGGGTACGGAGCCGGGAACGGGCAGGGCGGCGGTCAGCCGTACGGGCAGCCGCAGCAGCAGCCACAGCAGCGGAATCCCTATCAGCAGTGAGCCCTCACAGATCAGTCCGACTGGTGAGTCCGTGCTCGGCAGGTGAGTTCACCGTGCGTTATATCCCTACATAAACGGACATAACGCACTCTGTCTTGCTACGTTTCGCCGCATGACCGCAACGACGGCGGACGCTCCCCTGCCCGGACTTCGCCACCCCAAGCGCCGGGGTGTCGAATTCTCGCTCCTCGTCTGCGCCGTCCTCATCTCCGTCTTCGGCTACATCGCCGTCGGTCTCGGCAGGAACCACGCCGTACCCCCCGACGCCGCCGGGTACGGCGCCGGTCTGGGCATGCTCGCCCTCCTCGCGCATATCGCCGTCCGGCTGCGCGCCCCGTACGCGGATCCCCTCCTGCTGCCCATCGCCGTACTGCTCAACGGCCTCGGACTGGTGCTGATCTACCGTCTCGATCTGGAGACGCCCGGCGACAAGGCCGCGCCCACCCAGCTGGTCTGGTCCACGTTCGGTGTCGCGCTGTTCATCGCGGTCGTCGTGTTCCTGCGCGACCACCGACTGCTCCAGCGCTACGCCTATCTCTCGGTCGCCACCGCGCTGATGCTGATGATCGTGCCGATCTTCTTTCCCGCGGTGAACGGGGCCAAGATCTGGATCCGGCTCGGCGGACTCTCCTTCCAGCCCGGCGAGTTCGCCAAGATCCTGCTCGCGGTCTTCTTCGCCGCGTACCTCGCCGCCAACCGCAACGCCCTCGCCTACACCGGCCGCAAGGTCTGGCGGCTCCAACTTCCCACCGGCCGCGTGCTCGGCCCGATCGTGGCGATCTGGCTGCTCAGCGTCTTCGTTCTGGTCATCGAACGCGATCTGGGCACCTCGCTGCTCTTCTTCGGGCTCTTCGTGATCCTGCTCTATGTCGCGACCGGACGCACCGGCTGGATCGCCGTCGGGCTGCTGCTCGCCGCGGTCGGCGCGTTCGCCGTCGGATCGTTGGAACCACATGTCCACAGCCGCGTACAGGACTGGCTCGACCCCTTCGCCTCCATCGCCGCGGGCCGCGGACCCGGACAGCTCGCCCAGTCCCTCTTCGCGTTCGCCGCGGGCGGGATGCTCGGCACCGGGCTCGGCCTCGGCCGGTCCGTCCTGATCGGGTTCGCCGCCAAGTCCGACTTCATCCTGGCCACGGCGGGCGAGGAACTGGGACTGGTCGGCCTGACCGCCCTCTTCCTGCTGTACGCCCTGCTGGTCGCCCGCGGATACCGCGCCGCCCTCGCCCTGCTCGACCCCTTCGGCCGGCTGCTCGCCGTCGGGCTCTCCGCGATCCTCGCCCTCCAGGTCTTCGTCATCGCGGGCGGGGTGACGGGGCTGATCCCGCTGACCGGCATGGCGATGCCCTTTCTCGCCCAGGGCGGCTCGTCCGTCGTCACCAACTGGGTGATCGTCGCGCTGCTCATCCGGCTGAGCGACTCGGCCCGCAGCCCACGCCCGGAGGACGCGGAGCCGGGCGTCATCGCGCCGGCCGAGGAGAACGGGAACGCCTGGAGGGACCAGCGATGACCCGCTACATCCGGCGCACCGCCGTCTTCAGCCTCCTCCTGCTGATCGCCCTGCTCGTCAACGCGGCCAGGATCCAGGTCATCGAGGCGGACTCCCTCAATCACAACCCCGCCAACCGCCGTGCGACCGTGGCCCGTTACTCCCAGCCACGCGGCGACATCCTCATCGACGGCAGAGCGGTCACCGGCTCCAGGGACAGCGGACAGCAGCTGCGCTACGAACGCACCTACACCCAGGGTCCGCTGTACGCGCCCGTCACCGGCTACGCCTCCCAGACGTATGGCACGACACTGCTGGAGAACGCCGAGGACGACATCCTCTCCGGTACGGACCCGATGCTCGCCCCGTTCCCCTTCTGGAACGAGATCACCCGCGGCCGGCGCCCCGGCGGGCACGTCGCCACCACGATCAAGGCGTCCATGCAGCGGGCCGCCTACGAGGGACTGGCCGGCAGACGGGGCGCGGTGGCCGCCGTCGAGCCGTTCAGCGGCAGGATCCTGGCGCTGGTCAGCAGCCCCTCGTACGACCCCGGAGAGCTGTCGGGCACCGGCGGAGCCGTCAATGACGCGTGGGCCCGGCTGACCGGCGCGGACGCCCAGCCCCTGCTCAACCGGGCCATCCGGCAGACCTATCCGCCCGGTTCCGCCTTCAAGATCGTGACGGCGGCGGCGGCGCTGGACTCCGGGACGGTCACCGATGTCGACGCCCCGACCGGCATCCCCGAACCGTATCTCCTGCCGGGCACGCGGACCGAGCTGCCCAACGAGGCGGAAGGATGCGACGAGGCCTCACTGGACTACGCGATCAGATGGTCCTGCAATACGGTGATGGCCGGGCTCGGCGTGAAGACCGGGCTGTCCGCGATGGTGGAGACGGCGCGGAAGTTCGGCTTCAACGACACCGGGATCACGATCCCGGCGGGGGTCGCCGCCTCCCACTTCGACACCCGCATGAGCGGTGATCAGCTGGCCCTGTCGTCGATCGGGCAGTTCGACACGCGGGCGACCCCGCTCCAGATGGCGATGGTCGCGTCGGCGGTCGCGAACGGCGGGGAGCTCAAGTACCCCTTCCTGGTGGACCGGACCACGGACGCGAACGGCGACATCGTCTCCCGTACCGGCGAACGCTCCTACCGGCGGGCGGTGAACCCGACCACGGCCCAGCGGCTGCGCGAGCTGATGATCGGGGTCGTCGAGGACGGTACGGGATCGAACGCGGGGATCGACGGGGCGACGGTCGGCGGGAAGACGGGGACGGCCCAGCACGGGGTGGGCAACGCCGGAACGCCGTACGCCTGGTTCATCGCCTGGGCACAGGCGGGCAATTCGAGCCGCCCGGCGGTCGCGGTGGCGGTGGTCGTGGAGGCCGCGGAGGCGAACCGGGCGGACGTCAGCGGCGGGGGCGACGCGGCGCCGATCGCGCGGGCGGTAATGCGGGCGGCGCTGCGAAACTAGGGCGTGTCTAACCGGTTCGGGCTGGGGGGATATCTGTGGCGGACAGTGTCACGGACGCGCTGGCGCGGATCGAGCGGCTCGATCCCGCGCTGTGCGCCTTCATCGAGGTGTGGGACGCGGAAGCCAGGGAACGGGCGCGGACGGTGGACCGCCGGCTACCGCTCGCGGGCGTCCCCTTCGCGGTGAAGGGACCGTCCGGCATCCGGTCGTACGCGGCGGGGCGGCTGATCGCGGCGGGCGCGGTGCCGGTCGGGTCGACCGCCGTACCGGGACCGGGCACGTACTGGCAGACCTGGGGGCAGGGCAGGTACGGCCGTACGGTCAACCCCTACCGCGCGGACCGTACCCCCGGCGGGTCCTCCGCCGGGTCGGCGGTGGCGGTCGCGGCGGGCATGGTGCCGCTCGCGACCGGCAGCGACGGCGCCGGTTCCGTCCGGATCCCGGCGGCCTGGTGCGGGGTGTTCGGGCTGAAGACGACCAACGGGCTGCTGCCGTCCCCGGACCGTACCGGGCTGGCCTCGGCGGGTCTGCTGGCGCGGTCGGCGGCGGAGGCGCGGGGGTATCTGCGGTGCCTGCTCGGCGGTGACGAGGAGCCGCCACCGGCGTTCCCCGTGCCCGCCGTCTTCTCCCCGGACCTGGGGTACGCGCGGCCGGATCCGGAGGTGGCGGCGGTGGTGCGGGCGGCGGTGGACCGGCTGGTGGCGGCGGGGGTCGTACGGCTTGAGCCGACGCGACGGCCGTTCACGCTGCTGGATCCGCGCGAGGCATGGATGGCGATACGGAGCGGCGGGGGCGGGACGGCGCGTACGGAGGCGCACGCGTACGGCGCGCCCTCGCCGGATGTACGGGTGCCGGACATCCGGGCGGAGAACAACCGGCGGCTCGACGCGTTCTTCGCCCGTACCCCGCTGCTGCTCACCCCGGTCACTCCCAACAGGCCACATGGACACGAAGGGCCAGGCGAGCTGTACTCCACCGCGCTGACCTGGGCGTTCAATCTGAGCGGGCATCCGGCGGCCAGCATTCCGGCCGGTTTCACGGCGGACGGATGTCCGGTGGGGCTGCAACTGGTGGCTGCGCGCGGCGCGGACGCCTCGCTTCCCGAAATCGCCCTCGCGGCCCCGGACCTGAACCAAGGGCATGCGCCGGGCCCGGGCCGGGCGCCTGCCCCGGTTCCACCCTCTGCCGCTGCTACCGCGCCGCCTACGTCAGCGCCTCCCGGCGCTCCCGCCACGCCGTAGGCACCGAGCCCGTTCCGGTGCGGGCCGCGACGATTCCCGCCGTGATCGCGCAGGTCGTGTCGACATCGCCGAAGCCCTCCGCCGTCGACCAGAGGGCGGAGGCCAGATCGTCGCGGTGGCGGGCCGCCGTCCATACCGCGAACGGCACGGTGTCGTCGGCGCGGATCCGCTGGCCGTTGCCGAGCAGGTCCGCCGCCCGCCACGGCTCGGTGGTGAAGGGCAGCTCCGCCGCCCGCGCCAGGCCGTCCCGTACCGGCCCCTCGGGGGTGGCCTCCGCCACCGCCGCCACGGAGAGTTCGGACCGGACCGACAGCGCCGCCGCCATCGCGATCGCCACCGCGCCCGCGATGCCCTGCGGGTGCGCGTGGGTCACCTCGGCCGAGAGCACGGCCTGTTCGACGACGCGGTCGAGGTCGGCCGCGAACCAGGCGCCCAGCGGCGCCACCCGCATCGCCGCGCCGTTGCCCAGGCTGCCGCCCTCGAACAGACCGGGGGCCAGGGTGCGCCAGCTCGCCGGCTCCGCCAGCAGCGCCGGCAGCAGCATGTGCATACCGTGGCCGTAACCCCGCGCCGGATCGGCGTCGTACGTGAGCGCGAAGCAGTGGGCGAGCCGGTCCTGGTCGATGGCGCCTCGTTCGTCGAGGACGCGCTGTATGGCGAGGGCCATGGCGGTGTCGTCGGTCCAGTGCCACTCCAGTTCCGGCGGGGTGATCCTGGCCTTGATCTCCGCGTACGCGCGCTGACGTTCGCGGAAGAGGGGGAACCAGCGTTCGCCGAAGGCGTCGCCCAGGGCGAGCCCTTCGAGACTGCGGCGGGCGGCCGGGCGGTCGGCACCGGGGTGTGGGGCGGTCATACGCGCCATCGTGCCGTGCGACACCCCGTTACGCGGCTGGTTTTCGGGTATCCCCGCTGTCCGCCCGGCGGGTCGTACGGGGCGACCGCCAGATCCCGCACGTGCTCGTTCCGACAGGGTCGTTGACCGGACCGCCGACGGGCTCACACGTTGGTAGACACGGAGTCAACAAGTCGCGCACAAGGGATTGACGTCCTTGTTGACGAGCGGTCTCATAAGGGGTGACCGACGGTAACTCGACCCGGTGCCCGACGAGTCGACCGGATCCGCCGTGTCACACAGCCCGCAAACCAGCCACGAGGTGCGCTCAGCCATGACGCCAGTGACCGAACGCGATGTGCAGCTGCTCCGCGACGCACTCGGCCCGCTCCGGGACCGCGAAAAGGTCGCCGAGCGGCTGCTCGAATCCTCCGCCAAGCACTCCTTCGACCCGGACAGGGAACTCGACTGGGACGCACCGGTCGAGGACGGCAAATGGTTCTGGCCGCCGGAACTGGTCTCGCTCTACGACACCCCGCTCTGGCGGACGATGTCCGAGGAGCAGCGGATGGAACTGGCCAGGCACGAGGCGGCGTCGCTCGCCTCCCTCGGTATCTGGTTCGAGATCATCCTGATGCAGCTGCTGGTCCGGCACATCTATGACAAGCCCGTGACCAGCAACCACGTCCGCTACGCCCTCACCGAGATCGCCGACGAGTGCCGGCACTCGATGATGTTCGCGCGGCTGATCCAGAAGGGCGGGGGCCCGGAGTATCCGGTGCCGCGGCTCTACCACAATCTCGCGCGGATCCTGAAGACCGTGTCCACCACCCCGGGTTCCTTCGCCGCCACGCTGCTCGGTGAGGAGATCCTCGACTGGATGCAACGGCTGACGTTCCCGGACGAGCGGATCCAGCCCCTCGTGCGCGGGGTGACCCGTATCCATGTCATCGAGGAGGCGCGTCATGTCCGGTACGCCCGTGAGGAGTTGCGCCGCCAGATGGTGACCGCGCCGCGCTGGGAACGGGAGTTCACCCGGCTCAGCTGCGGTGAGGCCGCCCGGGTCTTCTCCATCTGCTTCATCAATCCACGGGTGTACGAGAACGTCGGCCTGGACCGCCGACAGGCCGTCGCCCAGGTGCGGGAGAGCGGCCACCGCCAAGAGGTGATGCGGTCGGGCGCCAAACGGCTCACCGACTTCCTGGACGACATCGGTGTACTGCGCGGGACGGGGCGCAGGCTCTGGAAGTCCTCCGGCCTCCTCGCCTGACCGGCACCCCGGCCGCGGTCCGGCGGTTACGCTGCAAAACATGACCGCGCCCGCAACGCCCGCGTACCGAAGGCTCAGTGTCAAGGAGCGCCGTACGCAACTCCTCGACGCGGCCCTCGGCCTCTTCGCCCACCGGGCGCCAGAGGATGTCTCGCTCGACGATGTCGCCGCGGCCGCCGGGGTGTCCCGGCCGCTCGTCTACCGCTACTTCAGCGGCGGCAAGCAGCAGTTGTACGAGGAGGCGCTGCGCTCCGCCGCCGACGAGCTGGAACGGTGCTTCACCGAGCCCCCGGTGGGGCCGACGACCGAGCGGCTCGGGCGGGTCCTCGACCGCTATCTCGCCTTCGTCGACCAGCATGACACCGGGTTCAGCGCGCTGCTCCGGGGCGGCAGCGTCTGTGAGACGTCCCGGACGACCGCGATCGTCGACGAGGTACGGCGCGCCGCGGCCGAACAGATCCTGCTGCACCTCCGGACGGCGGGAACGGCGGAAGCGCAGGGACCGGAAGGAACGGAACGAACGGACAGCACGGGCGCAACGGGCCGCGCGGACGGGGCCGGAAGGACGGACGGGACCGACGACGCGGGTGCCCCGGCCGCCCCCGGCGGGCGCCTGCGGATGCTGGTGCGCACCTGGATCGCGGCCGTCGAATCCGCCTCGCTGATATGGCTGGACGAGGGGAAGCGCCCGGCCGCGGGCGAACTGCGCGACTGGCTGGTCGACCATCTGATCGCGCTGCTGGTGGTCACGGCCGCCACCGACGAGGAGACCGCCGCGGCGGTCGGCGCGCTCGCGGCGTACGAGCACCCGGACGGCCCCGTGGGCACACTGGCCCGGCGGGTGCTGCCCCTGGTGAACGCGGCGGCGCGGGTCCCGTAGGCGAGACTGGGGGCGTGCGAAGCGAAGACACTCTCTTTGTCGGCGGGCCGCTGGACGGGCGCGTACTGCCCGTACTGACCGGACCGACCGGACAACCGCCCAAGTGGTACGAGGTCCCGGTGCCGGACGCGGCCGGCGGGCCGCCGACCGTCCTCACCTATCGGCGCGCCCCGGCCGGTTACACCAAGCGGCTCGGGATCCAGCGCGGCTGGAAGTACGAGTACGTGGCCGAGGGCCGCGAGCGGCGCACGCTGAAGTGGCCCTGGTCGAAGCCCGGCGACGGCAGGGAGCGGGGCGACCGTCCCTCACAGGGATGATGCTTTTCCGCCACTGAGCCCATTAATGCACTCTTCACATTCCATATCACCTCATCATCGCCATCATCACCTAGGGCTGGACCAGCCCGTCCCCTAACCGGAGGTGATGACGTGTCAGGCAAATTGTTGCGATCCGTCTGTACGGCGGCACTGGCCACCGCGACAGCTTTCGCGGCGGTGCCGATCGCGTCGGCGTCGCCGATTCCCTCCCCCGCCCCCGCCCCCGCCCAGTCGGCCGCGGCCTCCGCCGGACTCGGCGGCCTCGACGCGGTCGACGCGGCCGACGCGGCGGAGGCGACCGACGCGACCGACTCCGGCGACGTCACCGCTGACGCCCCGCCCCAGACTGTCGCGGAGATGCTGACCCGGCTCCAACAGCTCTACCGCGAGGCCGAGAAGGCCACCGAGGAGTACAACGCCACCGCCGCCGAGCTGACCCGGCAGCGCGCCGAGACCAAGAGGGTGGACTCGGAACTCGTCCGGGCCCGAGCCGCGCTGGCCCTCAGCCGTGTCAACGCCGGCCGGCTGGCCCGCGAGCAGTACGAGGGGCAGACCGGTCTCTCCGGCTATCTGCGGCTGTTGCTCGCCCGCGACCCGCAGAGCGCGCTGGACGAGACGTATCTGCTGGCGCGCGCGGCGCGCGGCAGAGCGGTGACGCTGAACCGGCTGGCGGGCGGCGAGCAGCGCGCCCGGGCCCTCGCCGCGGCCTCCCGCGAGGCCCTCGACCGCCAGCAGGCGCTCGCCACGAAGCAGAGAAGACAACGTGACATGGTCAGATCCCGGCTCCTGGAGGTCGAGAAGCTGCTCGCCTCCCTCAGCCGTGCTCAGATCACAGCACTGAACGATCTCGAACGGGCCGTTACAGACAAGGCCCAACGGGAACTGCTCGCCTCAGGCGCCCTAGGTGACGACGCGCCGCGCGGCGCGGCCGGACCCCAGGGCGCGGGCGGTCCGGCCGGCACAGCGGTCCGTAAGGCACCCTCACGGGCGGGGCAGGCGGCCCTGGAGTACGCCGTCGAACAGATCGGCAAGCCGTACGAGTGGGGCGCCGAGGGGCCCGATTCGTTCGACTGCTCCGGGCTGACCTCACGGGCCTGGGCGCGCGCCGGCCTCACCATCCCCCGTACCAGCCAGCAGCAGTGGAGCGAACTCCCCAAGGTTTCGCTGCGCGAGCTGCGCCCCGGCGATCTGGTGGTCTACTTCCCGGGGGCCACGCATGTGGCGATCTATCTGGGCGACGGGATGGTGATCCAGGCGCCGCGCCCCGGGACCAACGTCAAGGTCTCCCCCATCGCGGCCAATCCCCTGCTCGGCGCGGTCCGTCCGGACCCGGAGGCCGGGGCGCTCGCCCCGGAGGCGTACGAGCCGCCCGCACTGCCCCCGGGCGCCCTGGACGGCTCGGACTCCGGTTACGGCGAGGAAGCGGCGCCGGAGGTCTGAACCGGCCCAGGGCCAGGGCCGGGGAGGGGGAGAGGGAGGGGGAGGGAGGGCCGGGCGTCAGGCCGCGCCCGCCGCCTCCTTCAGAAACGCGTTCGTCTTCTCCGGCTCATAGAAGAAGTTCTCGAAGTCCGCCGGATCGTTGAAGCCGTTCGCGAACCGGTCGGCGACCGGCCGCAACTGGCCCGCCGCGCCAATCAGGTTGAGGACATGCTCAGGCGGGACACCGAGCATCGCGTTCGTCCACTTGGTGACATGCCGGGCGGTGTCCCAGTAGCGGTCGAACGCCGACCGCATCCACGCCTCGTCGAACGGCTGGTCGCCCTGGCTCACGATCGAGTCCAGATAGGAGGCGGCGCACTTGGACGCCGAGTTGGAACCCTGTCCGGTGATCGGGTCGTTGGCGACGACGACATCGGCGACACCGAGCACAAGACCGCCGCCCGGCAGCCGCCCGATCGGGTTGCGTACGGTCGGCGCGTACCGCCCGGACAGGGTGCCGTTGGCGTCCGTCAGCTCGACCTTCGTGGCGCGCGCGTACTCCCAGGGCGTGAAGCGCTCCATCAGCTCCAACGTCAGCGCGAGATGCTCGGCGGGGTCCTTGATGCCCTGGAAGACATCGACCGGGCCACCGGGCACTCCCTCCCAGAAGAGGATGTCCGCCCGGCCGGAGGTGGTGAGGGTGGGCATCACGAACAACTCGCCGACGCCCGGCACCAGATTGCAGCGGACCGCGTCGAACTCCGGGTGCTCGGGGCGCGGCCCCAGACCATGGACGTACGAGACGGCGAGCGCGCGCTGCGGCGCGTCGTACGGGGAGCGCGAGGCGTCACGGGCGAACATCGAGACCAGTTCACCCTTGCCCGCGGAGACCAGGACCAGGTCGTACGTACGGGAGAAGAAGTCCAGGTCGGAGACCGCCGCGCCATGGATGACCAGTTGGCCGCCGCGCTGCGCGAAGGTCTCCATCCAGCCGGCCATCTTGACGCGCTGGTCGACGGACTGGGCGTGGCCGTCCAGCGTGCCGACCCAGTCCACGGCCCGGGTGGAGTCGGGGGCGGCGACGGAGACGCCGAGCCCCTCGATCCTCGGCGCCTGGGACTCCCAGAAGCCCAGCTGGAGATCGCGCTCGTGCTGGAGCGCGGTGTGGAACATGCACTGCGTGGACATGACCCGGCCGGACCGGATCTCGTCCGCCGTGCGGTTGGACATCAGGGTGATGTCGTACCCCCGCGACTGGAGTCCGAGGGCGAGCTGGAGCCCGGACTGGCCTGCTCCGACGATGAGTATCTTCCGCATGGCGGGTTCTCCGTTTGCGCGCGTGACGACGACTGACGTGGCCTGAATTGGCCGGCAACTGACGTCGGCTCAGGCTACCGGCCACACCCTCTCCGGCCGGACAGGGCTACTCCGGAGAGGTTTCCAGCGCGTGCCGCACGAGCGCGAGCAGCGACTCGACCGCGGTGATCCGTTTGCGTGCGTCCATGATCAGTACAGGCACGCCCGGCGGAATCGTCAAGGCCTCACGCACATCGTCCGGCTCGAACGTCGGCGTTCCCTCGAAGTGGTTGACGGCGACGACATACGGCAGTCCACAGCTCTCGAAGTAGTCGAGAGCCGGGAAGCAGTCGGGAAGCCGTCGGGTATCGGCCAGCACGACGGCGCCGATCGCACCACGCACGAGGTCGTCCCACATGAACCAGAAGCGCTTCTGGCCCGGGGTGCCGAAGAGATACAGGACCAGGTCGTCATCGAGGGTGATACGCCCGTAGTCCATCGCCACGGTCGTGGTGACCTTGTCGGGCGTCGCGCTGAGATCGTCGACCTCGGCGCTGGCCTGGGTCATCAGCGCTTCGGTCTGGAGCGGCGGAATCTCCGAGACCGCCCCGACGAAGGTCGTCTTGCCGACCCCGAAACCGCCCGCGACCACGATCTTGGTGGAGATCGGCGCGCGCGTACGGTCCAGTTGCCAGGGCCGCAGATCCTCTTCACGTTCGGGCTCGACCTCATGTGCGGGCCGGACGCCGGTCGGCGATGAGCCGGCGACGCCGAACGCGGCGATGACGTCAGAGGCGGCGGAGTCCACTCAGCACCCTTTCCAGCAGTGCGTGGTCGGGCTGGCCGGTGTCGTGCCCGGTCCCGTACACACGGATCTTTCCCTGGTCGGCGAGGTCGCTGAGCAGCACCCTCACCACCCCCAGCGGCATCTTGAGCAGCGCCGACACCTCGGCGACGGTACGCATGCGCCGGCACAGCTCGACGATGGCCAGCATCTCCGGCATGACGCGCGCCGCGCCCCCACCGTCCGTCAGTTCCTTGCGCTCGTCGGCCGCGTCGAGCGCGGCGACGAAGGTCTCGACCAGCAGGACATGGCCGAATCGGGTCCGTCCCCCGGTGAGCGAGTACGGACGGACCCGGGCGGGCCTGCGGTCGGCGCCGCGCACGGGCAGCCTGCGGGCTGGATCGGCGGACGGCGTCATGTGGCGCTCTCCATCGATTTGCGCAGCTCCTCGCGGAGTTCGGGCGTCAGTGCGTGTCCGGCGCGTCCCACGAAGAGCGCCATGTGGTAGGCCACCACGCTCATGTCGCAGTCGGGGGTGGCGTGCACCCCGAGCAGCGAGCCGTCGCTGATCGCCATGACGAAGACGCTGCCTTCCTCCATGGCGACCATGGTCTGTTTGACCCCGCCGCCGTCCATCAGCTTCGCCGCCCCGATGGTGAGGCTGCCGATGCCCGAGACGATGGTGGCCAGATCGGCGCTGGAGCCGCGGGGGCCCTCCCTGCGCACGGGGGTGGCCGCCTCGGTGCTCAGCCCCGGGTCGGAGGAGAGCAACAGGAGTCCGTCGGACGAGACGACGGCGACCGAGTGCACCCCTGGCACCTCCTCGACGAGGTTGCTCAACAGCCAGTGCAGGTTGCGGGCTTCGCTGCTCAGTCCGAATGTGCCGGTCGCAGTCAACTGCGTGCCTCCTCGACGGTTTCCCCCGTCTCTCCGGTATGTACCTCGGTCCGTGCCGCGGAGCCCATGGGCTCCGCGTGCTCAGTCCGGTCAGACCGCTCCGACCTCTCCGTCAGTTCGGCCTCGACATCGCGCCGGCCCTCTTTGGCCCCCTGGTGGAAACCGCCGAGTCTGCGGCGCAGCGCTTCGGCGTCCACACTGCCGGTACGTCCGGTGGGCGCGGCGGCAGGTTTGACGATCCTCGGGGTGCGCTTGGGCAGCCCCTTGTCGGTGATGCGTTCCGGTCCGGCCGCGTCGGTCGTCGCGGCCGGCTCCGCCTCGGCGGATTCGGGCTGCCGGGGCAGCCGCATCGCGAACGTGTCCTGGTCGGGGCCGGTGGTCGGCGGCTCACCGTCATGGACACGCTCATGGGAATCGGGGCCGATGGCGTACGGGCCGACGGCCGTGTCCTGGGTGGTCGTCCCGTACGCGGCGACGGCGCCGGTGTCGGCTGTACGCCCCCGCTCGGCCGTACGCCTCCGCTCGGCCGGGCTCGCGCCATGGGCCTCTTCGGCCTCGGCCCGGCGGATCGCCGCCTCGGCGGCGACGACCAGCGGGTCGGCTTCCGGGGCCGCGGCTTCGGCGGGAGCGGCGGGCTCCGCCGGACTCCCGGCGTCCGCCGTCGGCCGGGCCGGCTCGGAACGTCCGGGGAGCGCGTTGGAGTTGGCCTCCGCCGTCGAGCCCGGCAGATTGAGCGTGGGTGCGGCGCCCGCCGCCCGTGCCCGGTGCGGCGAGGCAGCCTGCCCAGACGCCGGGAGCAGCGCCTGCGGCAGTACGACGACCGCGGCCACGCCGCCCTGCTCGTGCTCGCGCAGCTCGACCCGTACGCCATGACGGGCCGCGAGCAGCCCGGCGACGCGCAGCCCGAGCCCCTCGCCCTCCGGGTCGCTCACGAACGGCTTGCGCGGAGCGTCGTCGGTTCCCTCGGGAGCTTCCGGTTCGGCGAGTCGCGCGTTGAGCGCGGTGAGCCGGTCCGCGGACATGCCGATGCCCTGGTCCTGTACGGAGAGCATCACCTCGCCGGTCTCCAGCAGCCAGCCGGAGAGCTGGACCTCCGCGTCCGGCGGCGAGAAGGAGGTGGCGTTCTCCAGCAGCTCGGCGACGAGATGGCTGAGATCGTCCGCGGCGAACCCGGCCACCTGCGCGTGCGGCGGCAGGGACTGGATCGTGATCCGCTCGTACCGCTCGATCTCGCTGACGGCCGCGCGCAGGACGTCCACGAGCGGTACGGGCCCGGTCGAGCCGTGGCCGTGTTCATGGCCGGCGAGCACGAGCAGATTCTCGCTGTGCCGGCGCATGACGGTGGCCATGTGGTCGAGCTTGAAGAGGGTGGCCAGCTGCTCGGGGTCCTGCTCGCGGTCCTCCAGGGCCTCGATCACCCCGAGCTGGCGCTCCACGAGGCCGAGGTTGCGCAGCGAGAGGTTGACGAAGGTGTGGTGCACGGTGTGGCGCAGCCGCTGGAGTTGGGCGGCGAGTTCGGTCGTACGCTCCTGGAGCTCGGCGCGCTGGGCGACGATCTTCTCGCGCGCGCCGATCAGCCCGAGCCGTTCCCTGTCCAGCTCCCCGGCGCGGGTGGAGAGGTCGAGCAGCTTGCTGTGCAGGCTGTTGAGGGACCGTACGACCTGCGCGAACTCGTCGTTGCGGCCGGTGAACCGTACCGGGTCCTCGGTCTCCGGCGCCGCCGAGAGGCGGGCCGCTCCGATCCGTACGACCGCGAGCGGGCGGGTGAGCGTACGGGCGACGGCGGTGGAGACTCCGACAGCGATCAGCAGACAGCCGCCGAGCAGCGCGATCCGCAGTTCGAGGTCGGTGACGGCGTCGTCGCGCAGGCCCTCCAGCCGCTCCAGCTGGCTGGTGCCGAGACCGGACTCGACCCCGCGCATCTGGTCGATCCTGGCGGAGAGCGCGGATTCGACCTTCTCCTGATCGGCCTCGCGGTCGGAGTCGGAGAGCTGGGGCCGGTCGGTGAGCCGGGTCAGATACCCCTCGGCGGTCTTGATCTCGGGCCCGGTGACGGTGCCGGTGAGCGATTCGCGCGCCTCGGTGTCCGCGCTCTGGTCGAAGTCGGCGAGCGCGCCGAGTTCGCGTACGTGGGCCTTCTGCGCGTCGGCGCTGAGGTCGTCGCGGAGCTGGTCGTTCTTCTTGCTGTCCGCGTCGCTTCCGGACTCGACGGGGAGGCCCGTGATCGGGTCGTACTGCGGCGCGGTGTCGGTGGGGCCGGGCACGGCGAGCGCGGCCAGCAGCAGTCCCCGGGTGGCGGAGGCCTGCTCGACGGCGCGGGAGAGCGCGCCGGGGGCGCGGGTGCCGTCGGCGGCCTCGGCCGGGGTCCGCTCGGCCAGCTCGTCGGCGAGCGCCTGGAGCTTGGCGATGACCTCGGAGTACGCGCGGTACGCCTCCAGCGCGGAGCCCTCGCCGGTGAGGGCGGTGCGGCGGATGGAGGGGACGGTGGAGAGGTCGCGCAGCAGGCCGGGAGAGGCCGACGCGGTGGCCCGCATCTCGTCGATCTGCCGGTCGACCCGGGCGCTGCGGGTGTCCGAGATGGTGTGCTTGTCCTTGCCGCCGGAGCCGTCGGGCTGCTCGGCGCGGCCGGCGGCGATATAGACGATGACCTCGTCGCGCTCGTCCGCGAGGGAGTGGCTGAGGATCACGGCCTGCCGGTTCAATTCGGCGAGGACGACCAGGTTCTGGGCATCGTTCAGCTCGGTGGAGGCGGTGAGGACGGCGGGGGTGCCTGCCGCGATGACGGTGACCCCCAGGACCGCGACACCGGCTACCAGCCGGTTGCGTACCCGCACTCGGCGTCCTTCCTGAGCCTTGCCGGTATCGGTCGTGATACTCGCGGCCGTGGCGTTTCCGCCCCTGGCGGCCTTCTTCTTACCGCCCTTGGTGTTCCCGGCCTTGTTCTTCCCGGCTTTCGTGGCCGAAGTGACCGAACTGGTCCCGGGCGTGGTGACCGAGGTGGCCTCGTCGCGCCCGACACCGTTTCCCCGAGGCCGCTTCTTCTGCACCGGTGCTCGCATTCTTGACTCGTCCGCCCATGAAGCAGAGGTGACGACCGGTCACTACGTGAGAACCCCCACCCCTGGCACGGCTGTCGACCATTCCAGCGCCCTTGGGAGGAAGGCGCGCATCGGCCGCTCCGCCACCTGAAGGAGTGAACAGCAAGAAGGAGTTGACGAACAACTCTTCCCACTGGAGACCCATCGTGAACATGGCGTGCCGGGTGGACCTTACGCGCGGGCTTTGGCAGGATGCGCGCCCGCAGCTTCCCCGACCCCCTCAATCCGGCCTCCTTCGGGCCTCCGTCCGGCTTCGTCCGGGACTCATTCTGACCGAATGAGAGCGGTTGACCTGGCAGAACGGACCGATCGGCACGACGTGCAGACACCGTGAAGAGTTCATGCGGATAGCCTGGACAGTCATGCACACTGGTGCGCATGCGTATCGAACTCGCCACCACGCCCGGCGCCGCCGTACGGCCCAATGAGGACTGGACTTCCGTGGTCCTGCCCGCCGAGGGCGAGGGCGGCGTACTGGTCGTGCTGGACGGAGTGACTCCCCCGACCGGGGACGACGGATGTGTGCACGGCGTGCCCTGGTTCACCGCCAGACTGGGGGGCGCGCTCGCCGAACTGTCCGGTTCACGACGGGATATGCCGCTGGCAGAGATCCTCGCGGAGTCGATCGCGCGTACAGCGGACACCCACCGTCAAACCTGTGACCTTTCTCACGTACGAACGCCCCAGGCGACCGTCGTCCTCGCGCGCTGGGGTTCGGACAGCGTCGAACATCTGGTGCTCTCCGACTCGACGCTGCTGCTGGAGTCGCCCGACGGCGCGGTGCGCGCGGTGCTCGACGACCGGCTGGACCGCGTCCCGCGCGGGGCGCTGCGCTCGGTGGCCACGGCGGACGCGCTGCGCAACGCGGAGGGCGGCTTCTTCACCGCGGCGGCGGATCCGGCGGTCGCGGCGAAGGCGGTGACGGGCGCTACGCCGGCTTCGGAGGTACGCGCCCTGCTGGCGCTGACCGACGGCGCGGCGCGCTGGGTGGAGGTCTTCCGGGAAGGCGGCTGGGCGGACTGTCTGGCGCTGGTGCGCAAAAACGGCGCGCAGGAGCTGATCGACCGGGTGAGGGCGTCGGAGTCGGCGGACCCGGACGGGGTGGTGTTCCGGCGGGGGAAGGCGAGCGATGACGCGACGGTGACATACGTGGAACTCCAGCCGTCGCTGTAGTTGTCGCTGTAGCCGTCCGCTGTAGCTGTCGCTGTAGGGACGCGCGGGGCGCCTGCCCGTCGGGTGGCGGGTGCCCCCCTGGTCGCCTCGCGGCCCCTGGTCGCCTCTCGGCCCTGGTCAGCTCTCGGCGCGTGCGTTCAGGTGGTGGAGCAGTCTGGCCAGTTCGGCGATCTCGGAGCGGTCCCAGTCGGCCAGCTTCTGTACGTACCGCTCGCGGCGCGCGTCGCGCACCCGCCGGAATCGGGCACGGCCCTCATCGGTGATCCGGACGAGCGAGGCGCGCCCGTCGGCCGGATCGGGCTCGCGCGTCACCAGTCCCAGTTCCTCCAGGGCGCGCAGCTGACGGCTTATCGTCGCCTTGCCGACCCCGAAATAGGCGGCGAGTTCGGTGGCCCGCTGGCAGCTGTTCTCATCCAGCCGTACGAGCAGTCCGTAGGCGGCGGGTTCCAGCTCGGGATGGACCTCTCGCGCCATTTCTCCGGAGCTGGCCCGAGCACGGCGCAGAAACACCGCCAGTTCCCGTTCCAGCGCGAGGAATTCGTGGTCCACACCACTGCCTCCGGCGAGTCCGGGATCTTCCGCCGTATCATTTCCGTGCACGTCAGCACCCATCGCGCGCTTTTCCGCCCCTGAAAGTTTCTTTCGCCGACGACCGTTGCCGCAGCTCCGTCAGTATTTCGCAGGTTTATACCAACGGAAGCAGCGTGGCGCTCTTCCGTCACCAGGCTCTACGTGCGTAGCGTCAATGCTGGCATGTCCATTGCACTACATGTCGACGTGTCCGACCCGTCATGAGATCCCCCCACCGAGGTCTTCGGAGGCACGCAATGCCCGTGCACAGATCCGGAACGACCGGCCGTTCATTCGCCGCCGCGGCCGGCGCTCTCCTCGCAAGTCTCGCGCTCCTTCTCACCCTCCCGGGTGCGGCGGGCGCCACCACCACCCCGGCCGACCCACCGGCCGGCACCCCCGTACGCGGCTCTGCCCACATGGGCATGGGCGTCATCGAGCACGACGGCCAGGGCCCGCTGCCCCGCGCGGACCGCGTCGTCCAGACAGAAGGCGTCGACGTCTCCGGCCATCAGGGGAACGTCGACTGGGCGTCCCTGTGGAACAGCGGCGTCAAGTGGGCCTACGTCAAGGCCACCGAGGGGAACTACTACAAGAACCCCTACTTCACACAGCAGTACAACGGCTCGTACAACATCGGCATGATCCGGGGCGCGTACCACTTCGGTACGCCGAACGACTCCAGCGGCGCCAACCAGGCCAACTACTTCGTGGACGGCGGGGGCGGCTGGTCGCGGGACGGCAAGACCCTGCCCGGCGTGCTGGACATCGAGTGGAACCCGTACGGCGAGCAGTGCTACGGCAAGACGCCTGCCCAGATGGTCGCCTGGATCCGCGACTTCCTCACCACGTACAAGGCCCGGACCAGCCGGGACGCCGTGATCTACACGGCCACGAGCTGGTGGAAGACCTGCACCGGCAACTACGCGGGCTTCGGCTCCACGAACCCGCTGTGGATCGCCCGCTACAACACCACGGTCGGTGAGCTGCCGGCGGGCTGGGGCTTCCAGACGATCTGGCAGTACACCTCGACGGGCCCGATCGTCGGCGACCACAACCGGTTCAACGGCGCCCTGGACCGCGTCCAGGCCCTGGCCAACGGCTGACCGCGCCTTCTCGCGACAGCGCCGCGGTCCCGACCGGAACGGAGGGCCGGTCGGGACCGCGTTGTCAGGGGCTCGCTGTCATCCGAGCCCGTCCGCCACGGCGCCCGGGCGCGTGGGTGTGTCACGCCGCCGCTGAGACCAGGACCTCCGCCGGGGCCAGCGCGATGTCCAGGACCTGGCGGACATCCGTCACCGGGTGGACCTCCAGCTTGTCGAGGATCTCGGCCGGGACATCGTCCAGGTCCGGTTCGTTGCGCTTCGGGATCACGACCGTCGTGATGCCCGCGCGGTGCGCCGCCAGCAGCTTCTGCTTGAGGCCACCGATGGGCAGGACACGTCCGGTCAGCGAGACCTCACCGGTCATGGCGACGTCCGTGCGGACCAGCCGCCCGCTGAGCAGCGAGGCCAGGGCCGTCGTCATCGTGATGCCCGCGCTGGGTCCGTCCTTGGGCACAGCGCCCGCCGGGAAGTGGATGTGTACGCCCCGGTCCTTCAGATCCGCCACCGGCAGCTCCAGTTCGGCGCCGCGCGAGCGGAGGAAGGAGAGCGCGATCCGTGCCGACTCCTTCATCACGTCACCGAGCTGTCCGGTCAGGGTCAGACCGGAGCCGCCCGTCTCCGGGTCGGCCAGCGACGCCTCGACGTAGAGGACGTCACCGCCCGCGCCCGTGACCGCGAGGCCCGTGGCCACGCCCGGCACCGCCGTGCGGCGCTCTGCCGGGTCCTGGGCGGACTCGGGTACGTGGTGCGGCCGGCCGATCAGCTTGCGCAGATGTTCGGCGCCGAGGGTGAACGGCAGTTCCCGCTCGCCCAGTTCGTGCTCGGCCGCGACCTTGCGGAGCAGCCGCGCTATGGCGCGTTCCAGGTTTCGTACGCCCGCCTCACGGGTGTACTCGCCCGCCAGCTTGCGCAGCGCGTCCTCCTCCAGGGTGACCTCGCCGGGCTCCAGGCCCGCGCGCTCCAGCTGCCTGGGCAGCAGGTGGTCCCTGGCGATGACGACCTTCTCGTCCTCCGTGTAGCCGTCGAGCCTGACCAGCTCCATACGGTCGAGCAGCGCCTCCGGGATGGCTTCCAGGACGTTCGCCGTGGCGAGGAACACCACGTCGGACAGGTCGAGTTCGACCTCCAGGTAGTGGTCGCGGAAGGTGTGGTTCTGCGCCGGGTCCAGGACTTCGAGCAGCGCCGCGGCCGGGTCGCCGCGGAAGTCGGAGCCGACCTTGTCGATCTCGTCGAGCAGGACGACCGGGTTCATCGAACCGGCCTCCTTGATGGCCCGGACGATACGGCCCGGCAGCGCGCCGACGTACGTACGCCGGTGGCCGCGGATCTCCGCCTCGTCCCGTACGCCGCCCAGCGCGACCCGGACGAACGTGCGGCCCATGGCGTGCGCGACGCTCTCGCCGAGCGAGGTCTTTCCGACGCCAGGAGGGCCGACGAGGGCCAGTACGGCGCCGCCGCGACGGCCGCCGACCACGCCGAGACCGCGGTCCGCGCGCCGCTTGCGCACGGCCAGGTACTCGGTGATGCGTTCCTTCACGTCCTCCAGACCGGAGTGCTCGGCGTCGAGCACGGCCTGGGCGCCTCTGATGTCGTACTCGTCCTCCGTGCGCTCGTTCCAGGGCAGTTCGAGGACGGTGTCCAGCCAGGTGCGGATCCAGGAGCCCTCGGGGCTCTGGTCGGAGGAGCGCTCCAGCTTGTCGACCTCCTTCAGCGCGGCTTCCCGCACCTTCTCGGGGAGATCGGCGTTCTCGACACGGGTCCGGTAGTCGGCGGACTCGTCGTCGTCGCCCTCGCCGTTGATCTCGCGCAGCTCCTTGCGCACGGCGTCGAGCTGGCGCCGGAGCAGGAACTCGCGCTGCTGCTTGTCGACGCCTTCCTGGACGTCCTTCGCGATGGACTCGGCGACGTCCTGTTCGGCGAGGTGTTCGCGCAGCTGCTCGGTGGCGAGCTTGAGCCGGGCCACCGGATCGGCGGTCTCCAGCAGCGCCACCTTCTGCGCGGTGGTCAGGAAGGGTGAGTAACCGGAATTGTCGGCGAGCGTGGACACGTCATCGATCTGCTGGACGCGGTCCACCACCTGCCAGGCGCCGCGCTTCTTGAGCCAGTCGGTGGCGAGCGCCTTGTATTCCTTGATCAATTCGGCCACGGACCCGGGAATCGGGTCGGGCGCCGTCTCGTCGACGGCGACGCCCTCGATCCAGAGGGCCGCGCCGGGTCCGGTCGTACCGGCGCCGATGCGCACCCGGCCCCGGCCGCGGATCAGCGCGCCGGGATCTCCGTCGGAGAGCCGGCCGACCTGCTCGACGGTGCCCAGCACACCGGTCCCGGCGTATGTGCCGTCGATGCGCGGCACCAGCAGCACCTTGGGCTTGCCGCCACCGTCGCCCCCGTCGCGGGCAGCCGCCTGCGCGGCCTCCACCGCGGCGCGGACTTCGGCGTCGGACAGGTCCAGAGGCACCACCATGCCGGGCAGGACGACCTCGTCGTCGAGCGGCAGCACGGGAAGCGTGAGCGGTGTGGAGGTGTCAGCCATGATCTCCCCTTCGGCAGTCAAGTTGAGCTACACCGACTCAATGCTTATGAGCCCCAGGATGTTCCCCCGGCTCCGTTCGCTCTGAGCGATCACCGGGCTCGGGGCCTGAAGGGAAACGGATTGTCCTGTTCCAGCCCTCCCGAGCAGGATGTCGGGCGGTACCAGCCACCGACGGAAAGGCCCAACATGTCCGCACCGGCACCCGCGCCCGGCTCCACGTCCGCGTCCGACCTCGATCCCGTCACGCTCGACCGGCGTGACGGACCCTACGGCGAGATCGTGCTGCGCCGACGCGGTGAACGGCTGGAAATCATCGCCAACGGGTGCTTCCTGATGGACACCTCGGACGGCCGCTCCGAGCGGCTCCTCATCGATGCCGCCCTGGCCGCGCTCCCCGAGGAGCGGCGCCGGCCGGACGTGCTGGTCGGGGGCCTGGGGGTGGGGTTCTCGCTCGCGCACGCCGCCGCCGATCCCCGCTGGGGCCGGATCGTGGTGGTAGAGCGGGAGCGGGCCGTCATCGACTGGCACCGGGACGGGCCGCTGCGGCGGATCTCCGGCGCGGCACTGGCCGATCCGCGCGCGGTGATCCTGCACACCGATCTTGTGGAGTACCTGCGGACGACCACGGACCGTTACGACGCCCTCTGCCTGGACATCGACAACGGACCCGAGTGGACCGTCACCGAGGACAACGAAAGCCTGTACTCGCCGGACGGACTGGCCGCCTGCCGCGCGCGGCTGAATCCGGGCGGTGTCCTCGCCGTATGGTCGGCGAATCCCTCCCCCGCCTTCGCCGAAGCGTTGGGGAATGCCGGATTCAGCGGGGTAAGGGCGGAAGAGATCCAAGTTGCCCGAGGCGTACCCGACGTGGTCCATCTCGCTGTTCGCACTGCGTAGCCGGAAGGCTCCCGCTGCCTCTACGCTGCTCCACACACACGGATCTGCATACTTCATGCAGATCGCGGATCAAGGATCGCGGAACGCGTACCAGGGGCGGGGCGATGGAGCAGACACACACCAGCCACAACGGAGTCGCGGCGACGCCCGGCGCCCAGCGCCGGGTGCTGGTCGTCGAGGACGACGCGACGATCGTCGACGCCATCGCCGCACGGCTGCGGGCCGAGGGTTTTCTGGTGCAGACGGCGCTGGACGGGCCGGCGGCCGTGGACGCGGCCGAGGCCTGGCAGCCGGACCTGATGGTCCTCGACGTCATGCTGCCGGGCTTCGACGGCCTGGAGGTCTGCCGTCGCGTCCAGGCGCAACGGCCGGTCCCGGTGCTGATGCTGACGGCGCGCGACGACGAGACCGACATGCTGGTGGGCCTCGGGGTCGGTGCCGACGACTACATGACCAAGCCGTTCTCGATGCGGGAACTGGCCGCCCGGGTGCATGTGCTGCTGCGCCGGGTGGAGCGGGCGGCGCTCGCGGCGGTGACCCCGCGCAGCGGCATCCTGCGGCTGGGCGAGCTGGAGATCGACCACGCGCAGCGCCGGGTGCGGGTGCGCGGTGACGATGTCCATCTGACGCCCACCGAGTTCGATCTGCTGGTCTGTCTGGCGAACACGCCGCGCGCGGTGCTCTCCCGGGAGCAGTTGCTCGCCGAGGTGTGGGACTGGGCGGACGCGTCGGGGACCCGTACGGTCGACAGCCATATCAAGGCGCTGCGCCGGAAGATCGGCGCCGAACGGATCCGTACCGTCCATGGCGTCGGCTACGCGCTGGAGACCCCGGCGCCATGACCCCGCCGGGTGATGGCCGCGCCGCCGACCCAGACAGAGCCGCGGCCGGCCGCGGCGACGGACAGGGCGCCGCGTCGTCCACCGCCGCCGCCTCCCGGAGCGCCCGGAGGCCGAGGCGGCCCGGGAGCGGCGCGGGCCGCGACACCCGTGGCGTCCCACGCCCGCCCGCGCCGGAATTCCGTCCCGGCCCCCGCGGCCTCGACGGCTCCGGGCTGCGGCCCTTCTCCATCAAGGCCAAGCTCGGCAGCCTCGTCGTCATCTCCGTCTTCATCACCACCGGGCTGCTGATGGTGGCCCTGCGCACGGAGACCGAGCTGCGTTTCATCACGGTCTTCTCGATGATCGCCACGCTGCTCATCACCCAGTTCGTGGCGCACGGTCTGACCGCGCCGCTCGATGAGATGAACACGGTCGCGAAGGGCATCTCGCACGGCGACTACACCCGTCGGGTCAGTGGTGCGGACCGCCGGGACGAGCTGGGCGACCTCGCCTCCACGATCAATCGCATGGCCGACGACCTGGAGGCCGAGGACCGGCACCGCAAGGAGCTGATCGCCAATGTCTCGCACGAGCTGCGCACGCCCATCGCGGCTCTGCGCGCCGTGCTGGAGAACGTCGTGGACGGGGTCTCGCCCGCCGACCCCGAGACCATGCTCACCGCCCTGCGGCAGACCGAACGGCTGGGCAGGCTGACGGAGACGCTGCTCGATCTGTCCCGGTTGGACAACGGGGTTGTACCGCTTCGGTCACGGCGCTTCGAGGTGTGGCCGTATCTCTCCGGGGTGCTCAAGGAGGCCAATCTGGCCTCCTCCCGGCGCGGGCCGATCTCCGGTTCCGGCCATCACACCCGTACGGACGTACATCTCCACCTGGACGTCTCACCGCCGGAACTCACCGCGCACGCGGACGCGGAGCGGCTGCACCAGGTCGTCGCCAACCTCATCGACAACGCGGTCAAGCACAGTCCCCCGCACGGCCGGGTCACCGTACGGGCCCGGCGCGGGCCCGGTCCCGAGTCACTGGACCTGGAGGTGCAGGACGAGGGGCCCGGGATCCCGGAGCAGGAGCGGCACCGCGTCTTCGAACGGTTCAACCGCGGCACCGCGCAGTACCCGCACGGCCCTGGCAGCGACGGCGGTACGGGCCTGGGCCTGGCGATCGCCCGCTGGGCCGTGGAGCTGCACGGCGGGCGGATAGGGGTGGCCGAATCCGCCCGTGGATGCTTGATACGGGTCACTCTGCCGGGAACACCGCGACCCCGCCATTGACGTAGAGTTCGAAGCGAAAGCGCACGATCTCCGGACACGGAGTCGGGGACGGGCGAGCAACCAGCCGTGTACCGGCCGTATCGGAGCGTCACACGTTCCCGGCACAGTCGAAACCTGGCTTGTTTCCCGCCAATTCTTACGCTGAAACTCGCCGTCCGATGTGACTTGCACGACGATGGCACACCTGGCCTGCACCTCCTGGCCTGGTAGGCGTAGCCTTGATTCCCGCTGTCCATCACCTTGTGAAGCGGAAGAGGGCGGTTCACGCCGTGTCGTCTCAGTCCCCCAGTAACGCGAGCATCTCGACCGACGAAGACGGGCAGGGCAAGCACCCTGCCGCGGCCTTCGGTGCCAATGAGTGGCTTGTCGACGAGATCTACCAGCAGTACCTCCAGGATCCGAATTCGGTCGACCGTGCCTGGTGGGACTTCTTCGCCGACTACAAGCCGGGCACCCCCGGTACGGCGGACACGTCCGGCAGGGCCGACGAGGCCACGGCGACCGCAGCCGCGGGGGCTGCGGTGCCCACGCCCCAGGCGACCGCCCCTGCTCCGGCCGCTGCTCCCGCCGCACCGGCGGCGCCGGCCGTCCCGGCCGCGGCCCCCGCCGCACCGGCCAAGCCCGCTGCCGCCGCCCCGGCGCCCGCGCGGCCCGCCGCCCCGGCGAAGCCCGTGGTGGCCGCCGCCCCCGCGGCCCCCGCCCCGGTGAAGGCCAAGCCCGCCGCGAACGGCGGCGAGGCGACCACGGCGCCCGCGGGTCCCGAGTATGTGACGCTGCGCGGCCCGTCCGCCGCCGTCGCGAAGAACATGAACGCCTCGCTGGAGCTGCCCACGGCCACGTCCGTGCGCGCGGTCCCGGTGAAGCTGCTCTTCGACAACCGCATCGTCATCAACAACCACCTGAAGCGCGCGCGTGGCGGCAAGATCTCCTTCACGCACCTCATCGGGTACGCGATGGTGCAGGCCATCAAGGCCATGCCGTCGATGAACCACTCCTACGCGGAGCGGGACGGCAAGCCGACCCTGGTCAAGCCGGAGCACATCAACTTCGGTCTGGCCATCGACCTGGTGAAGCCGAACGGCGACCGCCAGCTGGTCGTGGCGGGCATCAAGAAGGCCGAGACGCTCAACTTCTTCGACTTCTGGCAGGCGTACGAGGACATCGTCCGCCGCGCCAGGAACAACAAGCTGACGATGGACGACTTCACGGGCGTCACCGTCTCCCTGACCAACCCGGGCGGCCTCGGCACGGTCCACTCCGTGCCGCGTCTGATGCCCGGTCAGTCGGTCATCATGGGCGTCGGTTCGATGGACTACCCGGCGGAGTTCCAGGGCACCTCGCAGGACACCCTGAACAAGCTGGGCATCTCCAAGGTCATGACGCTGACCTCGACCTACGACCACCGGGTCATCCAGGGCGCCGCCTCGGGCGAGTTCCTGCGGATCGTCAGCCAACTGCTCCTCGGCGAGAACGACTTCTACGACGAGATCTTCAAGTCGCTGCGCATCCCGTACGAGCCGGTGCGCTGGCTCAAGGACATCGACGCCTCGCACGACGAGGACGTCACCAAGCCCGCCCGGGTCTTCGAGCTGATCCACTCCTACCGGGTCCGGGGTCATGTCATGGCCGACACCGACCCGTTGGACTACCTCCAGCGCAAGCACCCCGACCTGGACATCACCGAGCACGGGCTCACGCTGTGGGACCTGGAGCGGGAGTTCGCGGTCGGCGGCTTCGCCGGCAAGTCCATGATGAAGCTGCGCGACATCCTCGGCGTGCTGCGCGACTCGTACTGCCGCACCACCGGCATCGAGTTCATGCACATCCAGGACCCGAAGCAGCGCAAGTGGATCCAGGACCGTATCGAGCGCGGGGCGCACGCCAAGCCGGAGCGCGAGGAGCAGCTGCGGATCCTGCGCAGGCTCAACGCCGCCGAGGCGTTCGAGACCTTCCTCCAGACGAAGTACGTCGGCCAGAAGCGGTTCTCGCTGGAGGGCGGCGAGTCCGTCATCCCGCTGCTCGACGCGGTCATCGACTCCGCCGCCGAGTCGCGGCTCGACGAGGTCGTCATCGGCATGGCCCACCGCGGCCGGCTGAACGTCCTCGCGAACATCGTCGGCAAGTCGTACGCCCAGATCTTCCGGGAGTTCGAGGGCAACCTCGACCCGAAGTCGATGCACGGCTCCGGCGATGTGAAGTACCACTTGGGCGCCGAGGGGACCTTCACGGGTCTGGACGGCGAGCAGATCAAGGTCTCGCTGACCGCCAACCCCTCGCATCTGGAGGCGGTGGACCCGGTCCTTGAGGGCGTCGTCCGCGCCAAGCAGGACATCATCAACAAGGGCGGTACGGACTTCACGGTCCTGCCGCTCGCGCTGCACGGCGACGCGGCCTTCGCGGGCCAGGGTGTGGTCGCCGAGACGCTCAACATGTCGCAGCTGCGCGGTTACCGCACCGGCGGCACGGTCCATATCGTGATCAACAACCAGGTCGGCTTCACCGCCGCCCCCGAGGCGTCGCGGTCCTCCATGTACGCGACCGACGTGGCCCGCATGATCGAGGCGCCGATCATCCATGTGAACGGTGACGACCCGGAGGCCGTGGTCCGCGTCGGACGGCTCGCCTTCGAGTTCCGCCAGACGTTCAACAAGGACGTCGTGATCGACCTCATCTGCTACCGCCGCCGCGGTCACAACGAGGGCGACAACCCGCAGTTCACCAACCCGCAGATGGTCCGGCTCATCGACAAGAAGCGCTCGGTGCGCAAGCTCTACACCGAGTCGCTGATCGGCCGCGGCGACATCACGCTGGAAGAGGCGGAGCAGGCGCTCCAGGACTTCCAGGGCCAGCTGGAGAAGGTCTTCGCGGAGGTCCGCGAGGCCACCTCGCACCGGGCCACGGCCCAGGTCCCGGACGCCCAGGCGGAGTTCCCGGTGTCCGTCACCACCGCGGTCTCCCAGGAGGTCGTGAAGCGGATCGCCGAGTCGCAGGTCAACATCCCCGACACGGTCACCGTCCACCCGCGCCTGATGCCGCAGATGCAGCGCCGGGCCGCCTCGGTGGAGGACGGCACGATCGACTGGGGCATGGGCGAGACCCTCGCCATCGGCTCGCTGCTGATGGAGGGCACGCCGGTCCGGCTCTCCGGCCAGGACACCCGCCGCGGTACGTTCGGCCAGCGCCACGCGGTCCTGGTCGACCAGGGCACCGGCGAGGACTACACCCCGCTCCAGTACCTCACCGACGAGCAGGCCCGCTACAACGTCTACGACTCGCTGCTCAGCGAGTACGCGGCGATGGGCTTCGAGTACGGCTACTCCCTGGCCAGGCCGGACGCGCTGGTCATGTGGGAGGCGCAGT
Source organism: Streptomyces sp. NPDC094034 (assembly GCF_040303865.1). Taxonomy (NCBI): domain Bacteria; kingdom Bacillati; phylum Actinomycetota; class Actinomycetes; order Kitasatosporales; family Streptomycetaceae; genus Streptomyces; species Streptomyces sp. NPDC094034. Next base: position 28,911 of record NZ_JBEOUD010000046.1, on the reverse strand, counting down.
TCGGTGACTTCGTCAACGGCGCGCAGACCGTCGTGGACGAGTTCGTCTCGTCGGCCGAGCAGAAGTGGGGCCAGACCTCCGGCGTCACGCTGCTGCTGCCGCACGGCTACGAGGGCCAGGGCCCGGACCACTCGTCCGCCCGCCCCGAGCGCTTCCTCCAGATGTGCGCGCAGAACAACATGACGGTCGCCATGCCGACCCTGCCGTCGAACTACTTCCACCTGCTGCGCTGGCAGGTCCACAACCCGCACCACAAGCCGCTCGTCGTCTTCACCCCGAAGTCGATGCTGCGTCTGAAGGCCGCGGCGTCCAGGGCCGAGGAATTCACCACCGGCGGCTTCCGCCCGGTGATCGGCGACCCGAGCGTGGACCCGAGCGCCGTGCGCAAGGTCGTCTTCACCGCCGGCAAGGTCTACTACGACCTCGACGCCGAGCGGCAGAAGCGTGGCGTGACGGACACCGCGATCCTGCGCCTGGAGCGTCTGTACCCGCTGCCGGGTGCCGAACTACAGGCCGAGATCGCCAAGTTCCCGAACGCCGAGACATACCTGTGGGCCCAGGAGGAGCCGGCGAACCAGGGGGCCTGGCCGTTCATCGCGCTCAATCTGATCGACCACCTGGACCTGGCGGTCGGCGCGGATGTGCCGGGCGCCGAGCGGCTGCGCCGTATCTCGCGTCCGCACTCCTCGTCCCCGGCGGTCGGCTCTGCCAAGCGCCACCAGGCAGAGCAGCAGCAGTTGGTCAACGAGGTCTTCGACGCCTGAGGACCCGCCGTGCAGACCGGAGGGCCCGGCCCCGCGTGGATCGCGGGGCCGGGCCCTCCGGCGTGGCGTCAGACGGTCGGCGGCTCGAAGTCCCAGTAGGGGCGGTTACGGGACCGGGCCGCGACGGTGTGGACATGCTGCGCGCCCAGGGTGGCCGCCAGATCGTCCAGCGCCTCCCCCTCGGTCTTCTTGGCGCGCTGCCCCTCCCGCAGGGCCCGTAGGTCCGCCGCGTACGCGATCCTGGTCGAGAGCGTCAGCGGATGGGTCCTGCCCAGCGTCTCGGTGGCGCGGGTGATGGTGTCGGCGGTCAGCGCGGCGGCGCCCTCCGGGTCGCCCACCAGATTGCGCAGCGCCGAGGCGTTGATGGCGCACCCCAGGGTCCAGGGATGGTGCTCGCCGACGGCCCGGGTCAGATCGACGAGGGAGTCCTCGATCAGTGCGTGCGCCTGCTCCCGCTCCCCCAGGTTGCGCAGGATCAGGGCATGATTGGCGCGGGCTCCCGCGACGAACGGATGCCCTTCCCCGAGCATCGCCAGATAGCCGTGGACGACCTTCTCGCTTATCTCCATGGCCTGGTCGATATCGCCGTGCTCGCGGGCGAAGCAGCTCTGGCCCGCCGCGAACATCATGGTGAGCGGGTCGTGTTCGCCGAGCACCCGCTCGCAGTTCTCCAGGACCTGGGTGAACAGCTCGGCGGCCTTGGCGCGTTCGCCCGTGCGGTACAGGCAGAGCGCGAGATTGTGCTCGGCGCGCAGCGTCTGGGGGTTGTCCCGGCCCAGCACGATCCGGTGGACGCGCACGCTCTGCGACTGGAGCGATTCGGCCTCGTTGTAGCGGCCGAGCAGGCGCAGGTCGGTGGCGTAGTTGATCTCGGAGAAGAGGGTCCAGTTGTGCCGCAGGCGGAGCGTCTGCCGACGCATGTCCAGCGTGCGCCGGTTGAGGTCGAGGGATTCCTCGTACCGGCCGAGCAGCCGGAGCGAGACGGCCAGATTGTTCTGGGCGTTGAGGGTACGGGAGTCCTGTTCGCCCAGCAGCTCGCGGTAGCAGACCAGGATCCAGCTGGAGATCTCAAGGGCCTCCTCGTACCGGCCGAGGCCGCGCAGATCGGCGGCGAGCCCCGCGGAGGCCCGCAGATGCTCCAGGTCCTTGGGCCCGCGCTCGGCGAGCAGATACTCGACCGCGGCGCGCTCGATGGCTTCGGTGCCCGCGTAGTCGCCCACCGCGCGCATCAGGTTGGCGTAGTGGTAGCTGACGTCCCAGATCCTCGGGTGTGTCTCGCCGAGGAGCCGTCTCCATGCGGCCAGTGTGCGCCGCCCGAGGTTGATGCCCGCCCGGTACTCCCCGGAGAGATACATGTAGCGCAGACAGTTGAGGACCAGGGTGTGCATCGCCGGATCGGTGCTCTTCAGCACATCGGCCCACTTGAGATGCGGGGTGATCTCCGCGTACCGGGGCCACAGCCGGGTGTCGGTCGGCCGGCCCGGGTCGGCCGCCACCAGCGCCCGGCGCACCACCTCGATGAAGTCCTTGTGGTCCTGCGCGGGCATGTCCTGATGGACGATCTGGTGGACCATACGGTGCATGTAGAGGGTGTCGCCCGCCACCCCGGGGAGACCCGCGTCGTGCACCGAGTCGTGGACCTCGCGCTCGCCGACCCCGGCCGCGCGTACGACGGCGTACTGCCGCAGCTTGTTGATCGCCCGCGCCCAGCGCACCGGATCGTCGACCAGTCCGCGCAGCTTCTCCGGGAGCGTGTTCGCGGGCAGGTCGCGTACCAGCCGTACGGGGATGGCGCCCGGCGCGAAGAAGGTGCACAGCCGCAGCAGATCGACGGACTCGGGGACGGTCTCGCGGAGCTTGTTGAGCAGTATCGACCAGCCGGTCTGGAAGGCGAGCGGGAAGTCGGCGGAGACCCGGACGACGTCCTGGTCGATGCCGTCCTCCAGCAGCTCGATGTACTGGTCGACGGACATGTCCGAGTCATTGAGCCACCCGGCGGTCTGGTCGAGCAGCAGCGGCAGGTCTTCGAGCGCCTCCGCGAGCTGGTCCGCCTCCGCGTGGGTCAGCCGCGAGGCGCGGCGGCGGATGAAGGCGACCGACTCCTCGCGTTCGTAGACCGGCACCTCCATCAGGGCGCTGTTGTGCTCGCGCCATTCCGGGTTGCGCGCCGTGATCAGCACATGGCCGGGACCGGTGGGGACCAGATCCCAGATCTGCTCGGGTTCGTCGGCCCCGTCCAGGACCAGCAGCCAGCGTTTGAACGGCTCGCCGCGGCGCAGCGCGTCCAGTACGGCGCGCAGTCGCTCGCCGTACTCCACACCGGTGGACAGACCGAGCGCCGGGGCGAGTTCGGCGAGTTTCTGCCGGCAGGAGACCCGCTTGTCGGCGGCGACCCACCACACCACGTCGTACTCGGCACCGAAGCGGTACACGTACTCGGCGGCCAGCTGGGTCTTGCCCACGCCCGACATGCCGTGCAGTGTGACCACGCCGGCGCCGCGGCCGGCCGCCTGGAGCGCCTGATACGCGCTGTCGAGCAGCGACTCGCGGCCGGTGAAGCGCGTGTTGCGGCGGGGGACTCCGCCCCACACATCGGGGGTGTCGGCGGGATAGCGCGGGCCGCGCCGCGCCTCCCCGAGCTCGGGGAGATGGTCGGTGGGCAGTCCGAGGCGGACCAGGACGCGCCGCTCGGCCTCCGATTCACCGACGGTGGTCAGATCAGCGGCGGCGAGGACGGCGGTGGCACTGGGCAGCGTGGACGTGGTGACGGTGACGGCGGCGAACCGGTCGGGCTGGGCGGCCACCACCTGGCGCAGGGCGCGGTTCCACTCGTCGTGGCTGCGGGGGCCGAGCTGGAAGTACCAGTCGCTGAGGACCACCAGGATGGGCCCGGGCGCCAGCAGCAGATCCTCCAGGCACTCCTCCAGCGATGTCTCCACCGGCGGGTCCCACCGCTGGTAGACGACCGTGAGCCCGCGCCGCTGGAGCCGATCGCCGATCCAGACCGCCCAGGCCCGGTTGAAACCGGCGAAACTGATGGTGACAGCCTGCGTCCCGATTGCTCCAACTGGCTTACGTGCTCCGGGCATTCGACCGTCTCCCTGCTTCGTCATAAGCCCTTCTAACATACCCCGGAGCCCACGGAATCCATTCACGTGCGCGTCGCGTCAACTCGCGTTCCGCTGGCGCCAGATCATGCGCGCGGTACGCACATATGCCACCGCTCGGGCCAGGTGTCCGGGCGGTGGAGGTATGTCGGCCAGCCGGTGGTACATGGAGATCATCTCGTTGACGAGTACGCGGCCCGCCGGGGTCAGTGCCCCGGAGGCCGCCAGCACCGGCAGGACCGCGCCGACCTGCTCCTGGCAGCGGGCGTGCTCGGACCAGGCCAGATCGCGGGCGGAGGAGCGGTCCGTGCCGAGGGCGCAGCGCTGCCAGTAGTCGGCGAGCGCGATATGCGAGTAGGCGCCCTGGAGCAGCCCGTCGAAGGGTCTGGCGTCGGGGCGCCAGGGCGCGAAGTGACGTGGCGTCGCGTCCTCGTGGTGCAGCGGGGTGAGGGCCGCGAGCGCGGCGAGTTTGGTGTGCTGGAGTTCGTGGACGAGGGTCGCCGCGAGATGGGCGGCGGTCGCCGGCCTGCTGCTGAGGATCGCGCCGAACGCCTCGCGCCGGGTGCCGCTGCACTGCGCGGCGCCCTCCCCGGTGGACGGGGAGCCGGGTGGCGGGGAGAGCGGGACCAGGCAGCGCAGCAGGGTCGCGGCCTCGGCGGTACGGTGGGCGCCGCCGACCCGGAGCATGGGCTCCACCCCGGCCCACAGCTCATGCCACGCGGCGCGTTCACCGTCGTCGGGTCCGGCGACGGAGGAGAGCCCGAACCGTTCCAGTCCGCTGCCGGCGGTGCGGTACGGATCGAGGTCGTCGAGCGGTACGCGCGCGGTGCCAGGCGCCACGGCGGGGAGCGTGAGGAGGGGCAGCCAGCGCGAGTCGTCGCAGAGCGCGCCCTCTTCCCCGAGCCGCACGGTGACGGCTCCGGAATCCTCCTGACGTAGCGTCACCCCGTCCTCGGTCAGGGCGACGGCCACCACTCGCGCTCCTGGAGCGGTGCGCAGCGCGCCCAGTGTGGGCAGGACGAGCAGCCCGTCGGAAGCGATGAGCCGTGCCTCGAAGGGCAGGCCCGCGCGGATCGCGGCCGCCGCGGTGAGGGCGCTGAAGTGGGCCAGATCGGCGGCGAGTTCGGGGGTCGGCGCGGCGCTGGTGAGACCACGTAGACAACGTTGTGCCCAGGGGCCCGTCAGTGGATGGAGCAGAACGGAGCGGGTGGCGGCCCTGTCCACGCGCTCGGCGGCCTCCAGCAGCGCCCAGTCCTGGCGCAGCCGCTCCCGCCGGCCGGGCGGGCACACCGCGGCGGGTGCGGCGGACACCGCGTCGAGCAGGGCCCGCAGCAGTACGAGCCGACGCGTGTACTGGTCGCGCACGAGCAGCCCGAGGGCTTCGGAACCGCCCTCGGTACGGCCGAGTTCACGCAGCAGCGCGTCCGGTACGACGGGGCTCACCCGGGACCTCCCTGGCTCGGCGCCCCGGGTGTCGTCGCTTCGGTGAGCCTGGCCGCCACATGGCGGATCAGCCGCTGGAGGTCCGCGCAGTAGACGGAGGGGTTGGTGAAGCCGTGTCCCGCGCGGTAGCGGTGGGCGTAGTGGCCGCCGCCGCAGACGGTGAGCAGCGGGCAGGCGCGGCAGCCGGCGGCGAGGGCCGCGGCGCCGGACTGGCGGGCGGCGACCGCGGGGTGGCGGGTGGCGTCGTCGAAGGTGTGCCGGAAGATGTCGAGTCCGGTGGCGGCGGCCGTGTCGTAGGCGGACTTCAGGGAGTCGACCTGTTCGATGGCGCCGTCGGTCTCGATCACGATGGCGTTGACGGGGTCGAGTCCCAGGGACTCGGTGGCGCCGGGCAGGCCGAGCAGCAGGGCGAGACATTCCTCGAAGAGCCGGATCCGGCTCTCCCTGCGCCCGGCCGACCACCAGCGGTCGAAGACTGCGCTCAGCCAGTCGCCGTACGGGGTGGGACGGTCGGACACCTCGGTGGTGCCGGCAAGTCCTGACGGTGGCGCGGACCAGTTGCCGTGCGGGAGCAGGAGATCGAGGGCGGGCGGGCGCAGCGCCAGCAGCGACGCGTACACCTCGTCGGGGTCGGTGCGCGGGTCGACGACCGTGAGTATGCCCGCGTACGCCTCGGGGTGGTGCTCGGCGAGCAGCCGGGCGCCGCGCGAGGCGGCGGGCCAGGAGGGGCGGCCCGCGTGGTCGACGCGGAGGGTGTTGTGGGTGGCCAGACCGCCGTCGAGGCTGATGCCGACACGTATCCCGTGCCGGGCGAGGGTGGCGATCCGGTCCTCGGTGAGCAGGGTGGCGTTGGTCTGCACGGTGGCGTGGACGGTGCAGCCGCGCGGTACCCGTTCGCGTACGAGTCCGGCGAAGGCGGCCAGCCGGCCGGCGCCCGCGAGCAGCGGCTCGCCGCCGTGCAGGACGAGCGACAGGTCGCTCAGCGCGTGCGTGGCGGCGTGCTCGGCGATCCGGGACGCCGCGCGGTCCAGGACGCCGGGCGCGGCGGCGGCCGGGCGCTCGCGCCAGGTGCGGTCGGGCCCCTCGTAGAGATAGCAGTAGCGGCAGGCGAGGTTGCAGCGGCCGTGCACCTTGACGATGAACTGCCCGAAGGGAAGGGGACCGGAGGCCGGTGTACGGACGGCGGACCTCTGGACCCGCGGTGTCGGCACGGGCGTCGGCCCGCGCGGCATGGCCTGTCTGGACACTCCGAACCCCCGGTGATCTACGGCATCCGGGACAGCCCCGGGTTGCCCGGCCGAGGGCCTGGTTCCCGGAACCGGCGGGGAGGCAAACGCGTGGCACGACAAGTTGTCCTGTTCAACGGAGGCCCCGGGCCAAAAACGGGTACGAGGTCCGGGGCGAGCATCCGCCGTGTCAGAACGCGCTGTTGAACCCCCACAGCATCTCGCGGGGCTGCTCGGCCCGGCCGCGCAGATCCGCCACCACCTCGGCGAGGACCGGGTGGTCGAGGGTACGCAGCGCCTCCAGGTCAAGCGCCAGCAGATCCGGCAGGGCGCCGGGACCGTCCGGTGGGCCCCCGTCCACCGGCCGCGTCGTGTGCGTCGTCCGCGTCAAGTCGTCCATCACGCCTCCCCGTTGCCGTGCGCGTGCGTCGTATCGGTCGTACCCCTTTCCGTACCCCGTACGAGCCCGTTCCTCACCGCTCCAGTTCGGCCAGCCTGTCCGAAGTCGCACGGGCCCGGTCGCCGCCGCCGTCCGGCAGCTTGCCCCATTCCGTACGCGCCGCGCGATATGCCTCGCGCGCGGCCCGGGGCCTGCCGGCTTCCTCGTAGGTCATCCCCCGCCAGTGATTGGCCTCGGCGCGCAGGCCCACGGCTTCCAGCCGCCGTCGCGGATTGTCCAGATCCGCTTCCGCCGTCCTGGCCGAGTCCGCCGCGCCCCTAAACGCCTCGGCCGCCTCGTCGAGACGGGCCGGCCGGTGCAGGATCCGGTGCGCGTCGAAGTGGGAACGGCCCAGTTCCAGCCAGCAGCGCGCGGCGGTCAGCGGATCGCGCGCCTCCTGCGCGGCGAGCCCGAAGAGATGCTCGGCCTCCCGCAGATCCACCCGGTCGCCGCCCAGCCGATGACGGAGCATCAGGGCCTTGCCCAGCATCAGCAGCCGGTCGGCCTGCCGGACGCCGGGCACCGTTTCCGTACGGCAGTCGCGCAGGACCCGTACCGCCGCGCCGATGTACCGGCTGCCGTCCGGCAGTTCCGCGCGCCTGAGCAGGGTCGTGCCCCACTCGGCGAGCAGATCCGCGTGGGCCCGGGAGTCACGGGGGACTCCCCGCGAGGCACGGGAGAAGTACTCCGCGGCCTCCTCCAGATCGCCCGGGTCGCCGGAGCGTTCGTACCGGGCGGCCCGCACCCGGCCCGCCCTGGTCCTGAGCGAGGCGAGCAGCCGTTCGTCCCGTACGGTCACCAGCGACTGGTCGACGAGCGTCCCCGCCTCGTCCAGACCGTCGCCCGACCGCAGCAGCGCGTCCACCAGATCGAGCAGGATCCGGGCCTGTGTGCCGACGGTGTGGCCGCCGGGGGCGAGCGCCCTGCGCAGCGAGCGCGCCGCCTGGCCCGCGTACACCTGGGCCTGTTCGGGGTCGCCGGTCGCACCGGACAGCCGCAGCAGCGTCCGTCCATGGGCCAGCGGCAGGCCGGGCGGCCGGTTCTCCTGGTCGGGCCAGACGTCGGCGAACGCCTCCAGCATGCCGATCGCGCCCTGGAGCAGCGCGCTGTCGCCGCCCAGCCGCCACTGCGCCTCCAGGGCGCGCACCCGCTCCAGGGTCAGCCGCAGCGCCTCGCCGGGCTCCAGTCCAGGCGCCGCGCAGGCGACGGTGTACTCGCGGTCGGCGCGGCGCAGCAGCTCCAGCGCGCCGCGCCGGTCACCGCGCCGCCGCCGGTCGTCGGCCGCGGCGTGCAACACCTTGGCGAGCACGGCCCGTTCACGTACCGCCCGGGGGTGCGCGGCGGCCTTCTCGGCGGCACGCTCGGCCTCGCGCAGCAGCCCTCCGCCGCCCTGGACCTCCCACAGCCGCAGCAGACAACGGGCGAACTCCGCCCACAGCTCGGGGTCGGAGCCGGACGCCGGATCCTCGCGCTCGGTGGCGCCGCGCAGCAGCTGTACGGCGTCGATCAGATACTGCACCATGCTGTCCGAATCGAACTGGCGCAGCAGCCCGCGGGCGCTCTCCACCGCGTCGTTGGTGGGCGGGTCGAGGACCTGGCCGCCGCCATAGGGCGCGAACTGGTCCGGCAGCGGCATGAACCGCTCCAGTACACGGGCCGCGACCTCGGCGAAGGGGTCCGGCGCGCGTCGGGCGCCGCCCTCCGGCCCGCCGTTCTCCCCGGCGTCGCCGTTCTCGCCGTCCGGCTCGATCTCCGTCTCGCCCTCGCCGCGGAACGCGCCGTCGTCGAGGCCGGCCCGCGGGAGGAACGGGCGGGGGCCGCTGTCGCCCAGCTGGGCCACCGCCAGGGCCGGGAAGTTGGGGCCGCCCCTGCCGAATCTCTGCTCGATGTACTCCGAGCAGTGCTTCAGCACGAGCAGCGCCTCGTCGCGGCCCAGCGGTCCGAGCAGCGCGTCCTGGACGCCCGGCGCGAACTCGTACCACTGGCCGTCGTCCGCGCCGTCGCCCTTGCTGCGCGAGAGCAGCCCGCTGAGCAGCACCTCGGCCAGTTCGGACGGTCCCGAGTCGGGCAGCATCGTGCGCTGCACCAGCTGCATCACCGGCAGATAGAGCGGGGCCGCGGCGAGATAGACGGCCAGTTGTCCGGCGGCCGGCGAGGCGGCCGAGCGGAACCGGCTGACCAGTTGGAGCGAGGACATCCGGTCGCCCCGGCGTGGCGCGGGCGCCGCGGGATGGTCGGCGCGCACCCAGCCGACCGCGCCGGAGATCCGGCCGGCGCCGGTGCCCGACAGCAGCCGTGCCCAGGCGTCGAGCGCGCCCGCGACCGGCGGCAGTACGGGGATCGCGAGGGCTCCCGGCCGCTCGGCCGGCGCGCCGGCGGCGTCGCCGCCGACCTTCAGCACGGCCGCGCCGCCGGGCCCCTCGCCCCGGGACAGCACGCCGTAGGTGACGGGCAGCCGGGTGCGGTTCCACATGCGCTGCGGCAGCGGTTGCAGTACGGCGGTGGGCGCCTGGCGGGCGAGCTGGTGGAGCAGCCGGTGGGCGCGTCCGCTGTGCCAGAGCGGGCCCGCGCAGTCGCTGACGACGACGGTGACGCGGCGCCCGGTCGGATCGCTCAGCCGGTCGGCGGAGCTGAGCGGCGCGGCGGCCGGGTCGGGGCTTCTGCTGACGGCGGGCGCGCCATCGGGACCTTGGTGCAGAAAGCGCACCTGCACATCACGGAAGGCGCCCAACTGGCCGAATATCTGCTGGAGTTCACCGAAGAGCCGTTCCCAGACGCGCATCGACGACGAGGCGTCCATGACGAACTGGAGCAGCGCGTCCGCCCGCGAGACGCCGCGGAATACCGGGATGATCAGCCCGCCGGCCCGAGCGCTGAGTTCCACTGTCGCCACCTCGTCAAGGGTACGGCGCAACGGCGGGGCGGCGGGCCGGTAGCGCTGAAGTGGCCGCAACGCGCGCTGGAGTTCGAGGGGGGCGGGCAGCGCGGGGGCGGCGGGCACCCCGAGGGTGAGCGCGGTGGCGCCGCGCCCGCGCCGGGTGGGCCGTCCGCCGTGGCTCGGTACGGGATAGAGGGAGATCCGCCGGTCGTCCTCCTCGCCGGGATCCGGCCGCGGCTCCGGGCCGTCCTCCGGCTCGGTCTCCTGGACGGAGTCGGCGAGGACCGCCGGCGCGACGGCCGTCGCGCCGGTGACGGCCGTCCGTTCGCCGCTGTCCGCCGTCTCCTCGCCGCCCTCGCCAGGTCCCCGCCGGGTCCGGCCGCGTGCGGTCTGTTCGGCCAGCCACAGGGCGTCACAGAGCTGTTCGGCGTCGGGGTCGAGACCGGCCTCACGCAGCCGGGCGACGAGCGCGGTCAGCAGAGCGCCGTCGTACGGCGCCCGCCCGCCGGAGGGGCCGTCCGTCGTACGGTCCGCCGCACCGCCCGTCATCAGCGCATCACCTCGGCCGGTCGAGTCGCTGGATGAGCAGGTCGGCGAGGCGGTCGCGACCCGCCGGGGCGGCGGCGTCGGTGAGATAGATGGCGTTCAGCAACTGGTCGGTGGAGATGAGTTCGCTGCGCGAGCGCTCCAGGAAGTGGCTGATCAGATCGTCGCCGGCGCGGGCGGCCTCGTCGCCGAGATGTGCCCGTACGAACGTGGCGAGCCGCTGGTGGTCGGGGCGGCCCAGCTCCAGATGGATACAGCGGCGCATCAGGGGCGCCGGGAAGTCCCGTTCGCCGTTGCTGGTGAGGACGACGAACGGGAAGGCACGGCACTGCACCCGGCCGCCCTTGATCCGCACCTTCTTGCCGTCGTCGGTGAGGACCTCGGCCTCGCCGTCGGGCAGCCGGTCGGCGATCCGCTCCAGCTCCGGAATGCCGAACTCCCCTTCTTCCAGCACATTCAGGAGGTCGTTCGGCAGATCGATGTCGCTCTTGTCCAGCTCGTCGATGAGCAGTACGCGGGGCTGCTCCGAGGGCAGCAGCGCGGTACCCAGCGGGCCGAGCCGGATATAGCTGCCGATGTCCGCCGACGGGTCGTGGCGGTCCGTTCCGTCCGCACCGTCCGCGCCGTTCGGCCCCGCGGCGCTGTGCGCGGCCAGCTGCACATCCTGGAGCCGGGCGATCGCGTCGTAGTGGTACAGCCCGTCCTGGAGGGCGGACCTGCTGACGATGGGCCAGCGCAGCACCCGGCCGAGCCCCAGTTCGTGCGCGACGGAGTGGGCGAGGGTGCTCTTGCCCGCGCCGGGGCTGCCGGTGACCAGCAGCGGACGCCTCAAGTAGAGGGCCGCGTTGATCATTTCAAGCTCCTCGGCGCCCGGCCGGTGCAGCTCCGCCTCGTGCCGGTAGCCGCCGAGCCGCCGGTCGGCGGAGCCGTCGCCGCCGTCCCCGGCGTCGCCCGTACCGCCCTCGTCGTCCGGGGAGTTGTCGCCGCGTCCCGCGAAGTCCCGCCAGGGAGGCGGCGGAGGCAGTTGGGTGATGCCTCCGTGCGGTTCGCCGGCGCCTCGATAGATGAGCCACTCGCTGGGTTCGCTCATTGCGTGTTCCTCGTCATCACTCGTCCGCCAGGGGCAGCAACCGCCGAACGTGCCACACGGTAGCGATCCGCCGCCGACCCCGTAAGAGGCCGGTGGCCGGGGCGGTTCACGGTGCCTCCAGCAACTGGCCGGATCCGGGCAGCGGGTGGTGCGGATCGTCGTAGAAGAGCGCCACGCCGTCCGACCAGAACATCTCCGTACGCCCCGCGCGCACTCCCCGTCTCAGTTCCTGGATCTTCCACGGCAGCTGGTCGGCCGTGCCCGCCTCCGCGACCGTGGCCACCGCGCGCCGGTGGAAGTCCGCGCAGACCACGTCGGGACGGTCCTTGCCGCGCCGCAGCAGGGCGACATGGAAGCCGCCGCGCACCACCCGGGTCAGTCCGGCGGCGGTCTCGCCGTCGGGCCGGTCGCCGTAGCGGCAGAGCACGGGCACCGTCTCGTACGCCAGAGAGCGCAGCTCCTCCTCCGTAGGAACGGGTACCCGCAATCCGTCCTCGCAGTCGATGATCTCGGCCTGCATCGCCGCGCTCCACGTACGGTTCCAGCGCGCCCTGCGCTCCCGGACCTCGTCCTCCGAGAGCGGTGGCTCCTGGTCCGAACAGCGCACGACCACCGGACGCGTGACCCCGAGCGGCGGCTCGTCGGGCGACAGCTGCCAGCCGTCCACCTCAAGGCCGAGCAGCGCCTGTACGACGGCGACCTGGAGCATGGCGGGGCTGTCCGGCTCGTCGCAGCGGCGGAACGCCTCGGCGAGCGCGGCGGTGAGGCGCGTGTGCAGGCAGTGGCCGGGGGTGCCTCTGCTGTCCTCGGCGACCGGTAGCACCTCGCCGCTGTGCCGGGCGACACCCACCCGCCAGTCGTAGCTGTCCCGCTCCCAGCCGCGCGGCTCAAGCTCCAGCAGGACGAAGGGGCGCTCGCCCTCCGGGGGCCGCTCGCCGTAGGCCGGGGAGGCGCGCCGCTGCTCCCGGTCCGTCCGATGGCGGCCCGCCGACCACAGCCGGGTGATCTCGTTGCGGAACTCCCGCGAGAGCCGTTCGTCGGCGATCAGCTTCACCCAGCCCCAGAGCGCTTCCTCGGCCGCCGCGGTGGTGTGCGTGACATAGGGGCGCTCGGCGGAGATGACGCTCATGCAGTAGCGCAGGACGAGTTCGAGCGCGGCCTCCCCGCCACGGGTCTCGTAGAGCGCGCCGAGCCCGTCGCGCCAGCTGCGCGGCGCCGGATAGCGGTCCACGGAGTGCACATTGGGCAGCCGGAAGAGCAGATCGAGCAGGCTGTGCGTGGAGACCGGCGGCGGCAGTTCGGCGAGCCTGCCGAGCAGCATCACCCGCTGCTGGGGGGTCAGCGCGCGGTCCGCGCCCGTGGCGAGCGAACTCTGCACATCGGTCCACGTACGGCCGGTGCCCACCCGGCTTATGTGGCGGTCGGCGTGGTAGCGGTCATGGGCGTGGAACACCGCCTGGTAGTCGTCGTCCGACTCCGCCCCGGCCATCGCGGCGGGCACCGGCAGCGAACGCAGCCGGTCGATGGCGATGGAGGTCCCGCCCATGGCGCCGAGCAGCTGGGACTTCAGCACCCCGACCACCTCGCCGCGGTGCAGATCGACGGCGGGCCCGCCGGAGACCCCGGGCGGCAGCACATCCCCGCCGAGCCGCATCTGCTCGTCGGAGTCGGCCCAGCCGCCCACGGTGCCCTGTACGGCGCACTGCCCGCTGAGCCGCTTCAGCCGGCCGCCCACCTCGGTCCAGCCCGAGTAGAGCACCTGCTCGCCGCCGAAGAACTTCGCGGGGCGCTCACTGACATACACACAGGCGTGGTCGACGGGCCTGCTGAGCCGGACGAGCGCGAGATCGGGCGCCGGCCAGCCCGCGCCGGGTCCGGCACCGCCCGGGGGCGTCTCGGGAAGCGCCGCGACGACCGCCCCCGCGACCGCCGTCTCGCCGCTTCGGGGTCCGGTTTCGAAGACCACGGTCACGTCCCGCCCCTCCCCCTGCAACGCCACATGCGCACATGTGAGAACCCAGCTCGGGGCGATGAAGAAGCCGCTCCCCAGGAAGCTTCCGCTTGGCCCATCAGGGTCATACCCGCCCCCCGGAGCATGGATGCGCACGGTGGCGGCCATGACGAGGTCGCGCAGGGCGAGTCCGCCGTCGCCGAAGGCTCCGGGCACACCCCGGGCGAGCCCGTCGATCATGCTCCGCTCCCGGCCGGGGGCGTGGGACCACCCGGATGCGCCGGTGCGCCGGGTGATGCGCCGGGCGTGCCCCCGGCGGGCGGGGCGGCGGGCGGCGCGGCGGGCGGGACGACCGTGGGCACGGCGGGCGGGACGGCCGGCGGCGCGGTGGGCCGTGGCGGTGGCGCCGTCTGGGGCGGCACCGCCGGCCGTGGCGCGGCGAGATCGGCGGGCGGACCGCCGTCGTTCCAGGTGAGGGTGACTTTGATGCCCCCCTTGGCCTCACCGTCGGCGAGCAGTCCGACGACCTTGCCCGACTTGGCGGTGAGCTCGATGCCGAACTCGACACTCACCTCGTCGGGACGCACCGCGCGTAGAGGCCCGGCAAGAGACCGCGCGACGCTGGTCACGACGGATTGCAGACTCTCCACCCGCGCCTGTACCTGATCCGCGAACCCGGTGTCCGCGTACGTCAGGCCCCCCGATGGCCGACGCAGTTCCTCGGCCCCGGAGATCCGAGCCCATACGGGCGTGCCGTCCGGCATTTCGATGCGCGTGACATTGGCCTCGTCATCACCCATGACTTCCCCCGTTCCCCCAATTCCCCGCAGGTTAACGGCAGTAGAGAGCCGACGCGAGGGGCATGGGAAAGGACGCCGCCGCGCACCCGGTCGGTTCTCGGCGGCGCAGCGGACCTCGCTCCCGCTCTCCCCACCCCTCTCACCAGGCATTAGGCTGATTCCATGTACTTCACCGACCGTGGGATCGAGGAACTGGAGAAACGGCGCGGCGAGGAGGAGGTCACTTTCGAGTGGCTGGCCGAACAGCTGCGTACGTTTGTCGACCTCAATCCCGATTTCGAAGTTCCGGTCGAACGTCTCGCGACCTGGCTGGCACGGCTGGACGACGAGGACGAGGACGACGAATAGCCGTACGGCGTCCCCGCCGCCCCTTTACCCGGTCCCGTACGGCCCCGGTCTCATTCCTCGGCGCGAATCCTGTCGTACGCGAGTCCCAGCACGCCGTGCGTGACGAGCAGCGTGCCCGCGAAGACCCAGCCCGCGCTCCGGCGGCGGGCCGCCCAGAGGACCAGCGGTACGCCCGTCGCGAGTTGGGCGACGGCGAGCAGCCGGGCCTTGGGGCCGCGTAGCCAGGGGCCCAGCGGCCCGTCCTCCACCACGTCCAGCTCGGCCCGTACGGCGTCGCGCCAGCCGGCCCATTCGAGCTGCTCGGCGCCCGGCTGGATGCGCGCGACCTCGCGCAGCCGATCGGCCGGTTCGCCCGGGGTGAGACCGGCCGGAAGGCTGAGGCCGGTACGGGCGAGGAACGCGGCCAGCGCCCGGAGCCTGCTCCTGGAGTCGGCCTCCTGGTCCTCGTGGGTGAGCGGATCCAGTGCCTGGAGGTCCAGTACGGGATCGAGGCCGAGGCGGGCCGCGAACGTACGCATCGCCTCGTCCTCCCCGGCGGGCGTGCCGTCCGCGAGCCAGACATAGCCGACGGTGCGCCGGAAGCCGGCCGCCAGGGTGTAGCCGGCCCGGCCCGCGTCCCACCACAGGGCGAGAACCGGCCAGTTGGAGCCGACGGCGAGCGCGGTGGCCCAGCTCACGACCACGCGGTCGACCGGTTCGCCGCCGTGCAGCCAGGGCTTGCCCTCGGGAACGAGCACGGTCCAGCCCGCACCGGCCGGGGTGAGCAGCAGCCGTTCGCGGAGCAGATGGGCGGCGGGCCGTACCACCGCCGGCTCGGCCCGGCAGAGCAGCAGAGCCCCCACGGAAGTCTCGTTCATAGCCTTACGCTAGGGCACTTTGCCCCGATTTGGGCGCTGCGACCGCCAGGGGCCCGACGGGTTCGGCCACCCGGCCTTGACTTCCCATAACCGCGATATATCGTGTCTACCAAGAGACGCGATATGTTGCGTTAAGCCGGGCCTCAGGAGGTCAGCACCATGGCAGAGTCGGCGTGGGAAGTCGCCGAGCCGAGAAAGCTCACCTTCGACGACCCGGTGACCTCGCTCAATGTGCGCGTGGTCAATGGGACCGTGAACGTCGTCGGCACGGACGAGGCCGTACTGAACGAACAGGGCGGCGCCCATCTGGAGATCTCCCGGATCGAGGGCCCGCCGCTGATCGTGACCCGAAGCGGTTCCACGCTCACGGTCGCGTACGAGGACCTGCCCTGGAAGGACTTCCTCAAGTGGCTCGACCCCAAGGGCAGGCACCGCAGCGCGGTCGTCTCCGTCACGGTCCCCGCCGGGACCGAGGTCGAGGTCGGGGTGGTCGGCGCCGGGGCCATGGTCTCGGGGGTGCGGGGGCGTACGGACGTCCGGGGCGTCAGCGGCGACACCACGCTCGTGGGGCTGTCCGGCGAGGTACGCGCCGACACGGTCTCCGGCAATGTGGAGGCCCAGGCGGTCACCGGCGGCCTCCGCTTCCACTCCGTCTCGGGCGATCTGACGGTCGTCGAGGGCGCGGGATCGTCCGTACGGGCCGACTCGGTCAGCGGCGACATGGTCGTGGACCTCGACCCGGCGGGCGCACCCACCGACATCAGGCTGACCTCGGTCTCGGGCGGGATCGCGATCCGGCTGCCGCATCCCACGGACGCGCGGGTCGAGGCGAACACGGCGAGCGGCGCCGTCTCCAACGCCTTCGACGATCTGCGGGTCAGCGGCCACTGGGGCGCACACAAGATCACCGGCACGCTGGGGGCGGGCACGGGCACGCTCAAGGCGACCACGGTGTCCGGCTCGATCGCGCTGCTGCGCAGACCGCCGGCGGAGGACGGCCCGTACGACCACCCCGCCCCCTCCCAGGCCGCCCCCTCCCCGGCCGGCACGGCGCCGGCCGACACGAAGGAGTTCTGACCATGCCTCCGGTCTTCGCCCACGGCCGCCTGCGCCTCTATCTGCTCAAGCTGCTCGACGAGGCGCCGCGCCACGGCTACGAGGTGATCCGCCTCCTGGAGGAGCGCTTCCAGGGCCTGTACGCGCCGTCCGCCGGCACGGTCTATCCCCGGCTGGCCAAGCTGGAGGCCGAGGGCCTTGTCACGCATGCCACCGAGGGCGGCCGCAAGGTCTACTCGATCACCGACGCGGGCCGCGCCGAACTGGCGGGACGAGGCGGCGAGCTGGCCGATCTGGAGCTGGAGATCCGCGAGTCCGTGGCCGAGCTGGCCGCGGAGATACGGGACGACGTACGGGGCGCGGCGGGCCAACTGCGCAGCGAGATGCGCGCGGCGGCCTCCGAGACCCGCACGGGCGGCGCCCGGAAGGACTGGGAGTCGGCCTTCGGGGACCACGACGCCTGGCGCGCGGCCAAGGAGGAGCTCAAGCGCGCCAAGCAGGAGTGGAAGGAGCAGGCCCGCCGGGCGAAGGACGAGTCCCGCCGGGCCCGCGAGGACGCGGAGCAGACCCGCGAGACGGTGCAGCGCATCGCGAAGCAGGTCCAGGACCAGGTGCAGGACCACTTCGTACGGGGCGACTGGCCGAGCGGGCTGCGCGAAGGCATGTCGGAACTGGCCGACCAGCTGAGCGGCCTGGCCGGCACGGCATGGTCCACCCGCAAACCGCCGCCCGCCCCGGCCCCTGCCCCGGAGCCGGAGCCCGATCCGGTCTGGGCGGAGGACACCCCGCGGACGGGCGACCCGGCACGCGACCTGGACCGGCTGCTGGACCGCTTCCGCGACGACATCCGCGACGCGGCGCGGGACAACGGGGTGACGGAAGCGCAACTGACGCAGGCGCGGAGCCACTTGGCGGCGGCGGCGACACGGATCGGCGAGGTGTTGCGCGAGGGCTGACACGCGCCGTCCGGCGGGGCCATGGTCCGGTCGTCTCTGGCGGGGGCCGGTGATCCGGGTGCGGGTTGTCGCCGGGGGGCCGGTCAGCCCGCCTCCGACAGCCCGCCGAACATCGCGCGTTCCACCGTCTCGTACGTCGCCCCGTGATCCGCCAGGACCTCCGAGACGAGCCCCGGCCGGGCCGTCAGCGCGAGCAGGAGGTGTTCGTCGCCGATGTGCCGGTCGCCGCGGCCGAGCGCGATCCGCAGCGACTTCTCCAGGGTGGCCTTCGCCGCCGGGGTGAACCCCCGGTGCCCCGACCACCACCGCTTCGGCCTTGCGCCGACCTGCATCACGCCTTCACCGTGGGCTTGCTCGACCTTCGAGACGATCTCCGCGACGTCGATCCCGATCCCGGCCAGCGCGTCCGCGTCAGCCTGCGTCAGACCGCCCCGTCTGCGCGCCCGCGCGAACGCGCTCTCCAGCGACGCCCGCCGGTCGGTGACGCCGAGCGCGGCCAGCGCGAAGGACGCGCGCGTGCCCCGCTGGTCGAGCAGCGCCAGCAGAAGGTGCTCGTCGGTGACCGTGTCCGCGCCCTTGCGTTCGGAGTGTCCGACGGCCCCGGTGACCACACCGCGGGCGCCCTTGGTGAATCGTTCGAACATCACTGCCTCCCGTGCTTCTTGTGCGCGGCCTGCCGGCTGACGCCCAGCTCGTCCGCGATCTCCTGCCACGACCAGCCCTGATTGCGGGCGCTGCGCACCTGTACCGCTTCGAGCTGTTCCAGCAGCCGCCGCAGCGCGGCGACCGCCCTCAGCCCGACCCGGGGGTCGCGGTCGCCCGCCCGCTCGGCGAGATCCGTTGCTTCGGTCATGACGTCAACGTACGTTGACAGGAGAGTGGTGTCAATAGAAGTTGACAACCTCAGGGAGTCAGTCTCAGGGAGTCAGCCTCAGGGAGTCAGTACGACCTTGCCGAACAGTTCGCCCGCCGCCATCCGCTCGAAGCCCTCCCGCGCCCGCTCCAGCGGCAGCACCTCGTCGATCACCGGCCGTACGCCCTTCACCGCGCAGAAGGCGAGCAGATCCTCCAGTTCGTCCCTGGACCCCATCGTCGAGCCGACCACCCTCAGCTCCAGGAAGAAGATCCGGGTCAGCTCGGCGTGCGCCGGACGGTCACCACTCGTCGCGCCCGAGATCACCAGCGTGCCGCCGCGCCGGAGGCACTTGATGGAGTGCGACCAGGTCGCGGCGCCCACCGTCTCGATGACGGCGTCCACCCGGTGCGGCAGCCGCGCGCCGGGCTCATAGGCCGCCAGCGCGCCCAGTTCGACCGCGCGGGCCCGCTTGGCCTCGTCGCGGCTGGTCGCGTACACCCGCAGTCCCGCGGCGCTGCCGAGCACGATGGCCGCCGTGGCGACCCCGCCGCCCGCGCCCTGGACGAGGACCGAATCCCCGGGCCGCACACCGGCGTTGGTGAAGAGCATGCGGTACGCGGTCAGCCAGGCGGTCGGCAGACAGGCGGCCTGCTCGAAGGTGAGCTGCGGCGGCTTGGGCAGAACGTTGCCGACGGGCACGGTGACCTGCTCGGCGAACGTGCCCTGGTAGTGCTCGGTGAGGATCGACCGCGGCTCGGCGCCGTGATCGCCCCCGCCGATCACCGAATGCACCACGACCTCGTTGCCGTCCGGGTCGAGGCCGGCGGCGTCGCAGCCGAGGATCATCGGCAGCTTGCCCTCGGGCAGGCCGACCCCGCGCAGCGACCACAGATCGTGGTGGTTGAGCGAGGCGGCCTTCACCCTGACGGTGGTCCAGCCGGGGCGCGCCTCGGGCGCGGGGCGATCGCCCAGCTCAAGGCCGTTGAGGGGGTGGTCGCGGTCAATGCGGGCTGCGTAGGCGGCGAACATGACCTTGACGATAGGGCGGGGGCGGGACGCGGAAGAACCGTACGCGCGTGTGACACGCGTCCCGCACCCCTGATCAGTCCCTGCGGTACTGCGCGGGCGAGTTCCTGGTCGCCGGGTCCTCGTACGCGCCCGCCGTCCCCCGGTCCACATGGAAGGTGGTCAGCGTCGAGACGGGCGAGACCGGATCCCGGCGGTCCTCGATCACCCGCATATGGGTGGTGAACCGCTCCGGTGTCACCTCGTACACGTCGTAGCCGTAACGGTTCCCCTCGAAGTACTGGAGGTGCGGATTGGCCTGGCCCATGAGCGGCCCGTTGGTCGCGTTCCAGCCCGGGTCGTACGCGCTGGAGGTCACCGAGTGCGCCGTGAACTCCGTACCGATGACGGGCGATTCCGGGTTGTCGTAGTCCGGCCGGATGTCGTCGACGAACGCCGAGTGCCAGTCACCCGTGAGCACGACGAGGTCTTCGAGGCCGCTCGTACGGACATGTTCGAGCACTTCCTTGCGCTCGCCGAGGAAGCCGTCCCACTGATCGGTGAACATGTACGAACCGCCGGGCCTGCCGCGCAGCTGGCTGAGCATGATCGAGTTGGCCCAGATGTGCCAGGAGTCGGGGGCGCGGTCGACGGTCCGCTTGAGCCACGCCTTCTGGTCGGCGCCGAGGATCGTGCCGTCCGGGAGGTTCTGCGCGGAGCGGTACTGCCGCAGATCCAGCACGGCCAGCTCCAGCAGATCGCCCCAGCGGCGCACCCGGTGGATGTCCGGGTCGGGCAGGGCGGAGTCACCGGCGTCGCGGTGCGGCAGATGCTCGTACCACGCCTGGTAGGCGGCGGCCCGGCGCTGGAGGAACGGCGCCCCGCCGCCCGTACCGCTGTAGTCGTTGGCGACCTCGTGGTCGTCCCAGGTCAGGAACCAGGGGTGGGCGGCGTGCGCCTCCCGCAGCGAGGGATCGCCCTTGTAGAGCGCGTGGCGCCTGCGGTAGTCGTCGAGTGTGTAGATCATCGGGCCGTTGTTGTCGCGGACGACATCGCCGCCCTGGGGCCCGTACTCGTAGATGTAGTCGCCGAGATGGATGACGAAGTCCAGCCGCTCGCGGGCGATCCCGCGCAGCGCCGCGTAGTAACCCTGCGGGTAGTTCTGGCAGTTGGCCGTGGCGAAGCGGGCACCGCGCACCCGGCCCGTGGGCGCGGTCCTGGTCCTGCCCAGCCTGCTGGTGCGGCCCAGCGCGGTGAACGCGTACCAGTACTCGCGGCCCGGACGCAGGCCATGGACCGGTACGTGCACGCTGTGCCCGAGCGTCGCGGACGCGGGGGCCGTGCCCCGGGCGACGACCCGGCGCAGCGCCCGGTCCTCGGCCACGACCCAGCGCACCTCGACGACTTCGGGCAGCGGCTGTTCGCCGGGCACGGCGAACGGTTCAGGCGCCAGGCGGGTCCACAGCACGACGCTCGTGGGCCCCGGATCGCCGGAGGCGACGCCGAGCGTGAACGGCGCGGCGTCGTAGGACGAGCCGAGCGCCTCGGCGGCCTCGCGCGCCTGCGCGGGCGAGAGGCCGGCGCTCAGCGGCCAGACCACATTG
Organism: Streptomyces sp. NPDC094034; assembly: GCF_040303865.1. NCBI lineage: Bacteria > Bacillati > Actinomycetota > Actinomycetes > Kitasatosporales > Streptomycetaceae > Streptomyces > Streptomyces sp. NPDC094034. Next base: position 7,985 of record NZ_JBEOUD010000046.1, on the reverse strand, counting down.
AGCGCTCCGGCGGCGCCCGCGGCCTTGAGCAGATCGCGTCGGTTCAGTTTCATGCCCGTCCCCCCGAGGCGTTCAGAGTCAGCGATATCGCGTCGGCGTAACCGTCGTTGGAGACCCCGGAGCCGGCCCGGGTGAAGACGAGCAGCACCCGCGCGGAGCGCGCGCCGGGCGGCACAGCGGCCTCGGCGGTGCGTTCGACCAGCGCGGTACGGCCGCCGCGTTCGGCCGACGTGACCGGGCCGAGCACGGACAGCGCGACGGGTGTGCCCCTGCCGTCACGGAACTCGACCGACAGCCTGACGCCGTCCTCCTGCGTCGCATACCCGCCGAGCCACCCGGACACGGCGTACCGCACCCGCCCCGCATCCACCGCGGCGCGGCCGACCGCCCCGGCGGCGGGCAGCGTGACGTCCTGGACGAGCGCGGTGCGCGGGCTGTTCCCACCGGAGAAGAACCGGCTGCCACGGTGGGTGGGGGCGGGGCCCGGGTCGGCGGGGGTGGGGTAGCCGTTCCCGACGTCGTACCCGATGAGCGCGGGCGCGCCTTCCCGTACGACCCAACCGTGCACGGCGGACACGGGTTCGGCGCTCCCCCCGGGCCCACGCTCGGCGTCACCATTGACGAGCAGGTTCACAAGCGCCTCCTGTGTCGGTTGCTGTCACAGGCATCACAACAGGCGGGCGTGAACCAGGGGAAGAGCATGGGTTGCGCCGCGGGGCGCCTCCGGCAGGGGGACGGGTGGTGCCGGGCGCGAGCCCGGAGCGCACCCCGGCACCACCCCGCACCCGGAAACCGGCCCCGCCCCGGAGACCCGCCACCGCCAGGAGTCAGCGACGGGCTACGCCCTCCGACCGTGCCGCCGACGCCACCGCCGCCGTCACCGCCGGTGCCACCCGCTCGTCGAACGGCGACGGGATCACGTAGTCCGCCGCCAGCTCCTCGCCGACCACGTCGGCCAACGCGTTCGCCGCCGCGATCTTCATGCCCTCCGTGATCCGGGACGCCCGGACCTGGAGCGCGCCCGCGAAGATGCCAGGGAAGGCGAGCACGTTGTTGATCTGGTTCGGGTAGTCGGAGCGCCCGGTGGCCACGACGGACGCGTACTGGTGCGCGATGTCGGGGTGGACCTCCGGGTTCGGGTTGGCCATCGCGAAGACGAACGCGCCCGGCGCCATCGACGCGACCGCCGGCTCCGGGACCGTACCGCCGGAGACGCCGATGAAGACGTCCGCGCCGGAGAGGGCGGACTCCAGCGAGCCGGAGAGCCCGGCGCGGTTGGTGATCTCGGCCAGTTCGCGCTTGACGTCGGTGAGGTCGTCACGGTCGCGGCTGACGACACCCCTGCGGTCGGCGACGGCGACATCGCCGATGCCCGCCTCCAGCAGGAACTTGGCGATGGCGACCCCGGCCGCCCCCGCGCCGGAGATGACCGCGCGCAGGTCGCCGAGCTCACGCTTCGTCAGCTTCGCCGCGTTGCGCAGGGCGGCGAGCGTCACGACGGCCGTGCCGTGCTGGTCATCGTGGAAGACGGGGATGTCCAGCCGCTCCTGGAGCCTGCGCTCGATCTCGAAGCAGCGCGGCGCCGAGATGTCTTCCAGGTTGACGCCGCCGAAGGACGGCGCGAGCCGCACGACGGTGTCGATGATCTCGTCCGTGTCGGTGGTGGCGAGCGCCAGCGGCACCGCGTCGACCCCGCCGAACTGCTTGAACAGGATCGCCTTGCCCTCCATCACGGGGAGCGAGGCCTCCGGTCCGATGTCGCCGAGTCCGAGCACCGCCGTACCGTCCGTCACGACGGCGACGACCTGCGACTTCCAGGTGTAGTCGTGCACCAGCTCGGGCCGTTCGGCGATCGCGCTGCACACCTTCGCGACGCCGGGGGTGTACGCGAGGGACAGATCGTCCTTGTCACGCACCGGCACGGTGGCCTGGATGGCCATCTTGCCGCCGCGGTGCAGCGCGAAGGCCGGATCGAAGGGCTCGTCCGGAGCACTCTCCGGGCCGCCCTGGTTGTCGGTCGCGCTGTCGCCGCGAGGATGGAAAATCTCCGCTGCCATGTGGATGACCCCTTAGGTGTTCATCAGTTGAGGGTTGCCGCTCCTGGTTGAGGAGGGGTGGGTGGGCACCGCGTGCGCGACCGCGCCGGCGGTTGGTCCGCTCGGCCCGGAAGGTGATACGTACGCGCGGGCGCGCCGCACACGCGCCCCGAGCCCCGGATGAGGGGTGTAATCGTTCTTCTTACCGGACGGACCGTGTCGTCCACGAGTCCATATATCCGCGGTGAGATGACCCATAGCCGAGTATTCGGACACTTCCGGTAAGCGGCATGAATCACGCCCTAAAAAGGAGACGGACCGGAGATTGTCCGGCCGGAAGAAGGTATTCCAGCAGATGGTCCGGTCTTGATGTACCGCCATGCCGGGGTCGGGGGGTCTCCCGTTACCCGATTTTGACATGCCTGCTCCCCTGAATGGGCCAGTCCGAATGGCAAGATGCCCTAATCACACTCGGTCGCGACACTCGAAGACGCGTGCTCGGCCATTTGGCAGCTCCCTCATCCGCCGGAGGATCCCGATCATGACCGCAAGCACCACCCGCCGGACGACCGCCGTGAAGTCCAGGATCGCCGCGGTCGGCGCGCTCGCGGTCGCGGGCACCCTGCTGCTGACCGCCTGCGGCGACCAGACCGAGAGCGCCAAGAAGGACGGCGGTTCCTCCGTCGCGGCCAAGGCCCCGCTCTTCGACGAGCTGCCGAAGGCGATCCAGGACAAGGGCGTCATCAAGGTCGGCTCCGACATCGCGTACCCGCCGGTCGAATTCAAGGACAAGTCGGGCAAGACCGTCGGCATGGACCCGGATCTCGCCGACGCGCTGGGCAAGCAGCTCGGTGTGACGTTCGAGTTCGAGAACGGCACCTTCGACACCCTGCTGACCGGTCTGCGGTCGAAGCGGTACGACATCGCCATGTCGGCCATGACGGACACCAAGGACCGGCAGAACGGTGTGGACGGCGACACCGGCAAGAAGGTCGGCGAGGGCGTCGACTTCGTCGACTACTTCACCGCCGGTGTCTCGATCTACACCAAGAAGGGCGACGACAAGGGAATCACCACCTGGTCCGACCTCTGCGGCAAGAAGATGGTCGTCCAGCGCGGCACCGTCTCGCACGACCTGGCCAAGGCCGAGAGCAAGAAGTGCACGGACGCCGGCAAGGGCGCGATCACCCTGGAGGCCTTCGACAACGACCTGGAGGCGCAGACCCGGCTGCGCGGAGGCGGCGCGGACGCCGGTGCCAGTGACTTCCCGGTCGCGGCGTACGCGGTGAAGACCTCGGGCGGCGGCAATGACTTCCAGCTGGTCGGCGAGCAGGTCGAGGCCGCTCCGTACGGGATCGCCGTCGCCAAGAACAACCCGCTGACGAAGGCGCTCCAGTCCGCGCTGGAGGCCATCATCAAGAACGGCGAGTACGACAAGATCATCGCCAAGTGGGGGGTCGAGGACGGCGCGGTCAAGGAGGCCAGGCTCAACGGCGGCTCCTGAGTCCGCGCCCGCTCCGAAGGCTCTGAAAGGCAGAGGCATCATCCGTGACGGTTGACATCGACAAATCGGACGACCCCAAGGAAGGCCCACGGACCGTGTCGTCCACCGCACCGGAATCCATCAAGGCGATTCCGGTGCGGCACTACGGGCGTTACGTGTCCGCGGTCGTCGCGATCGGCGTGCTGGTCGCGCTGGTATACGCGTTCGCCCAGGGGGATGTGAACTGGGGCGCCATCCCGGACTACTTCTTCGACGGCCAGATACTGACCGGCGTCAAGAACACCGTGATCATCACGGTGCTCGCGATGATCCTCGGAGTGGTGCTCGGCATCGTCCTGGCGGTGATGCGGCTCTCCAAGAACCCGGTGACGTCCGCCATCGCGTGGTTCTACATCTGGTTCTTCCGCGGCACGCCGGTCTACGTACAGCTGCTCGTCTGGTTCAACCTGGGCATCGTCTTCGAGTACATCAACCTCGGGCCGATCTACAAGGACGAGTGGTCCTCGTTCATGACCCCGTTCCTGTGCGCGCTGCTGGGCCTCGGGCTCAATGAGGCGGCGTACATGGCGGAGATCTGCCGGGCGGGCCTCCAGTCGGTCGACGAGGGCCAGACCGAGGCGGCGCACGCGCTGGGCATGAGCCACGCCAAGACGCTGCGCCGGATCGTGGTGCCCCAGGCGATGCGCGTGATCGTGCCGCCCACGGGCAACGAGGTCATCAATATGCTGAAGACCTCGTCGCTGGCGGTGGCGGTGCAGTACACCGAGCTGCTGCGCTCGACCCAGAACGTGGCACAGACCTCGGGTGCCACGGTGGAGATGCTGTTCCTGGCCGCGGCCTGGTACATGATCCTGACCTCGGTGCTCAGCATCGGCCAGTACTACCTGGAGCGGTACTACGCGCGCGGTTCGAGCCGCAGCCTGCCGATGACCCCGTTCCAGCGCGTCCGCGTCAACCTGCTGTCCCTCGGCCGGCCCAAGGGAGGCATGGCATGACCCAGATGGTGAAGGCCGAGGGCGTACACAAGTCCTTCGGCGCCGCCCATATCCTCAAGGGCATCGATCTGGAGGTCGCCCCGCGCGAGGTCTTCTGTCTGATCGGCCCGTCGGGCTCCGGCAAGTCGACCTTCCTGCGGTGCATCAACCATCTGGAGAAGATCAACGCGGGCCGGCTGTCGGTCGACGGCGAGCTGGTCGGCTACCGCCAGAAGGGCGACAAGCTGTACGAGCTCAAGGACAGCGAGGTCGCCAGGAAGCGCCGGGACATCGGCATGGTCTTCCAGCGCTTCAATCTCTTTCCGCACATGACGGCGGTCGAGAACATCATGGAGGCGCCGATCCAGGTGCGCGGCGAGGCGAAGGCCGTGGCCCGCGCCCGTGCCGAGCGGCTGCTGGACCGGGTCGGGCTCGCCGACAAGGCCGGCAGCTATCCGTCGCAGCTCTCCGGCGGCCAGCAGCAGCGGGTGGCGATCGCCCGCGCGCTGGCGATGGAGCCCAAGCTGATGCTCTTCGACGAGCCCACGTCGGCGCTCGACCCCGAGCTGGTGGGCGATGTGCTCGATGTGATGCGCGATCTGGCGCAGGACGGCATGACGATGATCGTGGTCACCCATGAGATGGGTTTCGCGCGCGAGGTCGGCGACGCGCTGGTCTTCATGGACGACGGTGTGGTCGTCGAATCGGGCCATCCGCGCGATGTACTGACGAACCCTCAGCACGACCGGACGAAGTCCTTCCTGTCGAAGGTGCTGTAGAAGGTGCGGAACGAGTGAGGGCGGTACGGCTCCGTCCGTACCGCCCTCACCCGTGACCCGCCCTCGGTTCGCCCCTACTTGAGCGCGAGGACGAGGGAGTCGGACGGTGAGGACCAGACCGCCCGCACCTCGCCGAAGCCCGCGTCGCGCAGCTTTCGCGCGTGCCAGTCCACGGATGGAGTGTCGCCTTCCGCGTGTTCGCCGTAGATCCTGAACCGCTCGGCCGTCGGTTCCGCGAGGACCGGGTCCCGGCCGGCCAGCTCCCACCAGTCCGCCCAGTCGACGGCGCCCGCGGCCTTGGCCCGGTCCATTCCGGCGTGCCGGTGGGCGCGCTCGATCGCGTTGATCCTGGGGGTGGACCCGTCCGTCATATGGTCGGCGTTCATGAAGACGCCGCCATCCCTGACCAGGCCCCCGAGCTGCCCGTACAGCGCCGCGAGCGGTTCGGCGCGCAGCCAGTGGAGGGCGGTCGCGGTGAGTACGGCGTCGTACGAGGTACCCGGCAGGAGCGCCGTCCAGCCCGGGTCCTTCAGGTCGGCGGTCACGAAGCTCACGCGCCCGTCGCCGGCGAAGTAGCCCCGGGCGATGGCGAGGAGCGCGGGGTCGAGGTCGACGCCGGTGCTGGTCGCTCCCGGGAACCGGCGGAGCAGCCTGTCCGTGATGCTTCCCGTACCGCAGGCGAGGTCGAGCACCCTCGGCTCGGGGCCCACCGCGGCCTCGACCATGTCCAGCATGACCCGGAAGCGCTCCTCGCGGTCGGGCATGTACCACTCCTGCTGGCGGTCCCAGCTCTCCTGCCAGCCGCGCCAGTCGGTCCCGGCCGACTCGTGGGTCCCCGCCGACTCGCGGGTCCCCGTACTGGTAGATCCCGTACGCGCGGTTCCCGTCTCCGTCATGGAACGTCCCCTCTGTAATACCCTAGAAGCACAACTAGCCATTACATCATTTTTCCCTCCAGACCCTAGACCGCTTCCGTAAGGACTACAAGTGGAACTGGCCTCTTACTCGGACTCCGCCGTGCGACTGGTCAACACCGAGGAACCGGCCCGCGGTACGGACACCCTGACCTCGGTCGAGGCCGTCCGCGCCCTCTTCGGCCCCAGCTCCCAGGCGGCCCGCCGCGCCACCGACGCGGACGTCACCCGCTTCCGGTCGGTAAGGGCCCGGCTGCGCGCCGTCTTCACCGCCGCCGACGAGGGCGAGGCCACCCAGGCGGTGGACCTGCTCAACTCACTGCTGCTCGAATTCCCGGTCAGCCCGCAGATCTCCGGCCATGACTTCCTGGACGACGAGGGCCATCCGCGCTGGCACATGCATCTCGCGGACCACCCCTCCAACGCGACCGCGGGCTTCGCGGCGACGGCGGCCATGGGGCTGGCGTTCCATCTGACGGAGTACGGCGTCGACCGGCTCGGCCTGTGCCAGGCGGCGCCGTGCCGCAACGCCTATCTGGACACGTCCACCAACCGCTCGCGCCGCTACTGCTCGGACCGCTGCGCGACCCGCGCCAACGTCGCCGCCTACCGGGCCCGCAAACGCCTGGAGACCGAGCGCTCGGCCAGCACCGGCCGCACCGCGGACACCAGCCAGGACACCACGGCGCGCGCCGACCGCTGATCCCCCAGCGGGCGGTACCGCGCCCGGACCCGCCCCAGCAGCAGCTCCTCGGGAACCGCGCCGAACACCCGGCTGTCCCCCTCGGCCCCCGGATTGTCCCCGAGCACCCACCACCCGCCGTCGCGCAGCTCCACCAGCCGTTTCACAATCAGCAAGTCCTGTTGCAGCGGATGCTTCAGCACCGCCACATCGCCGGGCTTGAGGGGAGCGCGATAGTGCACGAGGAGCTGATCGCCGTGCCTGAGCGTCGGATACATGGACGGACCCATCACTTCAGCGATCCCCAACGACACCCTCGGCTCCCGCCCGTGCTCCGCCATTCGGCACCTCCCGGTCCCACGGTACGTTCCGCCACGCGTCCCATACTGACCCCGGACTTTTGTCCTAAGCCCCAGGGGGCACCCGCGAAAACAGGCTTCTCACGGAGTAATGTCCCACCTGAGAAGACGATCACGAGGAAGGACAGCTCCATGCTTTCCCGCCTGTTTGCCCCCAAGGTGAAGGTCAGCGCCCACTGCGACCTCCCCTGCGGCGTGTACGACCCGGCCCAGGCCCGCATCGAGGCCGAGTCGGTCAAGGCCGTCCAGGAGAAGATGCAGGGCAACGACGACGCCCACTTCCAGGCGCGCGCGACGGTCATCAAGGAGCAGCGCGCCGAGCTCGCGAAGCACCACGTCTCGGTGCTCTGGAGCGACTACTTCAAGCCCCCGCACTTCGAGAAGTACCCGGAGCTGCACCAGCTGGTCAACGACACCCTGAAGGCGCTGTCGACCGCGAAGGGCTCGAAGGACCCGGCCACGGGCCAGAAGGCCCTGGACTACATCGCCCAGATCGACAAGATCTTCTGGGAGACGAAGAAGGCGTAACCCGCCTCCAGACATGTCCATGCCGAATACGTGGCATACATGCAGGTCAGGCGCTACACAGGAAGGCCCGGCGATAGCAACTGCCGGGCCTTCCCGTTCAGCCAAATCCACCAGCGCGGCTAGGTCCTGTCCGGTCGATCTTCGCGGGCCCGCGACGCCTGGCACCGCACCTCGCCGCGTTGTCGGAGTCGCCCAAGTACGTCCAGTAC
>NZ_JBEOUD010000045.1:0-62399 GCF_040303865.1 Streptomyces sp. NPDC094034 | reverse complement strand
CAGTGCAATCGCGAGGGTTTCGAGGTCTGTCGTCACAAACGGACTAACGAGACCCTCGCTTCATGCACCCGAAAACTTCGGACTTACTCATCTAGACCGGGCGGTGGGCGGATGGCTTGCCGACCGCCGGCCCGAGAACACCGGGCTGCGCGGACTGTCCGTGGACGGCAAGTCCCTGCGCGGTGCGGCCAAGGCCCAGGGGCGGAGGATCCACCTACTCGCTGCGGTGGAGCACACCACCGGGCTGGTCCTGGCCCAGCTCGACGTCGGCGAGAAGACCGGCGAGGTCACCCGTTTCCAGCCGCTGCTCGACACCGTCGCCGACCTGACCGCAACCGTGGTCACCAGCGACGCGCTCCATACGCAACGCGAGCACGCCGCCTACCTCCTGGGCCGCGGGGCCCATTACATCGCGATCGTCAAGGGCAACCACAAGAAACTGCGCAAGCAGCTGAAGTCCCTTCCCTGGAAGGACATCCCGTTCCAGGGCCGCACCCGGGGCACCGGCCACGGCCGCGCGGAGATCCGCCGGATCAAGGTCACCACCATGAACAACCTGCTCTTCCCCGGCGCCCGCCAGGCCGTCCAGATCAAGCGCCGCCGCACCGACCGCAAGGCCGGCAAGACCACCATCACGACTGTCTACGCGGTCACCAGCCTGACCGCCGAGCAGACCACCCCCGTCCAACTCGCGAGACTGATCCGCGACCACTGGAAGATCGAGGCCCTGCACCACGTCCGCGACACCACCTTCGCCGAGGACGCCTCCCAGCTGCGGACCGGCAGCGCACCCCGCGCGATGGCGACCTGGCGCAACCTCGCCGTCGGCGCCCTCCGGCTGAGCGGCGTCAAGAACATCGCCTCCGGCCTTCGCCGCAACGCACGCGATCCCCGCCGACCCCTCACACTCCTCGGCCTCGCGTGATCACAAAACGGGCGCCTGCCGACTACGCCGAAGCCCTGGGGTCTGGGAGGGGGCTTGACGGCAACGTCAGCGGACGACGGCTGTGGCGGGTGGGTCGTCGGGGGCGTTGCCAGTGGAGCTGAGGGCGTTGCCGAGGGTGTCAAAGGCCTGGCGGTGGAGGCGGAGTCGTACGTGGGCGTAGACGGTGGCGGTGACGCCGATATGGGCGTGGCCGAGGAGTCGCTTGATCACGCCGAGTTCGACGCCCTGTTCCAGGAGCAGGGTGGCGGTGGAGTGGCGGAGGTCGTGGAAGCGGATCGTCCGGAGCCCTGCTGTGTGGAGGAGGCGGCGGAAGCGGCGGTTGAGGTTGCCGGGGTCGAGTGGCCTGCCCTCTGGGGTGGTGAAGACGAGCCCGTTGTCTGTCCGGTCCGATTGCCTGACGTTCTTCCTGCTGCTGTTCCTGGTGGATCTTGAGGGAGTTGATGCATTCGGTGGGGAGGGCGATGCGACGTTCGGAGGCGAGGGTCTTGGTGTTCAGGACGGTCAGGCCTGGCTGCGGGTGCGCTGGAGGCAGCGATGGATGCTGGCGGTGCCGCCGTCGAGGTCGAGGTCTTCCCAGCGCAGGCCGAGGAGTTCGCCCTTTCGGACTCCGGTGCGCAGGGAATCTCGATATCTACAAGAGGTTCAATTGATGGTTCATTCGGCTCTCCTGGAGGCCTTTGATGATGTTCTCAGGCCCCTTGGATTCCGTAAGAAGTCGGGAAGCTGGTACAGAATTTCCGGCGACCTCTACGGCCTGGTTGGCGTGCAGAAATCCAGCTGGGACGAGTCATACTATGTGAATGTCGGGTTTGCCCCGGCAGGCAAGGTGAAGGAGGGGTGGCTCCCCGAATCCAAATGCCTGGTCAGATTTAGAGTGGATGCAATTACCTCCATTTCCCGTAAAGGGCTCGAACTCCTTTCCGTGGAAGGAGAGGAGGTTGCGCGGTCGGATGAGCTTCGGTCATCCCTGGTCGAAGAGATTGTGGTTCCTGTGGCTCTGTTGGTCGACCCGATCGGAAGCCTGGGGGATCTGAAATCCCTACTTCGATCCGGCGTTTCTGGACGGGTGTTCATTCATCATGAGATCAGGGAGAAAATGTTCAGTGGGGAGTAGCGCAACATGCCCTGGGCCCGCTTCACGCCCTTCGGGCACCCGAGATCGTTGTGATAGCAAATCTGATCTTGTATGGACACGCGCTGTGGCGTCAGTGCCATCCGTGTGTCAGGGGTGATCGTCGAGGGCGTCACCGAGGGTGACGGTGGCTCGCGCTGGAGGCGGAGTCGCCTTCCTGTCTACCGCCCCGCTGGCGACGGCCGCCGATCACTCGGCGTGCACAGGGCCCGGGAGCATATGCCGAACTCCCGGTCGCAAGCTCCCGGTTCGACCGCTCAGCAGGGCGGTCGGAGCCCGAGAGGCCGTCCGGCGGGCTTGTGCCGTCCGGATGGCCCGGCTTGGTACCTGGCTGGGGGCCGTGGCGATGGAGATAACTGGGCTGATGCCGGTGCGGGGTTGAGCGAAACACACGTGACGGGTGATCATCGGCGCGCCCGCCGTCGTGGCTGACTTTCTGTGGCAGAGGTCAGAACCCCCACAGTCATGGGCACGGCACACACGGACGGCCCGTCCCTGCCGGGGCTGACGAGTGCGGGGGAGCCTCGATCGGCTGCGCCCGGCAGGGACGGGAGTCAGGTGGGTCAGCGCGCTGCGGCGCCGGGGCGAGCGAGGCGGGTCACGTCTGGCGCCAGGTCCGCCAGGGGCGGGTGATGATCTCCCGGTAGGTGTGGTGGGACGGGTTCTGACCGCAGTGCCGCAGCACCCACTCCTGCGGTTCGGCGAACTCCTCGCTTGCCGGTGAGGTCTCTCCGTCCACGGCGCACTGCATCGCGTACAGGACTGGCTCCGCGTCCGGCTCGCGGTCGGGCTGGAGCGTCCAGGTCTCGTAGCGCAGGACCGAGCGAGGGGTCACCGTCCCCACCTCCGGTTGGCCACGGCCACCTTCGCGCTCAACTCCTCCGTCGGAGTCGGTGGACGTACGTCCTCGGGCGGCACGTCCCACTCCCGGCCACCGCGCGGCGGCCGAAGCTGCACGTACGGCCCCACATGCCCCATCACCACACCCACCTTGCCGTTCCGCCGGTCGACCACCAGGGCGCCGGCGTCGGGCGCGACGGTGTGCCCGTCGGCATCAGGGGTGGGGGCTGTCATCGTGACCACCCCGGCGAGGCGGCGCGCGACCGGGCGTCCAGTCGCAGGGCGGGAACACATGGGGTGGCGCTCTTTCGCACGGTGACGCTCCTCGGCGGCGTTGATGCGTGCCCCTGGGCCTGTTGGTGCCGCAGGGTCGGCACCGATCCTCATGCCGGTCGCCAGGACGAAGGAACCTCCACCAAACCCCACTCCGGGACGTCCCGCACCATGTAGAACGTCCCTGGTGCCGTCCTGAGACGAAGGGGGAGACTCGTGCCGAACGAGAGACTACGAGCCGTCATGGCGGCGGGAGGCTGGACGTACGCCGCACTCGCTCAGCAGGTCGAGGTCGACCCCAAGTCGGTCGAGCGCTGGGTGAATCTCGGGCGTATCCCACGTCGTGCCACCGCCCTCCAGACGGCCAAGGCCCTGGGAGAAGACGTGCACGCACTCTGGCCGGCGCTCCGCCAGGCCCGCCCCGCCCGCGCCATCAGCCCCGAACTGGTCGCGCTCTACGAGCAGCGGGCCGACCTCCCCGTCTCGACGTTCACCGACATCCTCGCCCAGGCCCGGGAGCGGATCGACATCCTCGTCTACGCGGCCGTCTTCCTCCACGAGGCGTACCCGCGGCTGAACGAACTCCTCACCGAACGCGCCGCCGAAGGCTGCACTGTCCGCATCGCGATCGGGGACGCCGACAGCGATGCCGTTCAAGCCCGGGGCAAGGAGGAGCGGTTCGGCCACGGCATCGAATCCCGCTGCCGCCTCGCCCTCATGCACTACAGACCCCTCGCCGGCACCCCCGGCATCGAGGTCCGCACCCACGAAACCACGCTCTACAACTCGCTCTACCGTGCCGACGACCAGCAACTCGTCAACGCCCATGTCTGGGGCGTCAACGCGTACGCCGCCCCCGTATGGCATCTTCGCCGACACGAGACAGGCGGCATGTTCGACACCTACGCCGAGAGCTTCGACGCGGTGTGGACGACGGCAACCCCCGTACGAGAGGAGGGCTGACCGTGGCCCGCACCGAGTACTACGACGACCCGAACGCGCCCAAGCCGAACAGCATGGTCGTCGCCGCCTCCGCCGTCGTCGCCGACGATCACGGACGCATCCTCCTCCAGCGCCGCCGTGACAACGACCTATGGGCACTGCCCGGCGGCGGCATGGATCTCACCGACTCCCTGCCAGGCACGGCCGTCCGCGAGGTCAAAGAGGAGACCGGCCTCGACGTGGAGATCACGGGCCTGGTCGGCACCTACACCGACCCGAAACACATCATCGCCTACACTGACGGCGAGGTCCGGCGACAGTTCAACGTCTGCTTCACCGCCCGCATCACCGGCGGCCGGCTGGAGATTTCCGACGAGTCGACCGAGCTCCGGTTCGTGCCTCCGGACGAGATCGAGCAGTTGCCGATGCACCACACCCAACGACTCAGGCTCCAGCACTTCCTGGGACACCGCGAGAAGCCGTACCTGGGCTGAACCGCCTGACGGCAGTAGCGACGGCAACACCCACGGATTTCCCCGCACAGCCACGGACACCAGCGGAACCCGAAACCGCCGCTGATCTGCGAATACGCAGATAGAGAGGGGTCGCGTAGCACACGTACTATGCGGTGGCGGGCGCCACGCCGGTCCTGGTTCACAACTCTCGCGCTGGAAATCTTTGTCCGCATCCAGACGCGGAAGGACCCCATACGACATTCCGTCGGGACGGAACGACCGGCGAGATCGACCATTATGAATCCTATGACCGACCTTCAGACCCCCGGAATCCGAAGCCATGGGTCCCGACGAAACGAGTTGACGTGAAGGGTAAACCTCACTACGACAAGAAGACCAAGACTCGTGTCCCGACGCCGCACGTAAATCTTCCGGACGGATCGGCAGTGCCTGCGGAACTCTGGGAGATCCCTAGAAGGAACCCGTGATTCCGGCCCTGAAGTTTCTTCAGAAGTGGTATGCATCCGCCTGTGATGGGGACTGGGAGCATTCGTACGGTATTCGAATTGAAACAACTGATAACCCTGGCTGGATCCTCATCGTCGACCTGGTCCGAACTCCGCTGCATGGTCGAACTTATGATAAGGAAGATCAATCCATTGACGGGTCTTGGGTTTCGGTAAAAAGTGACGGAATCGAGTTTGTGGCGGCATGCGATCCAGGCTCACTGGAGAGGGCAATCGATTATTTCATCGAATTCTCTGATGTCTCCTGAGGCCCGTCCAGGTGGCGGAGTCGGACATGCGGCCGGGCTCTGAGTTCGGGCAGGTCGTGGAGTGCGGGGTGGCTGGTTTTGAGGGGCCATCTCCGCGGGGGCGGAGTGGGGACCGTCGGCATGCGCCCGGTTCCGTTGTTCGGTGTGGTGAATCGTGTCCAGGGGGGAACACGCGTGGTCAGACGGAGATCGTTGCTGCTCGCTTCATCGGCGGCCGGGCTCGCGGTGGGGGGTGCCGTCGTCTATGGCGTGCGGGCCGGTGCCGAAAGTGCTGATGCCGGTGACGGGAGCCGGGGCGGGGGGTCCGGGGAGCGGATGCCGGTGCAGTTGCGGGGGGTGCGGCCCGGGGGGCGGGTTGTGATGGTCGCGCTCGATCGTGGGGCTCGTGAGGGTGAGGTCCGGGCAGTCCTGCGGGAGTTGGTCGCCGGCTTGCGGGCTGTGGAACGGGCCGGTCTCGCTGTGGGGGTTGGGCTGGGGGCCGGTGCGTTCGAAGGCGGTGGGTCGCGGCCCGGCCAGCTCGTCGACATGCCGTCCTTCCCCGGGGACCTGCTGGATCCGGCGCGGTCGCACGGCGATGTGCTCGTACAGGTCGCGGGGGACCGGGTCGCCGATGTGCGGGCGGCGGTCGCGCGGTTGTTGACGGCCGTCCCTGGCTGGCGGGAGCGGTGGCGGATCGAGGGGTTCCGGGCTGAGAACCGGGAAGAGGGTGGCCGGGGGCTGGCCCGTAACCCCTTTCACTTCACCGAGGGGTTCGGGAATCCGGCCGGGGACCGGGAGACCGCGGATCGCGCCCTCGTACGGGCCGGTCAGGGCGAGCCGGAGTGGGCCGTCGGCGGGAGTTATCAGGTCGTACGGGTCATCCGGCTCGCGACCGAGCTGTGGGACAAGGACTCCGTCCCCGAGCAGGAGCGGATCATCGGCCGCCGTCGTGACGGGCGGTGGCTCGACGGGGCGCCCACGGACGAGGAGCCGAACTTCGCGGCCGACCCCAAGGGCCGGCTCACCCCGCTCGACTCGCATGTACGGCTCGCCGCGCCCGACCGCCGCGATCCGCCGCCGCTCGTACGGCGCAGCTACAGCTACGACCGGGGCGACGGCGACAGCGGGCTGGTTTTCTCGTGCTTCCAGCGCGATCTGGCGAAGGGGTTCGAGGCCGTGCAGAAACGGCTGGCGGGCGAGTCCATGGCCAAATATCTGCTGACCACCGGCGGCGGCTACTACTTCGTCCCGCCCCCGGGCGACCACTGGGCCGACGGGCTCCTCCCCGCGTCGGGCTGATCGAGGTGGTCGCTACTGACCCGCCGGGCCGCAGACGAATTCGTTCCTTGTCGTCCAGAAGCTGAAGAGATCCCGTCCGCAGTAGCTGTCCAGCTCCGAGACACCCATCCCGCGCAGAATCGCGTGGATCAGGTCGAAGAAGGCCGCGTTCACCTCGGGGATGAAGAAGAGCAGGACGAAGACGGCGAGCAGTCCGTACGGGGCGAACGGCTCCACCTGGCGGCGGAACTTGTAGGAGAGCCACGGCTCGACCACTCCGTAGCCGTCGAGGCCCGGCACCGGCAGGAAGTTCAGGATCGCCGCGGTGACCTGGAGGAGGGCCAGGAAGCCGAGGGCGTAGCGGAAGCCCGTCGGGACGCCGGACAGGGCGTCCAGCCAGAAGGGCGCGGTGCAGACGACGGCGAACAGTACGTTGGTCAGCGGCCCGGCCGCGGAGATCAGGCTGTGCCGCCAGCGGCCCTGGATCCGGTGGCGCTCGATGAAGACCGCGCCGCCCGGCAGACCGATACCGCCCAGGATCACAAAGACCACCGGCAGCACGATGGACAGCAGCGCGTGCGTGTACTTGAGCGGGTTGAGCGTCAGATAGCCCTTCGCCCCGATCGAGATGTCCCCGCTGTGCAGCGCGGTACGGGCGTGCGCGTACTCGTGCAGACAGAGCGAGACGATCCAGGCGCCGGTGACGAACAGGAATACGGCGATCCGGATGTTCGCCGCGAAGTCGGTCCACACGGCCCAGCCCGAGACCGCCGTGACAGCGACGATCCCCAGGAAGACGGGGGAGATCCGCCGGTCGCTCCGGCGGGAGGAGGCGGTGGTCATGGGTGGGTCTCCTCGGGGCGGGGGGCGGGGCGGGAGTGTCGGGCGTGGGGCGGGAGTGTCGGGCGTGGGGCGTCGGCGTCGGGCGTGGCACGGTCCGGCGGTCGGGCCGCGCTGCCGTGAGCGGCGCCGCACTACGGGCGGCGTCGACCGACCGTACAGCCGCCAGAACGGAAACGTCCGGCACGCCGATAACGTCTCGCCAACGGATCCCAGTTCCGGGGAGGCCGGTGCCGGGACAGTACGACCCACGTGCGGGGGTGCGGGGGCGCGGGGGCCTACGAGGCGGTGCCGGACGGAGTGGTGGCCGAGCCCTGCCGGCACCCGCCCCACGAGGGTCACCGGGCTCGCTCGGCCGCCCGCACTCCGGCGCGCGGGCCCTCGGCGCGACGCGACCGGCCTGCTGGTCGGACTCGCGACAGAACAGGTCGGGGCGGCCTTCCCGACGGCGGTCACGGACAATGGGCTGATGCGCTACCGGCTCCTCGGCACCACCCGGGCACTGCATGACGACGGCACCCCCGTCGCCCTCGGCGGTGCGCGGCTGCGTGCGCTGCTGACGGTGCTCGCCCTGCGGCCCGGCCGTACGGTTCCGGTCGCCCTGCTTGTCGCCGAGGTATGGGACGGCGATCCGCCCGCCGACGCGGTCGGGGCGCTCCAGGCGCTGGTCGGGCGGCTGAGACGGGCGCTCGGCCCCGGGGCCGTCTCCTCCGGGGAGGGCGGCTACCTGCTGTGCGCCGACGAGGAGGATGTGGATCTCCACCGCTTCGGCCGGCTCGCCGGGGAGGGCGCGCGGGCCCTGGCGGATGGAGACGCGGTCAAGGCGGCCGGCCTGCTCGACGAGGCGCTGGCACTCTGGCGCGGTCCCGCGCTGGCCGATCTCCCCGACCGTACGACCGAGGCGGCCCGCTGGGAGACCCGTCGGCTGGAGGCGCGCAGGGCGCGGCTCACGGCCGAGTTCGCCCTCGGCCGGGCCGAGGACGCGCTGCCCGAACTGGCCGCGCTCTGCGGTGAGTTCCCGCTCGACGAGCCGCTTCAGGCGCTGCGTATCCGCGCCCTGCGCGAGGCGGCACGCCCGGCCGAGGCCCTGGCCGCGTACGACAGGGTGCGCCGCGCGCTGGCGGACCGCCTTGGCACCGACCCCGGTCCCGAGCTGCGCGCCCTGCACGAGGAGTTGCTTCGGGGTGCCAACGGCTCCGAGGGGCGGGCCGAAGACGCCCACGGATCCCACGGATCCCACGGATCCCACGGGGCCCAGGGGGCCGATTGGGCCGATGGGGGCGCCGAGGTCGGGCGGGCCACGGGCCGCGGGCGCTCCCACCGTACGGCCGCCACGGCACCCGCCGCGCCCCCGGCCGCCATGGCCGCCGCGCCCCCCGGCAATCTCCGCGCGCGGCTGACCAGCTTCGTCGGGCGCGAAGGCGATATCGAGGCCATCCGCGACGATCTGGGCCGCGCCAGGCTCGTCACTCTGCTCGGGCCCGGCGGAGCGGGGAAGACCCGGCTCTCGCAAGAGGCCGCCGAGCGGATGGCCGAGGGGTGGCCCGACGGCGTATGGCTCGCCGAACTGGCGCCCGTGAACGATCCGGAGACCGTGCCCGAGGCCGTACTGACCGCGCTCGGGGCGCGGGAGACCGTGCTGCGCGGCGCCGGGGCCGAGGAGTTGCGGGCCGCCGATCGGCACGCCGGTGAGCCGATCGTACGGCTGGCCGAGCACTGCGCTCGTCGGCGCATGCTGCTGCTTCTCGACAACTGCGAGCATGTGATCGGTGCCGCCGCCGCGCTGGCCGAGACGCTGCTCGTGCACTGTCCCGGTCTCCGTATCCTCGCGACGAGCCGGGAGCCGTTGGGGGTGCCGGGGGAGTCGGTGCGGCCGGTGGAGCCATTGCCTCCGGATCCGGCGCACCGGTTGTTCGCGGAGCGTGCCCGCGCGGTGCGGCCTGGGTTCGATCCGGCGGGGGATCCGGAGGCGGTGGCGGAGATCTGTCGTCGGCTGGACGGTCTTCCGCTGGCGATCGAGCTGGCGGCGGCGCGGTTGCGGATGCTGACGCCACGCCAGATCGCGGATCGTCTCGATGACCGTTTTCGGCTGCTGACCAGCGGGAGCCGGACGGTCCTGCCGCGCCAGCAGACGCTGCGCGCCGTCGTCGACTGGTCCTGGGACCTGCTGGACGCGTCCGAACGCGCCGTACTGCGGCGGCTGTCGGTCTTCGCGGGCGGCTGTGGGCTGACGGCCGCCGAGTCGGTCTGCGCGGACCAGCCGACCGGCCTTGACGAGATGGGCGACACGGACGACACGAACAACACGGGCGGTACGAACAACACGGGTGGCACGGACAACGCGGGCGGCACGGATACCACGGGCGGCACGGATGTTACGGGTCGCACGGACGACGCGGACGTACCGCATGAACCGGGCACCACTCAAGCCGTCGCGTCCTCGGACGTCGCCCTGCTCCTCGGCTCGCTCATCGACAAGTCCCTCGTCGTCGCCGCCCCCGCGCCGGACGGCGACATGCGCTACCGGCTGCTGGAAACCGTCGCGGAGTACACCGCCGAGCGGCTCGACCAGGCCGGTGAGCGGGCCGCTTCCGAGCGCCGCCATCTCGTGCACTACCGGGAGCTGGCCCGTACCACCGACCCCATACTGCGCGGCCCCGGCCAGCACGCCGCGATCGCCCGCTTCCAGCTGGAGTACGAGAATCTGCGCACCGCGCTGCGCCGTGCCGTCGCCGCCCGCGACGAGCAGGAGGCGCTCTGTCTCGTACTCTCCCTCGGCTGGTTCTGGCAGATGCTCGATCTGCGCGCCGACGCCCGCCACTGGGCGGCGGCCGCCGCGGCTCTCGGACCCGACCCGTTCGCCCCGCCCGTGGAGCCGGCTCCGGCCCTCTCGCAGCGATGCACGGACACGCCGCCGCCCATGACACCCGAGCTGCTCCACGAGGCGCGGCGCCAGGTGCGGCTGATCGGGATCGCCAGCATGAATCACGACGCGGAGAACTGGACCACACCCGAGCGGCTCGCGTGGCTGCGTGAGGTCGCCGGTGCGTACAGCCCGGGGCTTCCGCAGACCTGCCGGTTCCCCGGCACGTTGTGGGTCTTCGCGTACATGCTCACCGGGGATCCGGACGGGCTGAGACGGATCGTGGACGAGACCGTACGGGCCTGCGAGAGGCTCGGTTACGAGTGGGAGCTGGCCGGCGCGCTGCACCTACGGGCCAATGTCGTCTCGAACCGCACCGACGGGACCGGGGCCGCGAGCCGGGACGCCGACCGCAGTCTGGAGATCTTTCAGCGGCTCGGCGACACCTGGGGCGCCGCCGAGGCGCTGTCCGCGCGGGGGGAGGCCAGGGAGAAGGCCGGGGAGTACCGCCTCGCCGCCGACGACTACCGGGCCGCCATGGCCCACGCCGAAGGGCTCGGCGCGCAGAGTCAGGCCGCGCTGTTGCGTTCCCGGCTGGCGGCGACCATGTTCGAGACCGGCGAGGGAGAGGAGGGCGAGCGCATCCTCCGCGAGGTGCTGGCCGAGGGGCGCGACACCTGGCACGAGGCGCAGCCCGCGGCCCGGCTCTTTCTCGCGCTCTGGCTGGGCGGTACCGGACGCGGGGACGAGGCGCGGGAGGAACTCAACCGTCTGCTCGACGTGTTCCGCTCCGAGACACTGGCCATCTTCGAGGGGTTCGTCCAGGGCGTCTTCGCCTGGCTGGACTGCGCGGACGGCCACTACGCCACGGCGCTGGGGGCGGCCCGCACCGCGGTGGAGGCGGCGCTGACACCGCTTTCGCTGATGGTCGCCCCCGAGATGGCCGCGGTCCATCTGATGACGGTGGCCTGGGCGCTGGGCGGGCTGGCCACCGAAGCGGGCGACCGGGAGCGCGGACGGGACGCGGCCCGGCTGATCGGCGCGTACGAGGTGCTGTCGCCCGTCGGGCGCCACCCCGCGTTCTCGGAGCGGTACATCGCGAAGGGCGCGCGCGAGACGGTGGTGGGGCTGCTCGGCGAGGCCGCGTTCGAGGAGGCCCGCGCCGAGGGCGGCGGCCTCACGCTGGAGGAAGCCACCGCCCTCGCCCGACGCTGAACCCGCCGGACCCCGGACCCGCCGGATCCCGGACCCGGAGCGCCGGACCCGGACCGCCAGATCCTGGACCTGCCGGATCCTGGACCCGGACCCGCCGGATCCCGGACCCGGCTTCGGACCCGGACCCGGCTTCGGACCTGAACCCGGCTCCGGCTCCCGCGTCGGAACGTCAGGACTTCTTGCGGAACTTGGCCACCGCGAGCGGCGCCGTCACCACCGTGATCGCCGCCGCCCACCCCAGCGTCATCCACATCGAGTGCGCGACAGGCCCGCCGTTGATCAGACTCCGCGCCGCGTCCGCGAGATTGGACAGCGGGTTGTAGTCGGTGAACGCCTGGAGCCAGCCGGGCATCGTGGACGGCGGGGCGAAGATCGACGATCCGAACTGCAACGGCATCAGGACGAGCATCGCCACCCCCTGGACGGCCTGCGCCGTCTTCATGGTGAGCCCGAGCAGGATGAAGATCCACATAAGCGAGGCGCCGAACACCAGGGACAGACCGACGGCACCGAGCAGTTCGAGCACCGACGTCTGGATCTCCATGCCGAGCAGGAAGCCCATGCCGAGCAGGACGGCGGTGGCGACCAGCATCCGGCCGATCTCGACGACGATCTTGGCGATCAGCACGGACGACCGGGCTATCGGCATCGTACGGAACCGGTCCATGACCCCCTTGCGGAAGTCGTCGTTCACGCCCGTGCCGACGGCCATCGCGATGTTCATGCCCATCATCGCCATCAGACCGGGGATCACATAGTTCACATACTGGTCGCGGCTGCCACCGAGGCTCGCGCCCACGGAGCCGCCGAAGACATAGACGAACAGCAGCGTGAAGATGATCGGCATCAGCAGGACGTCGAACATCGACTCGGGGTCCTGCTTGATCTGGAGGGCGTTGCGGCGCACCAGCGCGCCGATGTGCCGCAGATTGTTGCGCAGTCCGATCCGGCCCTCGGCGGTGGCGGCGGTGGCGGGCCTCGGCGCGGGTGCCTTCTCGGGCGCGGACGTGGGCAGTGTGGTCGTGCTCATGCCGCGACCTCCTCGGGTGTGGTGTCGGACACGGAGGCCGTCTTCTGGCCGGTGATGGCCAGGAACACTTCGTCCAGGCTCGGGAGATGGGTGCCGATATGGGCGATCCCGAAGCCGCGCTCGCCCAGCAGACCCACGACCGCGGTCAGCTGCTCATCGCTCAGGATCGGTACGTACAGCAGGCCCTCGTCGGGGACGGCCTGGGTGCCGGCCAGGCCGTCGAGCCCGGTCTCGGCGATCGCCCGCGCCATCGCGGGGAGCTGGGCCGGGTCCGTGGGCCGGATCTGGAGCGTACGGCCGCCGACCTTCGCCTTCAGTTCGTCCACCTTGCCGTTGGCGATGACCCGGCCGCGGTCGAACACCGTCAGCTCGCTGGCCAGCTGCTCGGCCTCTTCCATGTACTGGGTGGTGAGCAGGACGGTGGCCCCCTCCGCGACCATCCGCTGCACCTCGTCCCAGACCTCGTTTCGGGTACGGGGGTCGAGGCCGGTGGTCGGCTCGTCCAGATACAGCACCGCCGGTTGGCCGATCATCGACGCCGCCAGGTCGAGCCGGCGCCGCATCCCGCCGGAGTACTGCATCGTGGGCTTCTTCGCCGCCTCGGTGAGGGAGAAGCGCTCCAGCAGATCGTCGGCGCGGCGGCGGGCGTCCTTGCGGGACAGATCGAGCAGCCGGCCGATCATGTACAGGTTCTCCCAGCCGGAGAGCTTCTCGTCGACCGAGGCGTACTGGCCGGTGAGACCGATGGTGCGGCGCAGCTGGCGCGGCTGGCGCAGCACGTCGTACCCGGCGACCATCGCGGTCCCGGCGTCCGGCTGGACGAGCGTGGAGAGAATACGGACGAGCGTTGTCTTGCCGGCGCCGTTGGGCCCGAGCACACCGAGGACGGTGCCCTCGCGTACATCGAGGTCCACTCCGTCGAGTGCCCGGGTGCCCTGTGGTCCGCCGTAGTGCTTGACCAGCCCCCGTACCTCGACGGCGTTGCCCGTGCGGCTGCCGTTGGGGTGTTTGTCGATTCGCGTCATGACACCAGTGGACCAGCTGCCACCGACAATCCACCGACAAGCTGCCGACAAGCCGCTGTCGGGCGGTCGTCGAGACGCTGTCGGGCGACCGTCGTACCGTCGACAGCCCCCGGCCGGAGAAGCCGACGGTCCCCGGCCGGAGAAGCCGACAGCCCGCCGACGGGGGAAGATCGGCGGGCTGTCGTCCGTGCGGGCAGTGGCTTCTGGGGCGGAGGCGCCCGCCTCACTGGGGCGGATCCGCTCAGTGGAACGTGTGCTCGTCTAGTGGAACGTGTGCTCCTCCTGAGGGAACGTTCCTCCAATGACCTCGTCCGCAAACTCCCTCGCGGCGTCCCCGAGCGTCTGGCGGAGATTCGCGTACTGCTTCGTGAAGCGCGGCACCTTCCCTCCGGTCAGCCCGACCATGTCCGTATAGACGAGCACCTGCGCGTCCGTCTCCGGCCCCGCGCCGATCCCGACGGTCGGGATGTGGAGGATGCGGGTGACCTCGGCGGCCAGCTCGGCGGGGACCAGTTCGAGCACGACCGCGAACGCCCCCGCGTCCTGTACCGCCTTGGCGTCGCGGAGCAGTTGCTGCGCGGCTTCCTCGCCGCGGCCCTGCACCCGGTAGCCGAGGGTGTTGACGGACTGTGGTGTCAGTCCGATATGTCCCATCACCGGGATGCCGGCCCGCACCAGCAGCTCGATCTGGGTGTGCGAACGCTCGCCGCCCTCCAGCTTGATCGCGCCCACGCCCGCGTCCTTCACCAGCCGCGTGGCGCTGCGCAGGGCCTGGACCGGCCCTTCCTGGTACGAGCCGAACGGCAGGTCGCCGACGATCAGGGCGCGCTTCGTGCCCCGTACGACGGCCGCGGCGAGCATCGTCATCTCGTCCAGTGTGACGGGCACGGTCGTCTCGTACCCGAGATGGCAGTTCCCCATCGAGTCGCCGACGAGCATGACCGGAATGCCGGCCTCGTCGAACACGGAGGCCGTCATCGCGTCATAGGCGGTGAGCATGGGCCACTTCTCGCCGCGCTCCTTGGCGGCGGCGATGTCATGAACGGTGATGCGCCGCGAACTCTTGCCGCCGTACAGCGCCTTGGAACCGGCTTCGGAGCCGGCCGGGCGTCCTGCGGGCGGCTTCTGAGCAGCCTCGGTCTGAACAGTCATGGCCAAAGGCCCTTTCGTCATCTCGAGGCACCCTGACGGTGTCCCCGGACCGGTTCCATGGTGGCATCCCGGTACCGCTCGCGGGAAGTGGGGCCGTTCGTAAAGACTTTCCAATACGAGACGGTCTCGTATCGAAACGGGTCTAGGGTGTACGCCATGTCCACACCGTCCGGCGGCGCCGCCGCCGCACCCCGCATACCCGAGTCCCGTGTCCCGGAGGCGGTCCACCGCCGTCGCTGGGCCATCCTCGGTGTCCTGATGTTCAGCCTGCTCATCGTCGTGCTGGACAACTCGATCCTGAACGTGGCGGTCAAGACGATCGCCGCCCCCGAGCCCACCGGTATCGGCGCCACCCAGAGCGAGCTGGAGTGGGCGATCAACTCCTACACGCTCGTTTTCGCGGGACTGCTCTTCACCTCCGGGCTGCTCGGTGACCGTGTCGGCCGCAAGAAGACGCTCCTCTTCGGCACAGCCGTCTTCGGCCTCGGCTCGGCGCTCGCCGCCCTGTCCGGATCTCCCGCCGAACTCATCGGCTACCGCGCCCTGATGGGCTTCGGTGCCGCCTTTGTGATGCCCGCCACCCTCGCCATCCTGATGAATGTCTTCGAGCGCGAGGAGCAGCCCAAGGCCATCGGCATCTGGGCGGGCAGCGTGGGCCTCGGCATCGCCATCGGCCCGATCACCGGCGGTCTGCTGCTCGAACACTTCTGGTGGGGCTCCATCTTCCTCGTGAACGTCCCGGTGGCCGTGGTCGCGCTGATCGCGATGGTGCTGCTGGTCCCGGACTCCAAGGACCCCAGGCCCGGCCGGCTCGACCCGGTGGGCGTCGTGCTCTCCATCGTCGGACTCGTCCTGCTGGTGTACGGCATCATCCGCGGCGGCGAGCTGGCCGACTTCACCGGCGCGAGCGTGCTCGCCCCGCTCGTCGGCGGCGTGGCCGTGCTCGCCCTCTTCGTCTGGCACGAGAAGCGCAGCAGCCATCCGGCCATCGACATCTCGTACTTCAGGAAGCCGGCCTTCGCGGCCGCCGTCGCCGCCATCGCGCTGGTCTTCTTCGCGCTGATGGGTGTGACCTTCTTCTCGGCCTTCTATCTCCAGAGCGTCCGCGGCTACAGCGCGCTCCAGTCCGGACTGCTGATCCTGCCGCTCGCCGCGGCCCAGATGATCTTCGCGCCGAGGGCCCGGCTGGTGGTGGACCGGTTCGGCGCCCGCGCGGTCTGTACGGTCGGCATGCTGCTGGTCGCCGCCGGACTCGCCGCGTTCGCCGTCTTCGACGCGGACACCCCGGTCTGGGTGCTGTGCCTCGTCTTCTTCGTCCAGGGCACCGGCATGGCGCACATCATGCCGCCGGTCACCGTCGCGGTCATGCAGGCGCTGCCCCGGGAGAAGGCCGGTTCGGGCTCCGCCATCAACAACACCTTCCGCCAGGTCGGCGGCGCCCTCGGGATCGCCGTACTCGGCTCGGTGCTCTCCGCGACCTACCGGGGCGGGATCGAGGGGCACCTCGGCGCGGTCCCGGCCGGCGCGCGGGACGCGGCGGGGGAGTCGATCGAGGCGACGATCGGCGTCGCGGAGAAGATGGGCCCGGCGGGCCGCCCGCTGATCAGCTCCGCCTACGACGCGTTCCTCGACGCCATGCATGTCACGGCGTTCGGTTCGGCGGCCGTCGCGCTGATCGGCGCCGCGGTGGTCGGACTCTTCCTGCCGGGCAGGCCGGAGCCGCGGAAGCTCGCGGGGAGCGAGGAGGCACCCGAACCCGTGAGCGCCGTCCGCGGCTGACAGCGACGCCGTACGCGCCCTATTCGCCCGCTGCGTGTGCACGCAGTGTCCTCGCGCACGCCGTGTACGTGTGCACGAGGACGGCGTGCGGTGGGCCGCCGTGTACGAGAATTGGCGCGGCGGAAGCGCGGCGGGACGTACACGGCGGCCAGGCCCCAGGGCGGCGAGAGGCGGAGACAGGTGCGGGAGCAGGGTCACGAGAAGGAACACCGGCGCGGCAGGCCACGCAGTGAGGCGGTCGAGCGGGCGATCCTGGAAGCCGTCGTGACCCTGCTGGAGGACGGTGTGCCGCTCGGCGCGCTCTCCGTCGAACGCATCGCCCGTACGGCGGGCGTCGGCAAGGCGACCATCTACCGGCGCTGGCCGGGCAAGGAGGAACTCTTCCTCGACGTCCTGCGGGAGATCGAGCCGCCCGAGCCCGAACTGCCGGGCACCTCGGCGCTCGATGATCTCCGGGTCATGCTGGAGGCGATGCGTCAGCGCGGTCTCGCCCAGCGCTCCTCGACCCTGCTGCACAACGTCATGGTTGAGATGAAGAGTCGGCCCCGGCTCTGGGCGGAGTACCACCGGACGGTCATCGACCCCCGGCGCGCGATGACGACGGACCTGATCCGGCGCGGGGTCGCCTCCGGTGAGCTGCGGGACGACCTGAGCGTGGAGCTGATGAACGAGTTGCTGATCGGCCCCATGCTCATGCGCACGCTGCACCGGCAGGGCGCGCCGCTGGAGGAGGACCTGCCCGACCAGATCATCAGCGCCGTGCTCCAGG
Organism: Streptomyces sp. NPDC094034; assembly: GCF_040303865.1. Classification (NCBI taxonomy): domain Bacteria; kingdom Bacillati; phylum Actinomycetota; class Actinomycetes; order Kitasatosporales; family Streptomycetaceae; genus Streptomyces; species Streptomyces sp. NPDC094034. The sequence continues at coordinate 45,106 of NZ_JBEOUD010000045.1, read as the reverse complement.
GGCTGCGCCCGCGCACATGACGCGTACGCGGGTGTCCCCGCGAAGGACCGGCGTGGGCGTCCCCGCGCCGCTCCGGCGCGGGGACATACACCGGACCGGCGCGCGACTCGGAACGGTCGATTACAGCGGTGCGGGATCTGTCACATCCGCCGCTCTTTCATCTGTGGTCGGAACTCCCAAACCCTCCCTCTTCGTCTCCGTCCGGGAACGGCTGTCCCCGGACGGCGGAGAAAGTGCCCGTACATCGCCTAGGGTCGGGGGCGAGCGTGCACAGCAAGGCAGTGAGGGCAGCGCATATGACGCAGGAGTACACGGCGCATTCGGTGACGGACGGCGAGGAGGAGGACCCCCGCACCGGCTCCCGCGCCAGAGCCCTGCTCGACCGATGGCGAAACGATCCGGGCATCTGGCGGCGAGGCATCGTGCTGGCGCTGCTCGCCGTGGTCGTCGCGCTGTTGATGATCTTTCACGCGCAGATCCCCAACAAGATCGGCAACTTGGGGAGTCTCACCGAGACATTCCTGCCCTGGTTCGGTGTGTTCGTTCCGCTGATCCTCGTCCTGGCGCTGGTACGGCGCTCCGCCACCGCGCTGATCGCCGTACTGCTGCCCGCCGTGGTCTGGGTCAATCTCTTCGGTGGACTCCTCACCGACAAGTCCGGCGGCGGCGGTGACCTCATGGTCGCCACCCACAACGTGAACGCGGACAACCCGGACCCGCAGGGCACCGCGCGCGAGCTGGCGCGGTCCGGGGCCGATGTCCTGGCGCTGGAGGAGCTGAAAGCCAGTGCCGTACCGATCTATGTCGACGCGCTGGCCGAGACGTACAAGTACCACTCGGTGCAGGGCACGGTGGGACTGTGGAGCAAGTACCCGATGAGCGGGATCAAGCCCGTCGACATCAGGCTGGGCTGGGTCCGCGCCATGCGCGCCACCGTCAACACACCGGAGGGCCCGGTCGCCGTCTTCGTGGCCCATCTCCCCTCCGTACGCGTCAAGATGAACGCGGGCTTCACCGCCAACCAGCGTGACAAGAGCGCCGACGCGCTGGGCGAGGCCATCGCCGACGAGTCACTGAGCCGGGTGATCCTGCTCGGCGATCTGAACGGCACCATGAACGACCGCTCGCTCAACGCCGTGACCGCCCAGATGCGCTCGACGCAGGGCGCGGCCGGGCACGGGTACGGCTTCAGCTGGCCGACGTCGTTCCCGCTGGCCCGGATCGACCAGATCATGGTGAAGGGCGTCGAACCGACCTCGTCCTGGACCCTTCCCGAGACGGACAGCGACCATCTGCCGATCGCGGCACGGGTGGAGCTGGGCTGAAGGGGGGCGAGGCAGCGCCCACCGCATCCGGGCCGGCCGAATCCGCGCCCACCGAAGCCCACCGAACCCGGGCCCGCCGATCCGCGCGGCCCGGACCTCGCCCGCCGGAGCGCTGGGCGCAATCCGGAGTTCATCCGCCGGAATGGAAACCCTGAGAGGCTTTGTTCCGTGAGGGTACTTAACCCCTGAAGCTCACCCCCTGAAGCTCACCACGGAAGGTCTCTCGATGCCCCTCGCCCTGTTCGCCCTGGCCGTCAGTGCTTTCGGCATCGGGACGACAGAGTTCGTGATGATGGGCCTGCTGCCCAATGTCGCGGACGATCTGGGTACGTCCGTGCCGACCGCCGGACATCTGGTCTCGGCCTACGCGATCGGTGTGGTCGTCGGCGCCCCCCTGCTCACCGCCCTCGGCTCCCGTATCCCGCGCAAGCGGATGCTGCTCCTGCTCATGGCGCTCTTCGTCATCGGCAACCTCGGCTCGGCGCTCGCCCCCGGCTACGGCTGGCTGCTGGCGGGCCGGTTCCTCGCCGGGCTGCCGCACGGCGCGTTCTTCGGTGTGGGCGCGGTCGTCGCCGCCAGGCTGGTGCGCGAGGGCCGGCAGGCGCGCGCCGTCGCGACCATGTTCCTGGGCCTGACCGTCGCCAACATCATCGGCGTTCCCGCGGCCACCCTGCTCGGCCAGAGCCTCGGCTGGCGCGCCACCTTCCTGGTGGTGACCGTGATCGGCCTGATCGCGCTCGCCGCGCTGGCCCGGCTCGTCCCCCACATACCGCTGGAGGCGCACCAGAGCGTGGGCCGTGAGATACGCGCCCTCGGCGACCGTCAGGTGCTGCTCGGCCTCGCGACCGCGGTCTTCGGCTTCGCCGGGGTCTTCGCCGTCTACTCGTATCTGGCCTCGATCACGACCGAGGTCATGGGCTTCGGCGAGTCCTCCGTCACACTGGTCCTCGCGCTCTTCGGCATCGGCATGACGCTGGGCGCGCTGGTGGCCGGGCCGCTGACGGACCGGGCGCTGCGGCCCACGCTGTACGCCTCGCTCGGCGCGCTCGCCGTCGTACTGCTCGCTTTCCGCTTCACGGCGCACATCCAGTGGGCGGCCCTGGTGACGGTCGTGGTGCTGGGCGCGGTCGGCTTTATGACGACCACTCCGCTCCAGATGCTGGTCATGCGGAAGGCCAGGCACGCGCCCACGATCGCCTCCGCCTCGAACCACTCGGCCTTCAACCTGGCCAACGCGGGCGGCGCCTGGCTCGGCGGTGCGGCGATCGCGGCGGGCTGGGGCTGGCTGTCCCCGACCCTGGTCGGCGCGGTGCTCGCGGTCGTCGGTCTGGCGATCGCGGTGACGGCAGGGCTGCTGGACCGGGGTGACCGGGCCGACCGGGGGCCGGAGGCATCGCGGGTCGTCGCCTCCGCCGTGACGAAGGCCGGGGCGACGACGGAACGGGTGAGCTGAGCCCCGGGGCCCGGGGCTCCCACGCGTCCGCGCGTCCGCTACGGCGTGTGCTCGCGCCAGCGGTTCGTGATCGGCAGCCGCCGGTCCTTGCCGAAGCCCTTCGCCGAGATCTTGGTGCCCGGCGGGTACTGGCGCCGCTTGTACTCCGCCGTGTCCACCATCCGCAGCGTCCTGGCGACCAGTTCGGCGTCGAAGCCGGCCGCGACGATCGCGTCCCTGCCCTGGTCGCGGTCGACGTACAGCTCCAGGATCCGGTCCAGCACGTCGTAGTCGGGCAGCGAGTCCGTGTCCATCTGCCCGGGGCGCAGTTCGGCGCTCGGCGGCTTGGAGATCGAGGTCTCCGGGATCGGCGGGGTCTGGCCGCGCTCCTCGGCGACGCGGTTGCGCCAGCGCGCGAGCCGGAAGACGGAGGTCTTGTAGACGTCCTTGATCGGGCCGTACGCGCCGACGGAGTCGCCGTAGAGCGTCGAATAGCCCACGGCCAGCTCGGACTTGTTGCCCGGCGCGAGCACGATGTGCCCCTCCTGGTTGGAGAGCGCCATCAGCATCGTGCCGCGCAGCCGCGACTGAAGGTTCTCCTCGGCGAGCCCGGTCAGCCCGAGCGCGACCATGTACGCGTCGAACATCGGCTCGATCGGGTGCGTACGGAAGTTGAGCCCGGTACGGCGGGCCAGCTCGGCCGCGTCGTCCCTGGAATGGCCGGACGAGTACTTCGACGGCATGGAGACGCCGTACACGTTCTGCGCGCCGACCGCGTCACAGGCGATCGCGGCGACGAGCGCGGAGTCGATACCGCCGGAGAGACCGATCAGCACGGACCGGAAGCCGTTCTTCGCGGCGTACGCGCGCAGGCCCACCACCAGCGCCGAGTAGACCTCCTCGTCGTCGTCCAGGCGCTCGGCGTAGCCACCGGTCAGCTCGGGCTCGTAGGCGGGCAGCGGGTCCTCGGAGAGGATGACCCGGTCGATCCGCAGCCCGTCGTCCACCACCCCGTCCGGGGCTTCGGGCGAGGCGGCCGGCAGTTCGAGGTCCAGGACCACACAGCCCTCCGCGAACTGCGGTGCGCGCGCCACGACGTCGCCGTCCTTGTCCACGACGATCGAGTCACCGTCGAAGACCAGCTCGTCCTGGCCGCCGATCATCGCGAGATACGCGGTGGTGCAGCCGGCCTCCTGGGCGCGCTTGCGCACCAGGTCGAGGCGGGTGTCGTCCTTCTCGCGCTCGTACGGCGAGGCGTTGATCGAGAGCAGCAGCCCCGCCTCCGCGGACCGGGCAGCCGGGACCCGGCCGCCGTCCTGCCAGAGGTCCTCGCAGATCGCGAGCGCGATATCGACGCCATGGACCCGGATGACGGGCATGGTGTCGCCCGGTACGAAATACCGGAACTCGTCGAAGACGCCGTAGTTGGGCAGATGGTGCTTGGCGAAGTTGAGGACGACCGCGCCGCGGTGCAGTACGGCGGCGGCGTTGCGCGGGGCACCGGCGGGCTGGCCGTAGCGCGGCTGGGCCGACTCGGAGCGGTCCAGATAGCCGACGACGACGGGCAGCTCCCCGAAGCCCTCCTCGTCGAGGCGTCCCGCGAGCGCGCGCACGGCGGTCCGGGACGCCTCGACGAAGGACGGCCGCAGGGCGAGGTCCTCGACGGGGTAGCCGGTCAGCACCATCTCGGGGAACGCGACGACATGCGCTCCCTGTTCGGCGGCGTGCCGGGTCCAGTGCACGATCGCCTCGGCGTTCGCGGCGAGATCGCCGACGGTCGAGTCGATCTGATTCAGAGCGAGACGTAGTTGGGGCACGGGACCCAGTGTAATCGTCTGACTGACACGATGTCCTGGGGTGCGCGTGTGGGGCGGCCCACTCGGTCGCCGCGGCGGACCGTCCGTGCGAGACCCGTCCGTGCGAGACCCGTCCGTGCGAGACGCGTGCGCGCGAGACGCGCGCGATACGGGCCGTGTCTGTGCCGGGCGAGCCGGGGCTCAGCCGTGCGCGTAGACCTGTTCCATCCAGGAGGCGAGCTGCCCGTCGGTGAGGTGCTGGGCCAGATCGGCCTCGCTGATCATCCCGACCAGACGCTTGTCCTCGATCACCGGCAGCCGCCGTATCTGGTGGCTCTGCATCTCGTACAGGACCGTGTCCACATCCGCGTTCGCGTCGATCCAGCGAGGGGTGCCGTGCGCCATCTCACCGGCCGTCGTCCGCGCCGGGTCATGGCCCATCGCCACACACCCGACGACGATGTCGCGGTCCGTGAGAATGCCGGTCAGCCGCTCCTCGGCGTCGGCGATGGGGAGCGCGCCCACATCCAGCTCACGCATCAGCTGGGCGGCGCGGTCCAGGGTCTCGTGGGCCGGGATCCACTGGGCCCCGGGGTGCATGATGTCTTTGGCGGTGGTCATGATTGTCCCTGCCTCCTGAGTGCCGTCCACCCCGAGCCAGATCCATCATCGTGGACCCGTTCGGGTGACGCGACCGCAAGCGCCCGAACAGGGACGGGAGAGATGGACGGGAGAGATGAGGGGGAGAGCATGGCGCGACTGACCCTGCGGATCACCGGGCGCGAGCTGCCCGGCCGCGCGTGCGGCTGCTTCCAGGAGGTCCATGTGGCCCCGCAGCGCGGCCGGGGCCCGGACCCGGACCAGCTGGTAAGGGCCGACGCGGCCGAGGCGCACTTCGAGATCCCCGTCGACACGACCACGGCACCCGACGGCACGCCGGATTTCCGCGGGCCCTATGTCCAGGGCCGGCGCGGGGCCCGGTTCATCTATCTGACCTGGGGCGAGCTGTCGCCCGGCGCGGACATCGCGGCGTTCCGGATGTTCCGCCGCGCGAAGCTCTTCCTCGTGGATCTGCCGCCGGACCTGCTCGCCGGGGGCGCCGCCGAGACGACGCTGTCGCTGACGGACGCGAAGGGCCTGCCCCGGTGCGCGCGGCTCCGCCCGCCCGAGCTGGTGTGGCGGACCGTGCCCGGGACGCGGGAGCGCTGAGATCGCGGGGCCGCCGGCTCCCCGGGGAACCGGCGGCCCCGCGCGTCAGCCGGTACGCGGCTGCGCGCCGCGTGCCGCGAGCAGGTCCGCCATCAGGGCCATCTCGGACTGCTGCGCCGCGACCATCCCTTCGGCGAGGTCCTTCTCCGTACCGGGTACGCATAGCTGTACGCAGCCCTCGGCCATGTCGACCCCGCCCTTGTGGTGGTCGGTCATCAGCTGGAGATACAGGACTTCGGCCGCCTTGCCACGGGCCTCGCGGAGCCGGTCCAGCTCCGTCTTCGTGGCCATGCCCGGCATCAGCGAGCCGTCCTGGGGCTGATGGCCCGCGTCGCCGTGGTCCATCGAGCCCATGTCCGTGCCGCCGCCGTGGTCCATGATCTTGTCCATGGACATCCAGGCCATCGGCTCACGGCCCGACTCGACCTTCGGCAGCCCCCACATGTCCAGCCAGCCCAGCAGCATCCCGCGCTGGTTCGCCTGGGTGTTGGCGATGTCGTACGCCAGCCGGCGCACTTCCTCGTCGTCCGTGCTGTCCCGCACGATGAAGGACATCTCCACCGCCTGCTGATGGTGGACCGCCATGTCACGGGCGAAGCCCGCGTCCGCCGAGTCCGCCGTGGGGGTACGGGGCGCGGCCGGGCCGCCGTCACGCCCGGCCGAGGCCACCGCCGCCGTACCGGCGAAGACCAGCGCCAGGACGACGGCGGTGATCGCCGCCCACTGGGTGCGTGTCGCCTTGCGCGCCGGACGAGCCGTGTCGGCCGCGTCGTCGGCGGTGTCGGCCGTCTCCGCGCCGGCGGTCGGGTCCGGGGCGCTCCCCGCTGTCACTGCGCGCCCATTCCGCCCGTGCAGGCGGCGCCCGGCTCAGGGGTCTGCGCGCCCTGCACGTACTTCGTGAAGAACTGGTCCACGCGGGGGTCCGTGGCGCTGTCCACCGTGACCTGCTTGCCCCACGCGCTCAGCATGAGGGCGCCCGACTGGTTCTGCACCGGGCTCATCAACGAGTAGGGCGTCTTCTCCACCTTCTCGCCGAGCGCCTTCACATCGGCGTCGGAGGCCTTGTCGTTGTACGTGACCCAGACCGCGCCGTGCTCCAGTGAGTGCACCGCGTTCACGTCCGGGATCGCCTCCTTGTAGACGTCCCCCTGGCAGTTCATCCAGACCTGGTTGTGGTCACCGCCCACGGGCGGCGTCATCGGGTACGTGACCTGCTCCGTGACGTGGTTACGGCCGAGCTCCTTGGCGTCCCAGGACTTCTCGCCCTTCACGGGCGCCTTGGCCGCCGCCTGCTCCTGCTCCTTCTGCTCCGACTCCTTGTTGAGGAGGTAGGCGCCACCGGCGACGAGGGCGGCCACCACGACGGCGCTCGCCGTGATCGTGATGATGCGACTGCGCCGCTCGCGGGCCCGCTCGACCCGGCGCATCTCCTCTATTCGGGCCTTGCGCTCGGCGGACTGGGACTTGGAAGCCATGATGTGTGTCCTTCTGAGATAACTGCGGAACGCGGACAACTGCGTGACCACGGATCGTGGTTCGGGATATTCGGGAACCCGGCGCGGGGGTGGCCCGGTGCGGGTGCGGGCCCGGCTACGTCCGCAGTACTTGAAGGACGTGGAGATCCGGGGCGCGGGCGAGCGCTCCGGAGCGGGGCACCTGGCCGGTGGGGTACGGCGGTTCGAGGTGCGGGGGCTGGACCTGGCCGGCGAACGGGGTGGCCGGCGGCGGGACGGTGAGCACGGCGGGGCTCTGATGCGGGAAGAGCCCGCAGTCGCCCTTGTCGTACGGGCAGGTGTAGCGGGCCTCCGCCTCGGCCCGGTCCGCGACCGAGGTCTCGGCGACCGGGCCGTACGCGGCGCCGTTCGCCGCCGTCGCCGGACCGTCCGGGTGGTGGACGCCGGTCCCGCCCGGGTCAGGACCCAGACAGAGGAAGAGCGCGGCGAGCAGCGTCGCCACGGCACTCAGCAGAGCCGTGGGACGCGCGATACGTATGTGGCCGGGCCGCGATCCCCCCATGAGCGCAGATCGTAGTGCGTACACCCCCGCCGGCAGCAGTGAGGAACCGGTTCCGGTTCCCCTCCGTGACCCCAGACGGTACGAACCGGGCACCGTCGGGGTACAAAGAGGCATGACCGAGGATCCGCGGCCGCGTCGGCAGCCGAGTCGTCAGCCGCTGTCGCGATCGCGGTCGACCGCCAAGGGCCAGGCGGATCCGGGGGGCCGACGGGGTCCGGCCGATGTCGACGCGGTGACGCACGCCGTACTGACCGCGTCCAAGCTGCTGGCGAAGGTGTCGGCCCGGTCTCTCGCGTCGGTCGCGGAACCGGTCACCCTGCCGCAGTTCCGGCTGCTCGCGGTCCTCACCGCCCACGGCGATGCCAAACTCGTCGATATCGCCGAACGGCTCGGGGTGAATCCGTCGACCGCCATGCGGACGCTCGACCGGCTGATCGCCGCGGGCCTGGCGACCCGGCGGAGCAATCCCTGCGACCGCCGCGAGACGCTGCTGCGGCCGACCCAGCGGGGCCGGGCGCTCGTCGACCGGGTCACCGCCGTACGCCACCGCGAGATCGCGGCGATCGTCGAGCGGCTGACCCCCGAGCAGCGCGCGGCCCTGGTCGGCGCGCTCACCGCGTTCACCGAGGCGGGCGGGGAGCAGGCGGTACCGGGCGAGGACACCGAGCCGTACCCGCTGGGCTGGTCGGACACGACCGTCCGGCACGGTGGGGGCTGACCGGCGCCGGAGTCGATCTTCCGCACCGATCTCGCGCACAATGGGGTTGCGGCCGCCTGCTACCTGGGCATCGGTCGAACAGGCACTATGGGCCGCGAGCCCGTACACACGCACGACGCGAAGCGTTGGACGGGGGTTCGCAACGCGCCGGAAATCGTGTGGTGGGATGCTCGGGTGCCCCCGGGGTGCCTCGTGGCATGGGAGCAGGTGGCCTGACCAGCAAGGATGGGTAGGACGGCTAATATGGATAAGCAGCAGGAATTCGTGCTCCGCACGCTCGAAGAGCGCGACATCCGCTTCGTACGCCTGTGGTTCACCGACGTGCTCGGCTTCCTGAAGTCGGTCGCCGTCGCGCCCGCCGAGCTGGAGCAGGCCTTCGACGAGGGCATGGGCTTCGACGGATCCGCGATCGAGGGCTTCGCCCGGGTGTACGAGTCCGACATGATCGCCAAGCCCGACCCGGGCACGTTCCAGATACTGCCGTGGCGCGCGGAGGCCCCCGGAACGGCCCGGATGTTCTGCGACATCCTGATGCCCGACGGCTCGCCGTCCTACGCGGACCCGCGCTATGTGCTCAAGAGGATCCTGGCGAAGACCTCGGATCTGGGCTTCACCTTCTACACCCACCCCGAGATCGAGTTCTTCCTGCTGAAGACCAAGCCGGTCGACGGCACGCGCCCCACGCCCGCCGACAGCTCCGGCTACTTCGACCACACGCCGCAGAACGTCGGTATGGACTTCCGGCGCCAGGCGATCACGATGCTCGAATCCATGGGCATCTCGGTGGAGTTCAGCCACCACGAGGGCGCCCCCGGCCAGCAGGAGATCGATCTGCGCTACGCGGACGCGCTCTCCACCGCCGACAACATCATGACGTTCCGCCTGGTCATGAAGCAGGTCGCGCTGGAGCAGGGCGTACAGGCGACCTTCATGCCGAAGCCGTTCTCCGAATACCCCGGCTCGGGCATGCACACCCATCTCTCCCTCTTCGAGGGCGACCGCAACGCCTTCTACGAGTCGGGCGCCGAGTACCAGCTGTCGAAGGTCGGCCGCTCCTTCATCGCCGGGCTGCTCAAGCACGCGGCCGAGATCTCGGCCGTCACCAACCAGTGGGTCAACTCGTACAAGCGCATCTGGGGCGGCTCCTCCCGTACGGCGGGCTCGGGCGGCGAGGCCCCCTCGTACATCTGCTGGGGGCACAACAACCGCTCCGCGCTGATCCGCGTCCCGATGTACAAACCCGGCAAGACCGGCTCCGCGCGGGTCGAGGTCCGCTCGATCGACTCGGGAGCCAACCCCTATCTGACCTACGCGGTGCTGCTCGCCGCCGGTCTCAAGGGCATCGAGGAGGGCTACGAACTCCCGGCGGGCGCCGACGACGACGTATGGGCCCTCACGGACGCGGAGCGGCGCGCGATGGGCATCGAGCCGCTGCCGCAGAACCTGGGCGAGGCGATCTCCCTGATGGAGCGCAGCGAACTGGTCGCGGAGACGCTCGGCGAGCATGTCTTCGACTTCTTCCTGCGCAACAAGAAGCAGGAGTGGGAGGAGTACCGCTCCGAGGTCACCGCCTTCGAGCTGAAGAAGAACCTGCCCGTGCTGTAGGGCCGTGGGTGTGAACCGATCCGGGCCGGCGGGGTCTTCGTCGTCGGCCCTCGGCCGCGAGCCGGGTCTGGGCGAGTAAGTCCGAAGTGTCGTCGTTCGCCCGGAGGCAGACGAGACTTCGGACCTACTCCTCTAGGCTCGTTCTTGAGCTTTGGCCGGACCGGGTTGTGGACAGGAGACGGGGAACATGGCGCTGCCGGGACGCAGAAGCAGTACCTTCACCCGCCTGCTGCGGCACGGCTTCACCGATCCCTCCGCCGCCGAGCGGCTGCTCGACGCCCCCGCGATGTCACCCGTACGGTCCGATCCGCTGCTCCTGGACGCGCTCGGCGCCACCGCCGACCCCGATCTCGCGCTGCGCGGGCTCGTCAGGCTGGCGGAGGCGCAGCGCCCCGACGAGCTGCGGGTGCTGCTGGACACCGTGATCGCGGCGAAGCCGCTGCGGGACCGGCTGCTCGGGGTGCTCGGCTCGTCGGAGGCGCTCGGGGACCATCTGGCCAGGCACCCGGGGGACTGGCATGTGCTGGTCACCTACGAGCTGGCCGATCTGCACCCCGGCGTCGAGGAGTTCGAGCGCGGGCTCGCGGAGGCGACCGACCCGGTCTCGCTGCGGGTCGCCTACCGCCGCTGTCTGCTCGCCATAGCCGCCAGAGATGTCTGCGGGACGGCGGACTACGCCCAGACCGCCGCCGAGCTGGCCGATCTGGCGACCGCGACCCTGCGCGCCGCACTCGCCATCGCCAAGGCGGCGGCGCCCGAGGACGCCGCGCTGTGCCGGCTCGCGGTGATCGCGATGGGCAAGTGCGGCGGCCATGAGCTGAATTACGTCTCGGACGTGGACGTGATCTTCGTCGGTGAGCCGGCCGACGGGGTGGGGGGTGCGGCCGAGGGCGTCGACGAGGGCAAGGCCATCCAGGCGGCGACCCGGCTGGCGTCCCATCTGATGCGGATCTGCTCCGAGTCGAACAGCGAGGGCACCATCTGGCCGGTCGACGCGAATCTGCGTCCCGAAGGCCGTAACGGTCCGCTCGTGCGGACACTGAGCAGCCATCTCGCGTACTACCAGCGCTGGGCCAAGACCTGGGAGTTCCAGGCGCTGCTGAAGGCCCGCGCCGTGGCCGGCGACCCGATGCTCGGCGCCCAGTACATCGAGGCGGTGTCGCCGCTGGTGTGGCAGGCCGCCGAGCGCGAGCACTTCGTCTCCGACGTACAGAAGATGCGCCGCCGGGTCGTGGACAACATCCCCCCGGGCCAGGTGGACCGCGAGCTGAAACTCGGTCCGGGCGGGCTGCGGGACGTCGAGTTCGCCGTACAGCTCCTCCAGTTGGTCCATGGCCGCAGCGACGCCACGCTGCACAGCGGCTCGACCCTCGAAGCGCTGGCCGCGCTGGCGACGGGCGGCTATGTCGGCCGGGCGGACGCGTCGCAGCTGGACGAGGCGTACCGCTTCCTGCGCGCCATGGAGCACCGTATCCAGCTCTACCGGCTGCGCCGTACCCATCTGGTGCCCGAGGACGAGGCGGATCTGCGCCGCCTCGGCCGCTCGCTGGGGCTGCGCGGCGATCCCGTCGCCGAGCTCAACCGGACCTGGCGGCGGCACGCCTCGGTCGTCCGGCGGCTGCACGAGAAGCTGTTCTACCGGCCCCTGCTCGACGCGGTCGCCCAGCTCGCGCCCGGCGAGATCCGGCTCAGTCCACGCGCGGCGCGGCAGCGGCTCGAAGCGCTCGGTTACGCGGACCCGGCCGCCGCGCTGCGGCATCTGGAGGCGCTGTCGTCCGGGGTGAGCCGCAAGGCGGCGATCCAGCGGACGCTGCTGCCGGTGCTGCTCGGCTGGTTCGCGGACTCCGCCGACCCCGACGCCGGGCTGCTCGGTTTCCGCAAGGTGTCGGACGCGCTCGGCAAGACGCCCTGGTATCTGCGGCTGCTGCGCGACGAGGGGGCGGCGGCGGAGAATCTCGCGCGGGTGCTCTCGGCCGGCCGGCTCGCCCCCGACCTGCTGCTCCGCGCGCCCGAGGCGGTGGCCATCCTCGGCGACCCCCAGGGGCTGGCTCCGCGCGGCCGTGAGCCGCTGGAGCAGGAGGTCCTGGCGGCGGTCGGGCGCGCGGAGACGGCGGAGGGCGCGGTCGCCACGGCCCGCGGGATGCGCAGGCGTGAGCTGTTCCGTACGACCGCGGCGGACATCATCGGCTCGTACGGCACGGAGGACAGCCCGGCGGAGGAGGACCCGGGGGCGCTGGTCGACCGGGTCGGCAACGCGGTCACCGATCTGAACGCGGCGACGCTCGCGGGCGCCCTGCGCGCCGTCGTGCGCGAGCAGTGGGGCGACACGCTGCCCACCCGGTTCGCGGTCATCGGCATGGGGCGGTTCGGCGGCCATGAGCTGAGTTACGGCTCGGACGCGGATGTGCTCTTCGTCCACGAGCCGCGCGAGGGCGTCGCCGAGCACGAGGCGGCGCGCGCCGCGAACGAGGTGGTCGCCGAGATGCGGCGGCTGCTTCAAGTCCCCACCTCCGACCCGCCGCTGCTGATCGACGCGGATCTGCGGCCGGAGGGCAAGAGCGGCCCGATGGTCCGTACGCTCGCCTCCTACGCGGCGTACTACCGGCGCTGGGCGCTGGTCTGGGAGAGCCAGGCGCTGCTGCGCGCGGAGCCGATGGCGGGGGACGCCGATCTCGGCCGCCGCTTCATCGAACTGGTCGATCCGCTGCGGTTTCCCGCGGAGGGGCTGGGCGAGGAGGCGGTACGGGAGATCCGCCGGCTCAAGGCGCGGATGGAGTCGGAGCGGCTGCCGCGCGGCGCCGACCCCACCCTCCACACCAAGCTGGGCAGGGGCGGGCTCTCCGATGTCGAGTGGACCGTCCAGCTGCTCCAGCTTCGGCACGGCTGGGCGGAACCCGGACTGCGCACCACCCGTACCCGGGGGGCCCTGGCGGCGGCCCGCGCGGCGGGGCTGCTCTCGACGGAGGACGCGCAGATCCTGGACGAGGCCTGGGTCCTGGCGACCCGGGTCCGTAACGGCGTGATGCTGGTCAGGGGCAGGCCGGGCGACACCTTCCCGTCGGACGGACGCGAACTGAGCGCGATGAGCCGCTATCTGGGATTCGGGCCGGGACATGTCGGCGACATGCTGGACGACTACCGTCGTACGACGCGCAGGGCGCGGGCGGTGATGGAGGAGCTGTTCTACGGGGCGGCGACCTGAGGGGCCGTGCCCGCCCCCTCAGACAGGCCCAAAGGCCGTGCCCGCCCCCTCAGACGGTCCCTGGCCGGCGGCGCAGTCGGAGCGGGCGTGGCCGGTCGTCGTCGACATGGCGGGGCAGCCGGTACGGCGTCGAGCCGTACCAGGCGTACGAGAGCGCCATGCCGAACGCCAGACAGAGCATGCCGCCCACCGCGTCCAGCCAGAAGTGGTTCGCGGTGGCGACGATCACCAGCAGCGTGAGCGTCGGATAGAGCAGGCCGAGGATCTTCGCCCAGGGCGCCGAGGCGACCGCGAAGATGATCAGTCCGCACCACAGCGACCAGCCGATATGCATCGACGGCATCGCGGCGTACTGGTTCGACATGTGCTTGAGGTCGCCGGACGCCATCGAGCCCCAGGTCTCGTGGTGCACGACCGTGTCGATGAACCGGCCCCCGTTCATCAGCCGGGGCGGCGCCAGCGGATACAGGTAGTAACCGAGCAGCGCGACGGCCGTGGTGGCGAAGAGCACCATCCGGGCGGCGGCGTACCGGCCCGGATGGTAACGGAAGAGCCAGACGAGCACCCCGATCGTGACGAGGAAGTGCAGTGTCGCGTAGTAGTAGTTCATGCCGACGATCAGCCACGTCACCGAATTCATCGCGTGGTTGATGCTCTGCTCGACCGCGATGCCGAGGGTCTTCTCCGTCTCCCAGATCCAGTCCGCGTTCCGCAGGGCCTTGGCCTTCTGCTCCGGGACCGCGTTGCGGATGAGGGAGTACGTCCAGTAACTCACCGCGATCAGCAGGATTTCGAACCAGATGCGCGGACGGCGGGGCGCTCTGCGGCGCTGGAACCACGTACGCTGTCCGACGGCCTCGCCGCTCGCGTCCGGCTCGGTGCTCGCGCTCGTCGCCGCCGCGGCCGCCTCCTCTTCAGGGATGGGTGACGGGGTCACCGTACGGCCGCGCAGGCCTTCCTGTGTCTTCACGGTCGATTCACCCATAGCGAGAGAGTCTGCCAGATTCCCGTTCCCGACCGATCATCCCCCGGACGGGTTCGGGCCGCATTCGCTACACCCTACGGACGACTTCGCGACCCTGATGTTCCTTGGGGTCCCGGGACCGGCCCGGAGGCGGTTGAACCGCGTACCACCAGCTCGGGCATGAAGACGAACTCGCTGTGCGGGGCGGGTGTACCGCCGATCTCCTCCAGCAGCGCCCGGACCGCGGCCTGGCCCATCGAGGGCACCGGCTTGCGGATCGTCGTCAGCGGCGGATCCGTGAAGGCTATGAGGGGCGAGTCGTCGAAACCGACGACCGACAGGTCCCTGGGCACGTCCAGACCGAGCCGGCGGGCCGCCCTGATCGCACCGAGCGCCATCATGTCGCTCGCGCACACCACTGCCGTACAGCCGCGTTCGATCAGCGCGGAGGCCGCCGCCTGGCCGCCTTCCAGAGTGAACAGCGACTGCTGGATCAGCTCGTCCGCCTCCTCGGAGGAGAGCCCGAGCAACTCCTGGACCGTGGCGCGGAAACCCTCGATCTTGCGGAGGACCGGCACGAAGCGCCGGGGGCCGACGGCGAGACCGATCCGCTGATGCCCCAGCGAGACGAGATGGGTGACCGCGAGGCGCATGGCCGCCCGGTCGTCGGGGGAGATGAAGGGCGCCTGGACTTTCGGCGAGAAACCGTCCACCAGTACGAACGGCACGCCCTGGGCGCGCAGCTTCTCGTAGCGCCGCATATCGGCGGAGGTGTCGGCGTGCAGCCCGGAGACGAAGATGATGCCGGAGACATCGCGTTCGACGAGCATCTCCGTCAGCTCGTCCTCGGTGGAGCCGCCGGGGGTCTGGGTCGCCAGCACCGGCGTGTAGCCCTGCCGGGTCAGCGCCTGGCCGATGACCTGCGCCAAGGCCGGGAAGATCGGGTTCTCCAGCTCGGGGGTGATCAGTCCGACCAGCCCCGCGCTGCGCCGGCGCAGCCGCACGGGCCGTTCGTAACCCAGCACGTCGAGCGCGGCGAGTACGGACTCGCGGGTGGTCGCGGCAACCCCGGGTTTGCCGTTCAGTACGCGGCTGACCGTCGCTTCGCTGACCCCCGCCTGAGTTGCGATATCGGCAAGCCGTGCGGTCATGTCAGTGGACTGTACCGGGCGTATGTCGGATTGCCCACCGTGCCAGGGGCCGGGCCCCGGCGGCAAGCCCTTGCAAGATCTTGCGAAGCCTTCCCGCCGCACCGCCGCAAGGCGCACCCGATCCGCCCGGACCGGCACTGACCTGCGCGGTTCGCCCTTGCCAGGTCACGCGTGTTCCCGTCAAGAGGTTGATCGGCAATCGACAGGACACATGCCGGTAACGATCCCTCGTCCTTGCAGAAATATTCCGCAAGGTCTTTCGGCCATCTTGCAAGGCTGTTACGTTCACGTCCGACCCGGCGCCGCGACGGAGCGGTACGGCAGTTGAAGGAGTTCGGATGCGACGTGGCATAACGGCCACCGCCCTGGCCGCGACCCTGGCCCTCGCGGCGACCGCCTGCGGCAGTGACGGCGACGCGGAAAGCGGCAAGAGCTCGGGCGGCGAGCTCTCCGGCACGGTCACCTGGTGGGACACCTCGACCGTGGGCAGCGAGGACAAGGTCTTCAAGCAGCTCGCCGAGGGCTTCGAGAAGAAGCACCCGAAGGTCGACGTCAAATATGTCAACGTGCCCTTCGGTGACGCCCAGAACAAGTTCAAGAACGCCGCGCAGTCCGGCTCCGGGGCGCCCGACGTGATCCGCTCCGAGGTCGCCTGGACCCCCGAGTTCGCCGATCTCGGCTATCTCGCCCCGCTGGACGGCACCCCGGCGCTCAAGGACGAGAAGGACTTCCTCGCGCAGGCCGCGGCCTCCACGAAGTACGGCGACAAGACCTATGCCGTGCCGCAGGTCATCGACTCCATGGGCATCTTCTACAACAAGAAGATCTTCAAGGACGCGGGCGTCGAAGTCCCCAAGACCGTCGACGAGTTGAAGACCGTATCGAAGACGATCAAGGACAAGACCGGCAAGACCGGCCTCTATCTGCGCGGCGACGACGCCTACTGGTTCCTGTCCTTCCTCTACGGCGAGGGCGGCAACCTGGTGGACGCGGCGAACAAGACCGTCACCGTCGACAACCCGGCCGGCGTCAAGGCCATGACCGTCGTCAAGGACCTCGTCGACTCCGGCGCCGCCAAGACCGACGCCACCGACGGCTGGGAGAACATGCAGTCGGCCTTCAAGGACGGCGATGTCGCGATGATGATCAACGGTCCGTGGGCCGTCACCGACACCTACGGCGGCGCGCAGTTCAAGGACAAGGCCAATCTGGGCATCGCCCCCGTACCGGCCGGCTCCGTCGGGCAGGGCTCCCCGCAGGGCGGCCACAACCTCGCCGTCTACGCGGGCTCCAAGAACCTGGACGCCTCCTACGCGTTCACCGAGTACATGACCTCCGCCGAGAGCCAGGCCAAGGTCGCCGAGGAGCTGAGCCTGCTCCCCACCCGTACGTCCGTCTACACGCAGCCCGGCGTCGCCGACAACGAGATCGTCGGCTTCTTCAAGCCCGTCGTGGACAAGGCCGTCGAGCGCCCCTGGATCCCGGAGACCGGCAGCCTCTTCGCACCGCTGGTGACCGAGTACACCAAGGTCCTCACCGGTCAGACCGACCCGGCCAAGGGCGCCAAGGACACCGGCGACGCCTACCGCAAGCTGCTCAAGGGCTGGAAGTAACAGGTAACGGGAAGGAAGGCGGGCCGGCTGATGGCTGTCCACACCAGCCAGTCGGTGGCGTCGGCCGCGGGCGATGACCTCGCCCGCGGCCGCGGCCGCGGCACTGGCACTGGCAAGGCACCCGGCGAACTCCGGGTGTCGACGAGACTCCGGCGCGGTCTCGCGACCCACTGGTACGCCTGGGCCATGGTCGCCCCGGTGGTGGCCGTGATCGGCGTGATCATCGGGTACCCGCTGGTCCGGGGTATCTATCTGTCGCTCACCGATGCCAACGAGCGCAATGTCGAGCGCAGCATCGGCGTCAACCACCTGCCCGCCACCTATGAGTTCGTCGGCCTCGACAACTACGCCGACGCGCTCACGGGCGATCAGTTCCTCGGCACCCTCGGCTGGACCCTGGTGTGGACGGTGTCCTGCGTCGGTGTCACCTTCGCGCTCGGCCTCGGCCTCGCCAATATCCTCAACCGCCGGATCGCGGGCCGCTCCTTCTACCGGATGCTGCTGATCCTGCCCTGGGCCGTCCCCGGCTTCGTCTCCGTCTTCGCCTGGCGCTTCCTCTACAACGAGGAGCGCGGCTTCCTCAACAGGCTGCTCACGGGTGGCGGCATCGACGCCGTGCCCTGGCTCAACGACCCGACGTGGGCGAAGTTCTCGGTCATCGCCGTGAACATCTGGCTCGGCGTGCCCTTCATGATGGTCGCCCTCCTCGGCGGACTCCAGTCCATCCCGGGGGAGATGTACGAGGCGGCCGAGATGGACGGCGCCAACGCCTGGCAGCGCTTCCGTCACATCACCCTGCCGGGGCTGCGCTCGGTCAGTACGACCGTGATCCTGCTCTCCACCATCTGGACCTTCAACATGTTCCCGGTGATCTTCCTGCTGACCCGCGGGGGACCGGGTGAGGCCACCCAGATCCTGGTCACCCAGGCGTACAAGTTCTCCTTCGAGATCAGCCCCCGCGACTTCGCGCAGTCCTCCACCTGGGGCGTGCTGATCCTCGTCCTCCTGATGCTCTTCGCCGCCGTCTACCGGCGCGTCCTCCGTAAGCAGGGAGATACGTGGTGACCACCGCCGCCCCCGCCCCTGGCCAGACCGTCAACGTCCCGCGCCGCGGCCGCCGTTCGCCCCTGGCCTCGGTCGCGCTGCACGCGACCCTGATCGTCGCGTCCGTGATCGCCGTCTTCCCGGTGCTGTGGGTCTTCCTGACCTCGCTCAAGCCCGCGAGCTACGCCACGACCACGGACTTCTTCAAAGAGACGACGTTCGAGAACTACACCAACCTGCTGCGGGACACCCCGTTCCTCACCTGGTTCGGCAACTCGCTGATCATCGCCGGACTCACCACCCTGCTCGGCGTGTTCGTGGCCGCCACCACCGGCTACGCCGTCAGCCGCTTCCGCTTCCCCGGCAAACGCGGCCTGATGTGGACGCTGCTGATCACCCAGATGTTCCCGGTCGCCGTCCTGATCGTGCCGATCTACAACATCATGGCGGGCCTCGGGCTGCTCAATCAGTCGGCCGGTCTGGTGATCACGTACCTCACCATCGCCGTACCGTTCTGCGCCTGGATGATGAAGGGCTTCTTCGACACCATCCCCCGGGAGATCGACGAGTCCGGCATGGTGGACGGACTCACCCCGTTCGGCACCTTCTACCGGCTGATCCTGCCGCTCGCCAAGCCGGGGCTCGCGGTCACCGCGTTCTACTCGTTCATCACCGCCTGGGGCGAAGTGGCCTACGCCTCGGCCTTCATGGTCGGCGACGAGAACCTCACGCTCGCCGGCGGTCTCCAGAAGTTCGTCAACCAGTACAGCGCCCAGTGGGGGCCCATGACCGCCGCGTCCGTCCTCATCGCCATCCCCGCCGCGCTGGTCTTCCTCTTCGCCCAGCGCCATCTCGTCACCGGCATGTCCGCCGGTGCCGTCAAGGGCTGAGCGGCCTTGCCCTTACCACCGACTCCGTATGACGACGGCGGCGCGCGGGACCTGACCGGCCGCGCGCCGCTCCCCACCCCCAGACACCACAGGGACGACATGACCCAGCACCTCGCTGCCCCTCTGACCGGCACGTCCGACGACGCCCCGGGCCACCGCCACGGCTGGTGGCGGGACGCGGTGATCTACCAGGTCTATCCACGCAGCTTCGCCGATGGCAACGGCGACGGAATGGGCGATCTCGACGGGGTACGCCGCCGCCTGCCGTACCTCAGGGACCTGGGCGTCGACGCCGTCTGGCTCAGCCCCTTCTACGCCTCCCCCCAGGCCGACGCGGGCTACGACGTCGCCGACTACCGGGCCATCGACCCGATGTTCGGCACCCTGCTGGACGCCGACGCGCTGATCCGGGACGCCCACGAGCTGAATCTGCGCGTCATCGTCGACCTCGTCCCCAACCACTCCTCCGACGCGCACGAGTGGTTCAAGCGCGCCCTGCGCGAGGGCCCCGGCTCCGCGCTGCGCGAGCGCTACCACTTCCGCCCGGGGAAGGGCGCGAACGGCGAACTCCCGCCCAACGACTGGGAGTCCATCTTCGGCGGCCCCGCCTGGACCAGGACCACCGACCCGGACGGCACCCCCGGCGACTGGTATCTGCATCTCTTCGCCCCCGAACAGCCCGACTTCAACTGGGACCACCCGGCCGTCGCCGACGAGTTCCGCTCGATCCTGCGCTTCTGGCTGGACATGGGCGTCGACGGCTTCCGCGTCGATGTCGCCCACGGTCTCGTCAAGGCCGAGGGGCTGCCCGACATCGGCGACACCGGACAGCTCAGGCTGCTCGACAGCGCCGACGGCGGCACGCCGTTCTTCGACCAGGACGGTGTGCACGAGATCTACCGGCAGTGGCGCAGGATCCTCGACGAGTACCCCGGCGAGCGGATCGCCGTCGCCGAGGCGTGGACCCCGACCGTCGAGCGCACCGCGAACTACGTACGCCCCGACGAACTGCACCAGGCGTTCAACTTCCAGTATCTGAGCACCTCATGGGTGGGTGCCGCGCTGCGCGAGGTCATCGATGTCTCGCTCGCCGCGATGCGCCCGGTCGGCGCCCCCGCCACCTGGGTGCTCTCCAACCACGATGTCACCCGGCACGCCACCCGCTTCGCGAGCCCGCCCGGCGGCGCCACCCAGACACGCGAGGCCGGCGACCGTACGCTCGGGCTGCGCCGGGCGCGCGCGGCGACCCTGCTGATGCTGGCCCTGCCCGGCTCCGCCTATGTCTACCAGGGCGAGGAACTCGGACTGCCCGACGTCACCGACCTGCCGGACGAGGCCCGGCAGGACCCGTCGTACTTCCGCGCGGACGGCCAGGACGGCTTCCGTGACGGCTGCCGGGTGCCCATCCCCTGGACGCGCGAGGGCAGTTCGTACGGCTTCGGCGGCGGGGGCAGCTGGCTGCCGCAGCCGGAGGGCTGGGGCGCGCTCAGCGTCGAGGCGCAGACCGGTGACCCCTCCTCCACCCTGGAGCTGTACCGGGCGGCGCTGGCCGCCCGCAAGGAGCACCCCGGTCTGGGCGCGGGTGACTCGGTGGAGTGGCTGGACGCGCCCGAAGGGCTGCTGGCCTTCGCCAGGCCCGGCTTCGTCTGCACGGTCAACACCACCGACACGGCGGTACGGATCCCCGCGCACGGCCGGGTGCTGGTGGCCAGCGGCCCGGTGTCCGTGCACGGCGCCGAGGCCGAACTGCCCGCCGACACCACGGTGTGGTGGACGGTGTGACCGACCTCCTGCCGCCGGGCGGCGACGGACAGCGGCTCACCGCCGGTACGCCGAGGCTCGCTGACATAGCGGGCCGGGCGTCGGTGAGTGAGGCGACCGTCAGCCGGGTCCTGAACGGCAGGCCGGGCGTCGCGGACACCACGCGGCAGCGGGTGCTCGCGGCGCTCGACACCCTCGGGCACGAGCAGTACGAGCGGTACGAGCGCGATGAACGGCAGCGGAGGCGCGAGCGGCCCGAGCGGCACGAACGGCCCGAGCGGCACGAGCGCCCGGGGCGCTCCGGGCGGGGGACGCGCTCCGGGCGGGGCGCGAAGCCGCGCGGCCCGAAGCCGCGCGGCGCCGGGCTGATCGGGCTGGTGACCCCCGAACTCACCAACCCGGTCTTCCCCGCCTTCGCCCAAGCCGTAGAACAGGTCCTGGCCGGGCACGGCCACACCCCGGTGCTCTGCACCCAGCTGCCCGGCGGCGCCACCGAGGACGAGTTGGTCGAACAGCTCGTGGAGCGGGGCGTCGGCGGCATCGTCTTCCTCTCCGGGCTGCACGCCGACACCTCGGCCGACCCGGCGCGCTACGCCGCGCTCGCCGCGCGCGGTGTGCCGCACGTACTGATCAACGGCTACAACGAGCGCGTCAGCGCGCCCTTCGTCTCGGCGGACGACCACGCGGCCGTACGGATGGCCGTCGGCCATCTCGCCGAGCTGGGACACCGCAGGATCGGGCTCGCGACCGGACCGCAGCGCTATGTACCGTCCCGGCGCAAGCGCGAGGGCTTCCTCGACGCGTCCGTCGGGCTGCTGGGGCTGGCCTGGAGCGAGGCCGAGGAACTGGTGTGTTCCACGCTGTTCGGCGTCGAGGGCGGTCAGGTCGCGGCGGACGCGCTGCTCGGGCTCGGCTGCACCGGCATCGTCTGCGCCAGCGATCTGATGGCGCTCGGTGTGGTGCGGGCTGCCCGGGGGCGCGGGCTCGCGGTGCCGTACGACATCTCGGTCGTGGGGTACGACGACTCGCGGTTGATCGCCTTCACCGACCCGCCGCTGACCACGGTCAGACAGCCGGTGCGCGCGATGGCCGCGGCGGCCGTCGCCGCGCTGCTGGAGGAGATGGCGGGCAGCCCCATGCAGCGCACCGAGTATGTCTTCCAGCCCGAGCTGGTGGTACGCGGCTCCACCGCGGGAGCGCGCGTACCCGGGCGCCACTGACCCTTTCCGCACCACCGTTCGTGCACAGAACCGCACCACCGTCACCCGCACCTCCCCCCACCAGTGTTGTTGGAGGAACCGAATGGCTCGCAGAACTCTGGCCGCCGCGCTCGCCCTCGTGGCGGGCGCCGCGGTCGCGCTCACGGTCCCCGCCGGGACCGCCCAGGCGGCGCCGCCCGGTGGCAAGGACGTCACCGCCGTACTGTTCGAGTGGCGCTTCGACTCCATAGCGAAGGCGTGCACGGACACCCTCGGCCCGGCCGGCTACGGCTATGTACAGGTCTCCCCGCCCCAGGAGCACATCCAGGGCGGCCAGTGGTGGACCTCGTACCAGCCCGTCAGCTACAAGATCGCCGGGCGGCTCGGTGACCGCGCCGCCTTCTCGACCATGGTGAATACCTGTCACGCGGCAGGCGTCAAGGTCGTCGCCGACGCCGTCATCAACCACATGGCGGCCGGTGACGGCACCGGCACCGGTGGCTCCTCGTACACGAAGTACAACTACCCCGGTATCTACTCGGGCTTCGACATGGACGACTGCCGCTCGCAGATCAGCAACTACGGCGACCGCGCCAACGTACAGAACTGCGAATTGGTCGGGCTCGCCGATCTGGACACCGGCGAGGAGTACGTACGCGGCCGGATCGCGGCGTATCTGAACGACCTGCTGTCGCTCGGCGTCGACGGCTTCCGGATCGACGCCGCCAAGCACATGCCGGCCGGTGATCTCGCCAACATCAAGAGCAGGCTGAGCAATCCGGGCGTCTACTGGAAGCAGGAGGCCATCTACGGCGCGGGCGAGGCCGTCTCGCCGAGCGAGTACCTCGGCAATGGTGACGTCCAGGAGTTCCGGTACGCCCGCGACCTCAAGCGGGTCTTCAACAACGAGAACCTCGCCTATCTGAAGAACTACGGCGAGGGCTGGGGCTATATGGAGTCGGGCAGGTCCGCCGTCTTCGTCGACAACCACGATACCGAGCGCGGCGGCGACACCCTCAGCTACAAGGACGGCGCGAACTACACGCTCGCCAATGTCTTCATGCTGGCCTGGCCGTACGGCTCGCCCGATGTGCACTCCGGCTACGAGTGGAGCGACAAGGACGCCGGTCCGCCCAACGGCGGTACGGTCAACGCCTGTTACAGCAACGGCTGGAAGTGCCAGCACGCCTGGCGCGAGATCTCCTCGATGGTCGCCTTCCGCAACACCACGCGCGGCCAGGCGGTCACCAACTGGTGGGACAACGGCGGCGACCAGATCGCCTTCGGCCGCGGCTCGGCGGGCTATGTGGCCATCAACCACGAGGGCTCCACGCTCACCCGCACCTTCCAGACCTCGCTGCCGGGTGGTACGTACTGCGATGTGCAGAACGGCAGGACGGTGACGGTGAACGGCTCGGGACAGTTCACGGCGACCCTCGGCTCGGACACCGCGGTCGCGCTGCACACCGGCGCCCGCACTTGCTGACCGCACTTGCTGACCGCACCTGCTGACCGCACGCGCTGACCGCACCTGTTGACCGCCGATCCGCGCTGAGCCGCTGACACAGCGGTCGGCGCACAGGAAACGGCCGTCCGGCGACCGCCTCCCCGCTCTCCGTCGCCGGACGGCCCCTTTCCCGTACCCGCGTATCCCCTGATCCCGCATATCCGAGGAGATCCCGCGTGAAACGCCCGTCCCCCCGAAGAACGGCCACCGCCGTCCTCGCCGCCGCCCTGTGCGCGGCGCTGGTGCCCGCCCCGCCCGTCGCCGCGTCGGTGGCCGAGCGGCCCGCCGTGTCCACGCCGCCCGCCCCGCCGTCGGACGCCCGGCTCGCCGCCGAGCCCGCCCGCCACGATCTGACCCGTGAGCAGTTCTACTTCGTCCTGCCCGACCGGTTCGCCAACGGTGACACGACCAACGACCGCGGCGGACTGACCGGTTCGCGGACCTCCACCGGATACGACCCCACCGACAAGGGCTTCTACCAGGGCGGCGACCTCAAGGGCCTGACCGACCGGCTCGACTACATCAAGGGGCTCGGCACCACCGCGATCTGGCTCGCGCCGATCTTCAAGAACAAGCCGGTGCAGGGCGAGGGGAAGGACGCCTCGGCCGGCTACCACGGTTACTGGATCACGGACTTCACCCAGGTCGACCCGCACTTCGGTACCAACGCCGAGCTGACGAAGCTGATCGACAAGGCCCATGACAAGGGCATGAAGGTCTTCTTCGACGTCATCACCAACCACACCGCGGACACCGTCGACTACGCGGAGAAGCAGTACGGCTACCGGCCCAAGGGCGCCTATCCGTATCTCGACAAGGACGGCCGCCCCTTCGACGATCGCGGCGACAGCGCGGGTGAGGGCCTCGCGAACGCCGACGCGGACTCCTTCCCGTACACCCCCGTCGTGCGTACGGGCGAGAAGAAGGTCCCGGCCTGGCTCAACGACCCGATGATGTACCACAACCGGGGCGACTCGACCTTCGCGGGCGAGAGCGCTGAGTACGGCGACTTCGCCGGGCTGGACGATCTGTGGACCGAGCGTCCCGAGGTCGTCTCCGGGATGGCGGAGATCTACGAGAAGTGGGTCCGCGACTTCGACATCGACGGCTTCCGCATCGACACCGTCAAACACGTCGATCTGGACTTCTGGACGCAGTGGGCCACGGCGCTCGACGCGTACGCGGCGAAGCGCGGCCGGGACGACTTCTTCATGTTCGGCGAGATCTACTCGTCGGACACCGCCGTCACCTCGCCGTATGTGACCCGGGGGCGGCTGGACGCCACACTCGACTTCCCGTTCCAGGACGCGGCGCGCGCCTACGCCTCGCAGGGCGCGTCGGCCGAGCGGCTGGCGAAGGTCTTCGCCGACGACTACCGCTACACCACCGACAAGGCCAACGCCTATGAACAGGTGACCTTCCTCGGCAACCACGACATGGGCAGGATCGGCACCTTCCTCGCCCAGGACAACCCGGGGGCCTCCGACACCGAGCTGGTGGACCGCGCCCGGCTCGCCAACGAGCTGATGTTCCTGTCCCGGGGCAACCCGGTGATCTACTACGGCGACGAGCAGGGCTTCACGGGCGCGGGCGGCGACAAGGACGCCCGCCAGACGCTCTTCGCCTCGAAGACCGCCGACTATCTGGACGACGAGCAGCTGGGCACGGACCGTACCCATGCCTCGGACGCCTATGACCCGGGGCACCCGCTGTACCGGTCGATCGCCGCGCTCTCGAAGCTCACCAAGGCCCACCCCGCGCTACGGGACGGAGTCCAGACGGAGCGGTACGCGAAGGATTCCGTCTACGCCTTCACCCGCACCGAATCCGGCACCGAATCCCGTACGGAGTCCCGCACCGAATCCCGCACCGAATCCCGTACCGACGCCAAGGCGCGCACCGAGTACGTCGTCGCCGTGAACAACGCCGCCGACGCCAAGAGCGTGGAGATCCCGGTCGGCTCGGCCGCGGGCACCGACTTCCGTACGCTGTACGGCGGTTCGGGCACCGACGCCGGTACAGGTAGCGGCGCGGGTACGGTACGCGCCGGGGACGGCGGCAGCGTCAAGGTGACCGTACCCGCGCTCTCCTCGCTCGTGCTGAGGGCCGCGAAGCCGCTGCCCGCCCCCGCCGCCGAGCCCGCGATCACCCTCAAGGCCCCGGCGCCCGGCGCCACCGGCACCGTCGAACTGACCGCGGACATCACCGGCGGACAGCTCAACCGGGTCGTCTTCGCCGCCCAGACCGGCGACGGGAAGTGGCGGACCCTCGGCACCGCCGACCACGCCCCGTACCGGGTCACCGACCACATCGACACCGCCGCCGGAACACCCCTGCGCTACAAGGCCGTTGTGATCGACAGCGCGGGCCGTACCGCGAGCGCGAGCGCCGCCTCGACGGCCGGGCAGACGCCCGCGCCCGAGCGGCCGAGCGCCGTCGAGCGCGACTACGCGGTCGTCCACTACCAGCGGCCCGACGGCGACTACGAGGGCTGGCGGCTCACCTCCGGCACCACGACCGCCGCGTTCACCGGCCGGGACGCCTATGGCGCCTTCGCCTGGATCAAGGTCCCCGAGGGTGCGTCGAGCATCCCGTACACCGTGGAGAAGCCCGGCGCACCGGACGAAGGACCGCGGCGCGCCATCGACCTCGCCCGCACCGGCGAGGTATGGATCACGCAGGGCGGGGACGGCCAGTCCGAGCAGGCGCCCGACGGCGCCTACCCGCCGCAGGACACCACGAAGGCGACCGTCCACTACCGCCGCGCGGACGGCGACTATGCCGGCTGGGGGCTGCACACCTGGACGGGCGCGGCCTCGCCGACCGACTGGTCGAAGCCGCTCCAGCCGGTACGGGAAGACGCGTACGGCGTGACCTTCGAGGTCCCGCTCGCCGCCGGTGCCACCTCGCTCAGCTACATCCTCCACAAGGGCGACGAGAAGGACCTGCCCACCGACCAGTCCCTGGACCTCGCGACCTACGGCAACGAGGTGTGGCTGCTCGCCGGACAGCCGAAGTACCTGCTGCCGCAGTTCGGTTCGGGACCGAGCCTCGACCTCTCCAAGGCCGAGGCCCAGTGGATCGACACCGACACCGTCGTCTGGAAGGTGAAGGCGACCGCCGCGACCAGCCAGCAGCTGGTGTACGCACGCGACGGCGGCATCACCGTCGAGGACGGCGCGCTGTCCGACGAGGGGCAGTGGCTGCGGCTCTCGCCCGCCGCGCTCACCGACGCGCAGCGGGCGGCGTACCCGCATCTCAAGGACTATCCGGCCTTCACCGTGGACGTACGCGACCGGGACAGGGTCCGCGAGTCGCTCTCCGGACAGCTGATCGCCACCCAGCGGGCCGCCAACGGCGCGCTGCTCGCGGCCACCGGCGTCCAGACACAGGGCGTCCTCGACGACCTCTACAGCGCACGGGCGGTCAAGGCGTCGCTCGGACCGGTCTTCACCGGCGGGCGTCCCGTCCTCTCCCTCTGGGCACCGACCGCGCACCGGGTCGCCCTCGAACTCGACGGCCGCACGGTCCCGATGAAGCGCGACCCGGCCTCCGGCGTCTGGTCCGTGACCGGCGAGCGGAGCTGGGCGGGCAGACCGTACCGGTACGCCGTGACCGTCTGGGCGCCGAGCGTCCAGAAGGTCGTCACCAACCTGGTCACCGACCCCTACTCGACCGCGCTCACCACCGACTCGGCCCGCAGCCTCGTGGTGGATCTGGCCGATCCGAAGCTGGCCCCCCAGGGCTGGTCCACGCTCAGGAAGCCCGCCGCCGTCCCGCCGCGCGACGCGCGGATCCAGGAGCTGCACATCCGCGACTTCTCGATCGCGGACCGCACCTCGGACCACCCCGGCCGGTATCTGGCCTTCACGGACCGCGGCTCCGACGGCATGAAGCGGCTGGCGCGGCTGGCGGATTCCGGTACGTCGTACGTCCATCTCCTGCCGGCCTTCGACATCGGCACGATCCCGGAGCGCGCCTCCGACCAGGCCACCCCCGGCTGTGACCTGAAGGTGTACGCGCCCGACTCGGCCGAACAGCAGGCGTGTGTGGCGCGGACCGCCGCGAAGGACGCGTACAACTGGGGCTACGACCCGCTGCACTACACCGTGCCGGAGGGCTCCTACGCCTCCGACCCGGAGGGGACCCGGCGTACGGTCGAGTTCCGGCGGATGGTGCAGTCGCTGAACGGCACCGGCCTGCGGACGGTCATGGACGTCGTCTACAACCACACCGTCGCGAGCGGACAGGCCGACAAGTCCGTCCTCGACAAGATCGTGCCTGGCTACTACCAGCGGCTGCTGGCGGACGGCTCCGTCGCCACCTCCACCTGCTGCGCCAACACGGCGCCCGAGAACGCCATGATGGGCAAGCTCGTCGTGGACTCGGTCGTCACCTGGGCCCGGGAGTACAAGGTCGATGGCTTCCGGTTCGACCTGATGGGCCACCACCCGAAGGCCAACATCCTCGCCGTACGGAAGGCGCTGGACGCGCTGACCGTCGCGAAGGACGGCGTCGACGGCAAGAAGATCATCCTCTACGGCGAGGGATGGAACTTCGGCGAGATCGCCGATGACGCCCGCTTCGTCCAGGCCACCCAGAAGAACATGGCGGGGACCGGCGTCGCGACCTTCTCCGACCGGGCCCGGGACGCGGTGCGCGGCGGCGGCCCCTTCGACGAGGACCCCGGCGTCCAGGGCTTCGCCTCCGGCCTCTACACCGAACCCAACTCCTCCGCCGCCAATGGCACGCCCGCCGAGCAGAAGGCCCGGCTGCTGCACTACCAGGACCTGATCAAGGTGGGGCTGACCGGAAGCCTCGCGGACTACACGTTCACCGACACCTCCGGGCGTACGGTCACCGGCTCCGAGGTCGACTACAACGGCGCTCCGGCCGGCTACGCGGCCGTCCCCGGCGACGCGCTGGCCTACGTGGACGCCCACGACAACGAATCCCTCTACGACGCGCTCGCCTTCAAGCTGCCGCCATCGGTCCCGGCCGCCGACCGGGCCAGGGCGCAGGTCCTCGCGATGGCGACCGCCACACTCTCCCAGGGCCCGGCCCTCTCCCAGGCGGGCACGGAACTGCTGCGCTCCAAGTCCCTGGACCGCAATTCGTACGACAGCGGGGACTGGTTCAACGCGATCCACTGGGACTGCCGCGACGGCAACGGCTTCGGCCGGGGACTGCCGCCCGCCGCCGACAACGAGGACAAGTGGCCTTATGCCAAGCCCCTGTTGACGGCTCCGGCGCTGACGCCCGGGTGCGCGCAGATCGACGGCGCCTCGGCGGCGTACCAGGATCTGCTGCGGATCCGCACCACGGAGCCGGTGTTCGGTCTCGCCTCCACGGACGCGGTCAGGTCCGCGCTGACCTTCCCGCTGTCGGGGCCCGACGAGACACCGGGCGTCATCACCATGCGGCTCGGTGAGCTGGTCGTGGTCTTCAACGCGACTCCGGAGGCGCGGGGCCAGCGGGTGGCGGAGCTGGCGGGGCGGCCGTACGCGCTGCACCGGATCCAGGCCGGGGGAGCGGACCGTACGGTCAAGGAGTCCCGTTACGACCGGAGTTCGGGGACGTTCACGGTGCCCGCGCGGACGGTGGCGGTCTTCGCGGCGCGGGGAGCGTGAGGGGTGTGAGGGGTGTGAGGGGTGTGAGCGGCTTGAGGGGCATGAGCGGCCTGAGCGACGTGAGGGGTGTGAGCGGGTTTATCTATCGAAGTGACCGAACAGAGTGCGCTCTCGGCTGCTTCTGACCGTTTCCCACCACGGGTGTCAGTGTGGGTGCCCAACTGGTCCAGACTGTCCCCGTGGTGGGGCACATTCCCGAAGAGACGACCAGCTTCGTAGGGCGCAGGACCGAACTGGTCCGCCTGGCACGCGCGTTCGAAGAACACCGGCTGATCACCCTGACCGGAAGCGCGGGCGTGGGCAAGAGCCGGCTGGCGGTGCGTGCCGCCGAGGGGGCGGGTGGCCGGTTCCCGGATGGTGTGTGGTGGGCGGATCTGTCGCCGTTGTACGACGAGAAGCTGTTGCTGGGGACGGTGTGTGATGCCGTCGGGCTCTCGGATCATTCGCTGCGTTCGCCGGTGGAGGCGTTGTGCGAGTGGCTGGCGGGGCGGCGGTTGCTGCTGGTGCTCGACTGCTGTGAGCGGATGGTGGCGGCGGTCGGGCATCTGGTCGGTGAGCTGCTGACGGCCGCACCCGGCCTGACCGTACTCGCCACCAGCCGGCAGCCGCTCGGGACGAGGGGCGAGCACTGCCTCGACATCCCGCCGCTCTCCCTGGAAGGGGACGACCAGGTCCTGCGGCTCTTCCGCGACCGGGCCGCCGACACCGCGCCCCAGATGTCCCTGGACGACCCGGGCACGGCCGCCGCGGCCGTCCAGATCTGTCATCGTCTCGAAGGTGTTCCGCTGGCGGTCGAACTGGCCTGTGCCCGGCTGGCCGATCACTCGGTGGAGCATGTCGCGGATCTGCTGACCAGCCGACTGGAAGTGCTGACCGACGAGACGGCCTGGCCCCGCCACCATCGCGCGCTGCGTACCGCGATCGGGTGGAGCCATGAGCTGTGTACCCCTCTCGAACGTCTGCTGTGGGCCAGGCTCTCCGTTTTCCGTGGCGACATCGGGGCGGCCGACGCGCGGGCGGTGTGCGCCGGAGGTCCGCTCGGTGCCGACGCGGTCACCGCCGCCCTGGCGGGACTCGTCGCCAAATCCGTGCTGCGCCAGGACGAGGGCGAGGACGGCCGTTACCGCATGCTCGACACGCTGCGCGAATACGGCGCCATGTGGCTCGGCGAACTCGGCGAGGAGAAGCTTCTCGCCGACCGGCACGCCGCGCACTTCGCCGAACTCGCGCGCCGCGCCCACGCCGGCTGGACCGGACCCGACCAGGTCGCCTGGTACCGGCGGATCACCGACACCCACCCCGATCTGTGCGCGGCGCTCAACCACCTTCTCGACGAGGACCCGGAAACGGCCGTGGAGATGGCGGGCCGCGTCGCCTTCTTCTGGAGCTGCTGCGGGCATCTGCACGAGGCCCGTATCTATCTGGAACACGCGCTCCACGCCCATCGTGCCACCGGCCCGCACCGTACCCGCGCCCTCTGGGCCCTCGGCGTCACCGTCATGCTCCAGGGCGACCACGAAGGCGCCCACCGCATCGGCGAACGGTGCACCGAGGCCGCCTGGCACGATCAGGACCCCGAATCGCTGCTCTCCGCCGGATATCTCGTCAGCCTCACCTGCCTGATGATGGGCCGCGCTCAGGCCGCGCACACCGTCGCCGAGCGCGCGCTGCGGGCCCGTCCGGGCCGCCCCTTCGACTCCCCGTCGCAGCTGCGCTGCCGGCTGGTCGTGGTCTTCTCGCTCACCGCGCTCGGCCGACTGGACGAGGCGCATACGGCCGCCACGGAGCTGCGCCGGGTCTGTCTGGCCCGCGGCGAGTGCTGGACCAGGGCCTACGCCGACTACCAGCTCGCGCTGGTGCATCTGCTCCAGGGCCGGCCCTACCAGGCGGAGGCGTTCGCCCGTTCGATGGTCAGTGGCAAGGAACAGCTGGGCGACAGCTTCGGCATCGCGCTCGGACTCGATCTGCTCGCCGCCGCGATCGCCGCCCAGGGCGACGGCGAACGGGCCGCGCACGCCTACGGCACCGGCCAGGCGTTCTGGCGCATGGTCGGCCATCCGCAGCGCGGCACCCCCGAACTCGCCCCGGTCCGCGCCGAGTGCGAACGGCAGGCGCGCGCCGCCGCCGGGAACCCCGTCTACGACGAGGCGTTCCACCGCGGACTCGTCGACGACGGCGCGAGCGGTCTCAGCCGCGCGCTCCAGGGCCATCTGCCGGACGCCTGAACCGGTCCGCCCGCGCGCGGGATTGGCCGTGCGACGGTATGAACTCGGCCGTACGGGCAATCCGTTGAGTATGACGTCCACCGACGCGCGCCAGGAGAAGCCCCGGAGCCGTACCCGGCTGTCCCGGTGGGGCAGGCCCCCGCTCGTACTCCTCGTCGTCGCCGCGCTGCTCTTCGCGGGCAGTCGGCTCGATCTGATACCCGGGTTCGGTGATCTCTTCGGCGAGGAGACCAACGACCGTACGGGACCCACCCTGCTCGAATCCATCCAGGACCTGGACCGGTACGAGGCGGCCTCCGGCAACTTCCAGGTGGTCGTCGACCTGGAGAAGGACACCAAGTACCTGCCGGACGCGATCCGCGGCACCCGCACCCTCTATGTGGGCGCGGGCACCGTCTCCTCCTACGTCGACTTCAGCGGCCTCGGCGAGAAGAACGTCCAGGTCAACGAGGAGCGCACGGCCGCCACCATCCAACTGCCGCACGCGCGGCTCGGCGAGCCCGCGCTCGACCCGAAGCGCTCGTACGCCGTGTCCAAGGAACGGGGGCTGCTCGACCGGCTCGGGGACCTCTTCTCCGACAACCCGGCCGACGAGCACGCCGTGAACATGCTCGCCGCCCGCCATATCGGCGACGCGGCCAAGGACAGCGAACTCACCGCGCGCGCCGAGAAGAACACCACCGGCATGCTCCGGGGCCTGCTGGGCTCCCTCGGCTTCACGGAGGTGAGGGTGGTCTACGCCTGAGGGGGACGCCGGGGTAAGTCCTGACCCGCCGTGCGGACAGCAGACGAAGCTCGGTACGCCGCCTTTTCAGTGCGGCCGCGCGGTCGCACCCGAGTACCGTTAGCAGCCGCTCACAGCTTCCGGACCATGACGGCATACAACGGGGAATCGTCGGAGGGCTTCGCCTCGCCTTCCTTGCTGTAGTTCCAGCGCTCATAGAGTGCCTGGACCTTGGGGTGCCCAGTGTCCACCAGGAGGGTAATCATGTCGGCCGGCACTGGTTCGAGCAGCGCGTCGTGTATCCGCTGTGCCCGTCCAGTGCCGCGCCACTTGGGAATAACCATGAGTTCGGACAGAGCAAACGCGGAGCCCTTGAGGTCAGAAGGACGCCGGTGCCCCTTCCACCATCCACCCGGCTTGAACTTCGAGCCGTAGGCGTAGCCAACCGGGCCGCCCTCCTCCCAGCCTGAGACGCACTGCCAGTCTTCCCGTGACGACCAGAGATCAACGAAATAGGAGAAGCGCTCACGCGAGTTGAACGGGTCCGGATCGTCGGCGTATGCCTCGTCGTGGATGTCCAGCAGCAAAGAACGTACATCCCGCGCGTCGGCGTGCGTGTAGCGCTTCAGATCCATTGGCCGGACTCCTCAATCCACTCGGCGACCTCAGGGGCCTTCGACCCCGAGGCTACGAGTACCTTGCGCGTCGCAGCCAGAGTGTTGGTCGTCCGCCGTGATCCGGACGACGGTGGCAGCAACGTGTACGCCTCCCGACTCGTTGCGCAAGCAAGTTCCAAATCCTCTTGCCTCGCCTGAGCGAGGGCCAAGTGAGCGGTATACAAGGCTCGATCACGGACTCTCCCTCCGGGGATAGCCGCAAGGCTGCGGTGCAGACAGTATTCGGCGCGTCCGTGATCCCCGAGTGCCGTCCATATGAACGAGGACAGAGCGTTGACTTCACTGCTGTCGTAGAAGCTGATCCACTCGGGACGCTGTAGGTGTGCACTTCGGGCAAAAGCCCGCTCAGCATCCGTGAGGGCGCGCAGAGCCTCGGATTGCCGCCGCATTCGCGCCAGTCCGTTGGCGCTGCGCATGTGCCCGAGAGAGGCATACAGCGGGTCTCGCCGTGAGATTGATGAGCGCTTCAAAGCCTCCGCGCCGGCGACGGCTTCAGCGTGGTTCTCCCGCTGGCTGGACGTCAGGGTCATGTGGTTCCAGACGTGATACATCGCCTGACTGCTCCGAGACAGGCCGGCGAAGGTCAGGGCCTGGCCGAGATGCGCGCGTGCCCGCTGCGGTGCGCTGGCATCGATCGAGGCGAAGGCGGCCGAGCTGATGACCTCTGCGGCGAGCCTATAGAGCATTTCCTGTACGCGAGTCGAGGTGGTGGATACGGCAAGAGCGGACTGGATTCGAGAAGCCAGCTCCACCGCCAGGTTCTCTACCTTCTGACTGTCACGTCCCGCATCGTCTCGCCTGAGGATGGCCACATAGTCCTGATGGAAGCGCCGGACATCGCTGATGCCCAGTCGTCCATGGCCGTTGGCACCCGAGGCCCCAACGGCCAAGACTGAACCGCTCGCCGCGGAGAGGAACGTACGACGGTGCACAGGATCTTCCTCCGATGGTGCACTGCTCTTCTTGCGCGGCACGAACCCTAGATCCTCGGCACGGGCGGAGAGAACCCGTTCCAGACACAGCCTGATCCGATCCTGGGGCCACTTTGTCTCGCCGCGTAGCCATCGGCGCACATCCGAGTCAGTGACGTTGCCAGGCTTCCCCGTCAGAAATTCGATCTCAACATTGATCTGACGTGCTAACTCGGCCTGACCGACGCCAAGTTCCGCAATCCGGAGTGCAAGTTGCCGGTTCCCCTGGGACATGTCCCCACGGTAGCTCTGAGCGACCTCGGGGACACGGGGGAAGGTAAAAATCACCGGGGTTGTGCGCTGGCGCCCCAGCCTGTTTCCCCTGTCCCGGATACCTCATCCGCCGTTGACTAAGCACCGCCAGACAGCAAGGGCTACGGAGGGAACAGACGGCATGGCGAAACAGAGCATCCCCACCTCTCAACCGTATGCGGTCGACCTGACGACGATCTCGCACACGGTGAAGCAGGCGCTCGAAATCCGTATCGCACTACCCGCGCGGGAGTGGACGGACATCACAACACTGAAGCTGCGCGGACACTTGGCCACGCTGATCGATGACGAAATCTGGCGCGTCGAGACCGCCCAGTCGCGGGCGCTACTCAAAGAGGCCCGAGAACTGCTCCGGGACGACGTCCGCCCCACGGAGACGACACCCCCCGGTTTCGCGTACGAACACATGCGGAGCTTGGCCCTGGCCACCCGTACGACTGTCGCCGTCTACCGGCTCCGTCACATGGATCGCGACAGGAAGAGGCGAGCCGTAGAGGGCAACCGGTGAGCCCGCGCGCGGAGCAGACCGCCTACGTGATGACCGTTGGCGCTCTCGGCTGCGCCCTCGTGCTGGCGGTGTGGCTCGGATGGTGAGCTACCAGGACTGGGTTCGTGCAACTCGCACGCCTTCCGACATGTTCGCCATTGATCTGGACCCCCAGTCGGTGCGGCTGGGGGATCACATCCTCCTTGAGGGCGTGTACTACCCGATCAGGGACATGAGAGGCGTCGGCTTCGGCGAGAAGCTGTTGATGCTCGATGGCCGCCCTCCCTGGCGCATGGCCGGCCCCCTCCGCATGTACCGGCCGAAGGAGCGCACGACGGCGGAGTTGGAGGAGGGCCCCACATGAGCATGGCCCTCGGCGAGGTCATGCCCCGGGAGGAGGCGGGCCGAACGCACGCCGCTGCCGCTCCGCCACCCTCTGAAGAAGGACTGGCCGAGTGATGGGGGTGGGTTCACAAGCTCAGTGCACAATCCAACAAGAAGGGTCATGACAGTGACAACGAGCATCGAAGCCACGTCGGTCGAGAAGACCGCTACTCGGCTCTTATGGCTGGACCTGACGCGGAGGTGCCAGCTCAACTGCACTCACTGCTACAACGCGTCGGGGCCTGACGGCACCCACGGGACCATGGCTCGCGAGGACTGGATCAGCGTCCTCGACCAAGCCGCCGCCTACGGAGTACGCAACATCCAGTTCATCGGTGGCGAGCCGACCATGCATCCGGATTTCACGGACCTGGTAGACCGTGCTTTGACCATCGGACTGAACGTCGAGGTCTACAGCAACCTGGTACATGTCTCAAAAGAATGCTGGGACATCTTCCAGCGCAACGGACTGAGTCTCGCGACGTCCTATTACTCGGGCCGCGCCGAGGAACATGAGGCGATGACCGGCCGCCGAAGCCACGAACGGACCCGGACCAACATCCAACGGGCCGTTGGCCTGGGCATCCCCCTTCGGGTCGGGATCATCAACAGTGTTGATGGGCAGCCGGTCACCGAGACACGGCGAGACCTTGAAGCTCTGGGCGTCCGCCGGATCAGCGTTGACGTCGTCCGTCCCTTCGGACGGGGCGCACAGGGGCAGGACCCGGATATGGCGAACCTCTGTGGCCGGTGTGGCGTCGGCAGGGCAGCCATCAGTCCCACTGGCGAAGTCTCTCCGTGTGTCTTCTCCGGCTGGATGAACGTCGGCAACGTCATGAGCACTCCGCTGGCCACTATCCTCGGCGGCGGCGCCATGAAACGGGCCAACACCGCCATCCGGGCTGAAGCTGGGGGTGACGATGATGACGACGACAATGACGATGAATGCAGCCCCGGCTTTCCGGGCAGTGAGTGCACCCCGAGGAATTGAAGGGCTCATGAATCGCAATG
Organism: Streptomyces sp. NPDC094034; assembly: GCF_040303865.1. Classification (NCBI taxonomy): domain Bacteria; kingdom Bacillati; phylum Actinomycetota; class Actinomycetes; order Kitasatosporales; family Streptomycetaceae; genus Streptomyces; species Streptomyces sp. NPDC094034. The sequence continues at coordinate 9,292 of NZ_JBEOUD010000045.1, read as the reverse complement.
ACCCGGGCTCGGGGTTCTGGACCCTGCTCCACCCGCACACGGGAGACCTCACTCACTTCCAGCCCACCTCGCGTGGGTTCAGCTCGGATGTCACAGCCCTGGTCGAGTGTGAGAAGGGCCGGTTCTTCGTCAAGGCCGTACGCAACCGACCTGGAGGCCGGCGCGACTCCATCCGCCGGGAAAGGCTGATCAACCCGGCCGTATGTCCCATCTCCCCGGCCATGCGATGGCACGCCGAAGATGACACGTGGTACGCGCTCGGCTTCGATTGGGTCGATGCACGGGGTTCTGACTTCGCTCCGGAGTCAGCGGATCTCCCCGCGATCGTTGACATCCTCAACCGGATCGGGGAACTGGATGTACCCGAGACAGCCCGAGACTGGCCGGAGACTCGTTGGGACCGCTTCGCCGTGGATGAGGCCGACGTCTCTCACTTCCGGGGTGAAGCGCTGCTCCACACCGATATCCACCCGAGCAATCTACTCATCGGAGATCGGGGCACGTGGGCGGTCGACTGGTCGTGGCCCACTCGCGGCGCGGCGTTCATCGACCCCGCCTGCCTGGTCGTGCAACTGATCTCGGCGGGACACAGTGCCGAGAGCGCCGAGTCCTGGGCGTCCCGCTGTGCGGCCTGGACGGACGCGGACCCGAAAGCGATCGATGCGTTCGCCGTTGCCACATTGCGCATGCATCGTGCCTTCGCTGAGCGCAAGCCCCATGCGTTGTGGCTCGGGGCCATGGTTGAGGCGGCCCAGTTGTGGGCCTCTCACCGGGGCGTGGCCGTGCGAGCAGTCCCCTGAGTCACATGAGAAGTAACCGGCCAACCCGCCTCGCGGTCTACACCTGGCCCCGCGGCGCGGGCAGCCCCGTGCTCAGCGTCATGAGCCGGCCCAGCAGATCGCCGAACGCGCCGTCGGCCGGCTCGTCGGCGACGATGCCCAGCAGGATCTTCGCCATCTCCTCGTCGTACGCCGCGCTCACGGCGGCCAGCGCGGCGAAGTCGTGCACCAGTTGCAACTCCAGCTCGGCGCGCGGGACCTGCCGCCCGTCCAGCCAGATCAGCGCCTTTGTCTCGGCCAGCGACACCCAGGACCGTATGACCAGCTCCAGCCGCGCGGGCGGGTTCCCGACCCCGAGATGGGCCAGGATCTGTTCGTACGCGGCCTGCCGCACCTCGTCGATCAGCGCGGTGGCCGTCGAGGAACCTACGGCGGGGCCGCCGCGCATCAGCGCGGAGAAGCCGGCGCCGTGCTCGTCGACGAAGTCGAAGAAGCGCCCCATGACCCGCAGCAGCCGCGCCCCGAGGGGCCCTTCGCGCGGCTCCAGGAAGCGGGTCGCCAGATCGTCGGCGGCGCGTCGCACGGCGGCCTCGTACAGGCTCTGCTTGCCGGGGAAGTAGTGGTAGACGAGCGGACGGGAGATACCGGCGGCGGCCGCGATCTCGTCGATCGAGACATCCTCGGGAGACCGGCGGCTGAACAGCTCAAGCGCCACGCCGATCAGCTGCTGCCTCCGCTCCTCCACGCCCATCCTGCGGCGCACCCCGGTCGTCATACGAACAGCCTAACGGGCGGCTCCCGGCGCATGTCCGTTACGCTCCGGACCATGAGCGCATCTGACCAGGACGAGGCCATGGACACGCCGGTACCTGAGCCCTACGACGGCGGACTGACGCCCCGTCAGGCACGGATGGCGCGGATCGCGTTGGCGTCGGTGCTGCTGGTCGGTCTCGCCGCGCTGCTGGCGGTCCGGCTCGCGGAACGGACCTCGGTCCTGGTGGTCGGGGTGTACGGGCTCGCGATGATCCTGTGCGGTGTGGTGATCGAACTGAGCCGCCACGGCCGTACGCGGCTGGGCACATGGCTGCTGGGCGTGGGTCTGGTGGCGGCGCTGGGAGCGGACTGGCTGCTGCTGCCGTGAGGTTGGGGCGCGGGCACGGGGGGTGACGGGGGGCGACGTCGTGGACGCCGCCGTCAGCGCAGCGAGTCCACCCGCGTCCCGTCCGGAGTCCTGCCGTACAGCTCGGCCCGCGCGCCCTCCTTCGCCCGTACCGCCAGCAGGTTCCCCCGCGCGCTGCCCCGCACGCCGCCCGACACCTCGACCGACTCCAGCCGGCCGCTCCCGGCGGCCAGCACGTACCACTCACCGCCCCGCGACTTCCACAGCACGCCCGCCAGCACCTGTGACCGCCGTCCCCCGCAGGCCGGTGAGTTCTCCGCCCGCGCGGCGACGGCCCCGGGCGCCGCGTTCTCCGACGGCGCCTGGAACTGCGCCAGCACCCGGCTTCCCGGGCCCCGCCAGGTCTCGGCGCGGGTGCAGAACCAGGTCGCGGTGCCGTTGGACTCGGGCAGTGTCTGCCGCGCGTACGGCCAGGAGTTCACGGACCGTACGCCGTGGGAGCGCAGCGCGGGCAGCAGACAGGCGGTCCTGGCCCAGGCGGCGCGGTCGGCCGGGGCCGACACATCGCCGGGGGCGGACGGCGGCCCCGATGTCAGCCGGGCGGGGGTCAGCTCGCCCAGGTCGGTGAGCAGCCGGTCCGTGGCGCGGGCGCCTGACGCCACGGCGTCGGCGTCGGCGTCCGTCTGCGCGGCGTTCGCGCCCGCGTCGCCCCCGTCCCCGTTCGCGTCGCCCCTGTCCCCGTTCGCGTCGCCGCCGCCGTCCCTGTTGGCGTCGTCGTCGCCGGGCCTCGCGCTGCCGTCGCGTACCGACAGCGTCTGCCAGGAGCGGCAGTCGGGGGCCATCGCCGGGCTCGCCATCGGGTCGGTCACCCCGTCCGCGTCGCGCCGCAGAGGCCGGGCGGGCCCCGACGCGTCGAGCAGATCGCGTACCGACGTACCGCGCACCCAAGGCGCGGTCAGATAGCGCACATCGCCGTCCGAGCGGCCGACGACCAGCGCCCCCGCCGCCGCGGCGTCCGCGCTGTCGACCCGCGCGAAGTCCAGGGCGGCCAGGCCCTCCCCGCCGCCCGCGGGCTCCGCGTAGCGCACCACCCGCAGGCCGTCGTGGAAGAGCACCACCCGCGCCGCGTCCACCTTCCCCGCGTACAGCAGCTGCGGCGATCCCATCGGCGGGCCCGAGGGGGTGGCGGGCGTCGCCGACACCTGTACGGAGGCGCCGGGCGCGGCCCAGGCCTTCAACGCCCGGCGCAGCAGCGCGCGGTCCTTGGCCAGCGGCCCGCGCGCGGGCCAGACGGAGAAGTCCGTACGGGCGGAGGTCTGCCACGCGGCGGGCGCGATCCGCCGCACCCTGGCCGGATCGAGGGCCGCCGCGAGGGCGGCGCCCCGGCCGTACGCGGGATCCCCGTCGTCCGGACCCCGGCCGCCGGGCAGCCCGAGGAGCGTCCCGCACACCAGCAGGGCCGCACCGGCGGCGAGCGCGGCCCTGCCGTACTGGCGGCGGCGCATCAGATCGGTGGGCCTGGCCTGGAGCGAGCACGGATCGAACTCGGGTGAGCGCAACAGCTCGACGGGGTCCGCCGTACCGATCCGCTGCTCGGCGGCCTCTGTCGCGTCGGTGAGGGCGCTCTCCGTGTCCTCGGCCCCTGCCGCGTGGAGCAGTCGGCGTACCTCCTCGTCGGTCAGCAGTTCCAGACCGCGCAGCACGAACGCCGCGCGAGCCGGTCCTGAGAGGGCGGAGAGCCGCTGGTCCAGGGCGAGTTCATCGGCGCCGCCCGAGCGCGGGAACAGCCGCAGTCCCCAGATGTGCGGCAGCAGCGGAGGCAGTTGGGCGCGCCTGGGCCGGGCGAGCCTGCGCAACGGCCGTCCGGCGTCGAGCGCCTGGCGCAGCACGCGCTCGCGTACGTACACGTACCCCGGGTTCCGCCCCGGCCCGGTCGGGGTCCGGCCGGCGGCCCATTCGGCCCCCACGGCCCCCCATGCCCCTTCGGCGTGGTTCTGCGCGGGGATCGCCGAGCGGCCGGAAGGCGCGGCCGTGCGCCCGCGCGGCAGCGAGCGCTGTACGAGCGCGTGCGCGGTCAGCACGCGCCGGTTGCGGCCGAGCGACGGCGGCAGCACGAGATACGCGAGGCGTACGAGACGCGTGTAGTGCTCGACGAGAGCCGCCTCGGCCTGCTCGACGCCGGGGGCGCCGGGGGCGGTGAGGGGAGCCGCGTCGGACACGGACGTATCCGCGGGAGCGGCTGCGGAGGTGGCGGTCGGGGCGGCGTCGGCGCTGTGTGGGGGCACGTTGAGCAGAACGAGCGATTGGTCCGATGGTCACCCCGGAATCCGGCCGTTCCGCCGCGCGGCAACCGGGTGTCGGGGACGATGGGCGCATGCGTACAGAACGATCCCTGGTGGTGCTCGCGGCCCTGGCCCTGGCGCTGACGGCGGGCTGCGGCGGCAACGACGAAAAGGCTCCCACGACGCCGGACACGGCGACGGGGAGCCTCGAACAGATCGCCTCGAAGGTGGAGTGCGAGCCGAACATCCAGACCGACGCCGACGAGCTGCGGCAGGGCAACTGCACGACGGACGACGGGAAGTACGTGCTGGTCACCTTCGCCACCGACCGCGGTCTGCGCGAGTGGATCAACGAGGCCAAGGACTACGGCGGTACGTATCTCGTCGGCAGGAAATGGCTCGCGGTCGGTGACGAGAAGGTGGTGACGGCGCTGCGCGGCCGGCTCGGCGGGACCGTGGAGGCCGGCTCGTCGCACCACTCAGGGGGAAGTGGTGCCGGTGGGGGAGACGAGGAGCACTCCGGTCACCGCACGAACTGACCGCGCAGCGCGGATGTGGGGGACATGCCCAGCGGGGGGGAGGGGGGCGGGCAGGCGCTTACGCGCCCTGCCTCACCTGCATGTGCGTCCGCCGTTGACGCAGCTCACGACCTTCTTCATCAGGTTGTCGTCGAAGACGTTGATGAAGTCGCCGTGATCGGTGATGGGCTTGTGCAGCTGCTCCGGGAAGGAGTCCAGGGCGAAGCCGGGCCCCGGCGGTATGTCGTACACCACCCGCTGCTGGAGCTGGGGGATCGCCTTGAACCCGTTCTGGCAGCGGCCGTTGCGATCGGCGAACGCCACATGCGTGCGGTGGTTGGCGCTGTCCGCGTTCTGGCCGTCCCAGCAGCTCTGGAACTTGAAGGTGCGGACCACCTGGCTGCCCTCGGGGCAGATCGGGTATTTGTCCTTGAGCTGGCGGTTCTCGAATCCGGTGCAGCTCCATGAGGCATTCGCATTGGCATCACCATTGGTGAATGCCTTGGCGTCGCCGGTGATGATCCGAAGGAACCGCGGCATGGCGGTGACCTTGGACTTCGGACTGCCGGCGAATGTCAGGGTCACCTGGGAAGGCGTCTGGATCTCACCGACATTCCCTTCCTTGCCGCCGCCGTCCACATTGGCGTCGTCCTCGTCCTGGCCGTTCTGAAGGCGCAGCACCGGCCAGTAATAAGTGGACTTGTCGCCCTGATTGCGGCAGCTGGTCGCACCGGCCGCGAGGGAGTCGTCGGTCGCGAACGCGTCATTGGCCTGGTTGCCGACATAGTCGTGCATATGGTGTGCGCCATTGCTCACACCTGGGGCGACGATGACATTGTCCGAATTGAACTTCCCGGCCGCGTTGACCCCGCAGTCGGTGGTGAAGGTGCCCTTCGAGCCGCCGCGGGCGGTCCTGACTTTCTGGACATTGGGCCGGACGGTGGTGATGTCGACGAAATCGGAGGCCTCGGGGCCGTTGCCGGCCTGGCCGCCACCGGTCTGACCGTCGCCGTCCTGCCCGCCGTCCTGCCCGCCGTCCTGCCCGCCGTCCTGCCCGCCGTCCTGCTCGCCGTTCTGCCCATCGCCCTGGCCGCCGTCCTGGCCCGGCCGACCGCCGTCCTGCCCGCCGTCCTGGCCCGGTTGGCCCCCGTTCTGGCCCTGGCCGCCCTGACCCCCGTTCTGGCCGCCCTGACCGGGGGCGGTGCCGCCGGCCCGCAAGGTGCAGGGCGCGAGACCCTCCAGCCCCTGCGGACGCTCCGCCACCCTGCCGATCGAGAGGGCGATCCGCTCAAGCGTGGCCGTTCGCTTGTCCTTCAGCGGATTGAGAACGGCATTGTCGGCGAATCCCGGATCCCGCTCGATCTGGGCCTTCTCATCGGCGAATCGTTTGTACGCCTCGGTGATCTGGCTGTCGATGAGGGCGAGATTCCGGTCGACCTCGGAACGCGCCGCTTCCGGCACGTTCGCCAACTGGTCCTGGGTCGCCACATCCGGGCAGTCGATCGTCGACATCGACTGCCTCACATTCTGGGTCCTGGGGGCGGACCGGTTGGCGTCGCCCTCACCCGCGGATGCGTAGACATTGACCGCTACCAGCCCACCCCCGCCCAGGAGCAAGGCAGCCGTGGCGACAATCGCCCGGTTTGCCAGTGTGGAGCGTTTTCTCGATGTGCGTGGCATGGAACTCCTCAAGCTTCGTCGCCGGTTACGGGAAAGCGCGGCAGGGGAGAAGCGAAGCGCTCCGTTCCATACGGACCCGGGCCGGTGGGTGTTCAGCGGCCGGGGGAATTCATGGAAATCTCCAGCGTCAAACCGGGCGGATGCCCCTCAATCACCTGCCGTGGTCCAGATAGGCGAGAACCGCCAGCACCCGGCGGTTGTCGTCGTCCGACACCGGCAGATCCAGCTTGGCGAAGATGTTCGAGGTGTGCTTGGCCACCGCCCGCTCCGTGACGACGAGTTGGGCGGCGATGGCGGCGTTCGAGCGGCCCTGCGCCACCAGCTCCATCACCTCGCGCTCACGCGGGGTCAGCCCGCCGATCGGCTTGTCCTGTGCCCGCCGGGAGAGCAACTGCGAGATCACCTGCGGATCCATCGCCGTACCACCCGCCGCGACCCGGCGTACGGCGTCGATGAACTGGTCCGCGTCGAAGACCCGGTCCTTCAGCAGATATCCGATGCCGCCGTTGCCGTCCGCGAGCAGCTCGCGCGCGTACAACTGCTCGACATGCTGGGACAGTACGAGGACCGGCAGGCCGGGCCGGGCGCGGCGCGCCGCGAGCGCGCACTGGAGGCCCTCGTCCGTATGGGACGGCGGAAGCCGGACGTCGACCACCGCGACATCCGGCTCCAACTCCGCCAGGGCCTTGGTCAGTTCCGGCCCGCTCTCCACCGCCGCCAGGATCTCGAAGTCGTACGCCTCCAGCATGCGGACCAGACCGTCGCGCAGCAGGAAGAGATCTTCGGCTAGGACAACTCGCAAGGGATCTCCATGGTGACCATGGTGGGACCGCCCGCTGGACTGCTGACGGCCAGGACGCCGTCGAATGTACCGAGTCGGCGTTCGAGCCCGCTCAGCCCCGAGCCGGTACCGACCGTCGCACCCCCGCCGCCGTTGTCCGTGACGGCGATCCGCAGCATCCCCCCGGAGTGCGAGACATCGACCCACACCCGGTCGGCGCCCGCGTGCTTGACCACATTGGCCAGCGCCTCGCTCACCGCGAAGTACGCCGCCGACTCGACCGGGGCGGCGGCCCGGCCCGCCAGCTCCACCTGCACCTCGGTCCGCACCGGCAGCCGCAGCGCCAGCGCCTTCACGGCGTCCCCGAGACCGCGCTCGGCCAGCACGGGCGGATGGATGCCCCGTACGAGATCGCGCAGCTCGGTGAGCGCCTCCGCGGAGGACTGCCGGGCCTTGCCGATCAGCGCCTTGGCCCTGGCCGGGTCCTTCTCGATGAGCGCTTCTACGGTGCCCAGATCCATGCCCACGGCGACCAGCCTGGCCTGCGCCCCGTCGTGCAGATCGCGCTCGATACGGCGCAGTTCGGCGGCGGAGGTGTCCACCGCGTCGTGCCGGGACTCGGTGAGCCGTTCGATCCGCAGCGCCATCTCCTGGTCGCTGCCGGGGGCGAGGAGCACCTTGGCCAGCAGGAAGTGGCTGCGCAGCAGATCCGCGTTGTAGCGCAGCCCGAGTCCGAGCAGCACCGCGCCGAGACCCGCCGCGGCGAGTCCGCTCAACTGGCTGCTGACCGGTATGAACGCGTACCAGTACCGGTTGTCCTCGAACGCCCGCCACAGGCCCGCGGCGAGTACGAAACCCTCCACCGCGTAGAGGAGCAGGGCGCAGGACAGGATGGCGGTGAAGAAGCCCGCCGTCATGTCGACCAGCAGCCACTGGAGATCGCGCCAGGTGGCCGGGTCCTTCAGCATCAGGGAGCAGCGCTTCACCGGGCCGGTGACGCCGCCGCGCGGATCGGCGGGGAAGGGCCGGTACGGGACCGGGATCCGTACGCCCGACCACCGCGAGGCCAGCAGCCGGCGCTGATTGGCATGGGCCCTGACCATCGTCAGCACCCAGGGGGTGGTGAAGATCCCGAAGCCCAGCAGGATGAAGGCGAGGGAGAGCATCGTCAGCACGAAGAGTGTGATCGATCCGGCGAGCGAGACGACCGACAGCATCAGCCCCCGCCCGGCCGACACCAGCGGGCCCGGCCTTTTCGTCATGCTGTCCATGGCGTACTTCTCTCCCTCGCGGCCGACGGGCCCGACGCCCTCCCGGCGGTCCGACCACCGGACCTGGCACCAGTCTGACCGGCGCGGTTCCGCGACGGCAGCCGGTCGGCCCCCGGTCCGGGGTGGTGCTGGATACACCCCGGCGGCGTACCGGGATTGTCAGTGGTGGCTGGCACGATCGGTGCAACGGGATGAGCGTGATGGGGAACGACCAGGGGGCACACCATGGGCACGTGGGACACCGGCCACTTCGACAACGACGCCGCGGTGGACTTCTCGGCGGACCTGGACGAAGTGACCGTCGAGCGGCGTACGGAGATCGTGCGGGCCGCGCTGCTGCGTGTGGTCGGCGGGGATGGCGGGGATGGTGGGGATGGTGGGGAGGGCGGCGGAGGTGGCGCGGGCGGTCCGCTCGACGGTGACGCGGGGGCGGTCGCGGTCGCCGCGGCCGCGCTGGTCGCGGAGCAGTGCCCCGGCGGGCCGCCCGTGGAATCGGTGTACGGCCCGGAGGAGCCACTGCCCCGGCTTCCCGAGGAGTTGAGGGAGCTCGCGGTCCTGGCGCTGGACCGGGTGAGCGAGGCGGGGTCCGAAGTGCGCGACCGCTGGGTCAGGGCGGACGGCGAGTACGGCGCGTGGCACCACGGAGTCGCCGAGCTGCGGGGCGCGTTGACGGCGGCGATAGCGGGACGGGGGGCCGACGGCGGCTGACGGGGCGGACGGCGCTATGTGTCAGACGGGGCCTGGGCGCGGCCCTATGTGTCAGACGGGGCCTAGATGAGTAAGTCCGAAGTTTTCGGGTGCATGAAGCGAGGGTCTCGTTAGTCCGTTTGTGACGACAGACCTCGAAACCCTCGCGATTGC
>NZ_JBEOUD010000044.1:0-64632 GCF_040303865.1 Streptomyces sp. NPDC094034 | reverse complement strand
TCGCAAGGCGGAGGGTCGTTCTCGTACTGGACGTACTTGGACGAGCCCGACAACGCGGCGAGCGCGCGTGCCAGGCGTCGCGAGCCAGGCGGGATGTGTCAGACAGGGCCTAGTCCGGGCAGGTCCCTCGGCGCGGGGCAGATTCGGCGGCCGTAGTCGTCGAAGACATAGAGATGGGCGAGATCGACGAGGAGCGGCACCTGCGCGCCCGTGCGCAGCCGCATGTCGGGGCCGGTACGGACGACCAGATCGCTCGCCGAGATGGCGGGACGCTCCGGGCTGTACGTGGCCGGGCGCGGCGGTTCCGGGTCGTCGAGCGCCACGACCGGGCCGCTGACCCGGCCGATCGTGCGCTCCCTGAGCCGCTCCAGCATGCCGGGGCCGCTCCTGCCGCGCCGCCGGGTGGGCGACTTGGGCCGGGGGGATTCGAGATCGGCCACGATCGCGGGCAGGGAGCCGATATTGAGATGTACCAGCGCCTCGTGGCCCTGGTACTCCATGTGCTCGACGATGCCGCTCAGCGCCACCTCACCGGGGCGCGCCTGGCTCGGCGCGGCGATACGGGCCGCCTCGGAGCGCAGCCCGACGATGATCTGCCTGCCCTGCTGGATCCGGAGTAACTGGTGGTCGGAGCTGAGGGGTTCGGGCAGCGGGAGACGCTGCTTGCCGAGGTCGATGGACATCCGTCCGTCCAGCGGCGCGAACACCGTGGCCTGGAGCAGATTGATCCGGGGGGTGCCGATGAACGCGGCCACGAACACGTTCTCCGGCAGCGCGTACACCTCGCGCGGCGCGCTCACCTGTTGGAGCACTCCGCCGCGCATGACCGCGACCCGGTCGCCGAGCGACATCGCCTCGGCCTGATCATGCGTCACATAGACGGTGGTGACGCCCAGTTCGGCGGTGAGCCGGGCTATCTCGGCGCGCAGATGGCTGCGCAGCTTCGCGTCGAGATTGGAGAGCGGTTCGTCCATCAGAAAGGTGGAGGGCCGCCGGGAGATGGCCCGGCCCATCGCGACCCGCTGGCGTTCGCCGCCGGAGAGCTGGTTCGGATAGCGGTCGAGCACGCTCTCGATGCCGAGCATCCGGGCGGTGGCCTCGATCCGCTGGGTACGGTCCTCGCGCGGATTCTCCAGCAGGAGGGGGAAGCCGATGTTGTCGCGGTTGGTCATGTTCGGGTAGAGCGCGAAGTTCTGGAACACCATCGCCATGTCACGTTCGCGCGGCGGGGCGTCGTTGGAGAGTTCCCCGTCCAGGAGCAGTTCGCCGTCGGTGATGTGCTCAAGACCGGCGATCATGCGCAGCACGGTCGACTTGCCGCACCCCGAGGGGCCGAGGAGCACCACGAACTCGCCTGGTGCGATATCGATCGAGAAGCGGTCGACGGCGCGGGTGGAGCGTCCGTACACCTTGCTGACGCTGTGCAGAGAGATGGCGCGAGTCATGAATGGTTCCGCCCGGGAAGGAGAAAGGTGGAGCGGGTGGGACGCCTGAAGTTAGCCGACTACGCGCTGTCAGGGAATGACTCTCGCGAAGGTTCGGTGACCTTGCGGGACCTGACTCAGGGGGTGTCGCGTGCCGGGGCGGGGTGGCTGCCCGGTTCCACGCCGATGCCCGTACCGGTGGCGGTGTCCGTACCGGTCGCGGCGTCCGAACCAGGGCCGGTGGCGGCGTCCGAACCAGGGCCGGTCGCGGTGTCGGAGCCGGGGCCGGTCGCGGTGTCCGAACCGGAGCCGGTACCCGGCGAGGTCCCCGGCGGTGCGACCGCGGGTGTTCCGCCCGACGTGCGCAGGCCGAGTCCGGCCGCGGCCACCAAGAGCGCGCCGAGCATGACGAACGGCGCGGCCATGCCCGCGACTCCCGCGACCAGACCGGCGGAGGCCGGGGCGGCGACCTGGCCGAGCCGATTGCCGGTGAGCCGCAGCGCGAGCGCGGTGGAGCGGGCCTCGTCCGGGGCGGCCCGTACGACGGTCGTCATCGACAGCGGCTGCCCGACGCCCAGACAGAACCCGAGCGCCGCGAGCATCAGGGCGAGCCCCCACACCGGTACGGGCAGGGCGATGCCCGCGCACAGCAGTCCGCCGAGCAGACAGGTGGAGGTGAGCAGGACCGTACGGCCGAGCCACCGGAGCATCGGGCTCATCACCAGCCGGCAGGCGATGGTGGCCGCGGCACGCAGGCTGAGCAGCAGCCCGATCACGGTGGGCGCGATCCCTCGCTCCTCACCGATGACCGGCAGATAGGCGGTGAGGACATCGGTCGCGGAGAGCACGGCCAGGCTGATGAAGATGCCCGCCGGCACTCCCCGGGTCCGCAGGATCCGGCGGACCGGGACCTTGGCGGCGCGGCGCCCGGCGGGGGTGTCGGGGGCCGTACGCGCCTCTATCCGCCACAGAGAGGTGAAGGAGACCGCCGCGGCGGCGGCCGAGACGAGCAGCGCGAGGGCGCTCGTACGCGCCATCTCGCCGCCCTGGCCGGAGACCAGCAGCCCGGCCGCGACCGGTCCCGCCAGCTGACCGAGGGAGGCGCCGATGGTGAAGTGGCCGAAGTTGCGGTCCTGTTCGTCAGGGGCGCTGCGGCGGGCGACGATCGACTGGGCGCCGATGACGAAGCAGAGGTGGCCGAGGCCCATCACCCCGCTCCAGGCGGCCAGTTCTGGCAGGGAGCCCGCCGTGCCGCTGAGCGCGCAGCCGACCGAGATCAGCACCAGGCCGGCCACCAGCAGAGGGGCGCACCGTCCGTGGTCGGTCCTGCGGCCGAGCGGTACGGCGACGAAGAGCGGCAGCAGCGCGTAGACGGCCGTGATCACACCGATCGCGCGCTCGTCCGCGCCCACGGCGAGCGCCCGGTAGGAGACCGCCGGCCGCGCCATCGACACCGCGCCCTGCGCGAAGCCGAAGGCGATGACCAGACGCAGGAGCCAGCCTCTCCCACCGGGCGCCCCCACCGGGGCCGGAGCGGAAACCATCAGATGATGCCGAAGAGGACTCCGGCGGCGAGCACCACCAGCGAGGTGAGCGCCGCCCACTTGACGGTGAACTTGGTGTGGTCGCCGAACTCGACCTTGGCCATGCCCACGAGGACGTAGACGGCGGGCACGAGCGGGCTCGACATGTGGAGCGGCTGGCCGACGAGCGAGGCGCGGGCTATCTCCAGCGGGGAGACGCCATGGGCGGCGCCGGCCTCTGCGAGCACGGGCAGGACTCCGAAGTAGAAACCGTCGTTGGACATGAAGTAGGTGAGCGGCACGCTCAGTACACCGGTGACGATGGCCATGTGCGGGCCCATGCCGTCCGGAATGGCGCCGACGAGCCAGTCGGCCATGTGCTGGACCATACCGGTGCCGGTGAGGACACCGGTGAAGACGGCGGCGGCGAAGACCATACCGGAGACGTTCAGAACGTTTTCCGCGTGGGCACCGATCCGGGCCTTCTGTTCGGCCATGTTGGGGTAGTTGACGGTGAGGGCGAGGGCCGCGCCGAGGAGGAAGAGGACCGGGATCGGCATCAATTCCATGATCATCGCGGTGAGCAGGGCGACCGTCAGCCCGGCGTTGAACCAGTAGAGACGGGGGCGCAGGGTCGCGCGGTGGGGGTCGAGACCCTGGAAGCCCTCGTCGCCGGACGTTCCGTCGTCGCCGGTGGCGTCCGTACCGCCGCCGTCGCTGCCGCTGCCGCCGAGGGCCTTGCCCGTACCGGTACCGCCGGTCCTGCCGGCTCCGCTGCCGCCGCCGACGACCGTCGTGGTCGTACCGCTTCCCGCCTCGACCAGTACGGTCTCGCTCCTGGTCCCCGTCTCCAGCACCTCGTCGAGGGTGAGGACGCCCAGCCGCTTGCGCTCCCGGAGGCCCAGCACATAAGCGAGGAAGAACACGGCGAGCAGTCCGACGCCGAGCGCCGGGATCATCGGGACGAACACATCGCCGGCGTCGACCTTGAGCGCGGTCGCCGCACGGGCCGTCGGGCCGCCCCAGGGCAGGGTGTTCATCACGCCGTTCGCGGTGGCGGCGACGCCGGTCATCACGATCCGGCTCATCCCGAGCCGCTTGTAGAGCGGATACATCGCGGAGACGGTGATCATGAAGGTGGTGGAGCCGTCACCGTCCAGGGAGACGATCGCGGCGAGCACGGCCGTACCGACGACGATCCGCATCGGGTCGGCCTTGCAGAAGCGCAGGATGCCCCGGACGATCGGATCGAAGAGCCCGACGTCGATCATCACGCCGAAGTAGACGATGGCGAACATCAGCATGGCGGCGGTGGGCGCGAGGTCGCCGACGCCCTTGATGACATAGTCACCCAGCTGTCCCCCCTGCCCTACGAGAACGCAGAAGAGTGCTGGGATGAGCACCAGCGCCGCGATCGGCGACATCTTCTTCATCATGATCAGCACCAGGAAGGTGGCGATCATGACGAAGCCGAGGATGGTCAGCATTTAGGAGGCCCCTCACGTTCACCTTTGAACTCCCGCCGGGGGCGGCGGTCCGGATGACGTTAGGGCTGGCCTCCAGCCGTTAACAAGATGTTGACATGCGAGCAATACGAGCAAAAGCCCAGGTCACAGCGGGGGTGGTAAAGGGGAGCCAGAGAGTTGGGGTGGCCCGCGACAGTTCGACGGGCAAGCCGTTGAGCACCGTCGCGCCCGAGAGCGGGTCGGGCCGGGGGCCGAGGTGGGGGAAGGGATGGGGAAAGAGGAAACCTCAGTCGAACGTCCTGGCCAGATAGGCCCGCAGCAGCTTCCTCGTCTCCCCCACGATCCAGGGATCACCGGCCGGATCCATCCGGAACGCCAGCTGGAGCAGCGCGTCGGCGGCCTCGGTGGCGACCAGGACCGTGCGGTGCAGAGCCGGGTCGGGCGCCCGGCCGAGATGGCCGGCGAGCAGTCCGGCGAGGCGTCTGGCGACCCGGTGGTTGGGGTCGGTCGCCGGGTCGACGGGGATACGGTCGAGTGGCTGCGGCCGGGTGCCCAGCGGGAGTTGGGCCCCGAAGTCCACCAGCGAGAAGCCGGGCACAGTGCGCTTCATGGAGAGGTATTCGTCCATGACGGCGTCGATGGCGCCCCGCCAGTCGTTCGGGTCGAGCCTCGTGAGCCGGTCCGCGATGCCCTCGGTATAGCTGTCGAGATTGCGCCTTCCGAGTGCGTCCGCCATGGCCCGCTTGTTGACGAAGAAGCGATAGACCGAGCCGATGGGAACGCCCGCGCGAGCGGCGACGGCCCGGGTGGACAACTGCTCGTATCCGCCCTCGTCGAGGAGCACTCCGCAGGCGTCGAGGATCCGGGCCAGCCGCTCCGTGCTGCGCTGCTGCACAGGTACTTTGCGCAGCCCTCCGACCTCGGATTCTTCGTCGGCCGCCACGTCCTCGCCGACATCGGCGTCGGGGACGGATTCGGGCTCGGGCTCGGGTTCGGCGCCTGCGCTGGGCTCGGCGTCGGGCTGCGTATGCGTACGGTCGCGTGACACGGGATCCATGATGCCGCTCGGTCCCGTTGACGCAGCGCACCACTAATCCTACGGTAGTCCATAGGATTAACCTTCCGGGATTCCTTGATCGAGGAGTGCATGCGGATGACGAACGACATCGAGCGGGCGCGGAAGACGGCCGGGGAGCTGGACCACTCCTCGGGCTTCGGCAATGAGCACAGCTCCGAGGCCGTGCCGGGGGCGCTGCCGGTGGGCCGCAACGCGCCCCAGCGCGCGCCGCTCGGTCTCTACGCGGAACAGCTGAGCGGCAGCGCGTTCACCGAGCCCCGCGCGCACAACCGGCGGTCCTGGCTGTACCGGATCCGCCCGTCGGCGGCGCATCCGCCGTTCGCCCGGATCGACAACGGCTCGGTCCGTGGCGCCCCGTTCACCGAGACCGTGCCCGACCCCAACCGGCTGCGCTGGGACCCGCTGCCCGAGCCCGCCCCCGGCACCGACTTCCTGGCCGGTCTGTGGACACTGGGCGGCAACGGCGACGCGGCGCAGCGCACGGGGATGGCGATTCATCTCTACTACGCCAACTCCCCCATGACGGACCGGGTGTTCAGCGACGCGGACGGCGAACTGCTGATCGTTCCCGAACACGGCGGACTGCTGATCCGTACGGAGCTCGGCCTGCTCGCGGCCCAGCCGGGCGAGGTGGCGCTGGTACCGCGCGGGATGCGCTTCCGGGTCGAGCTGCTGGACGAGACGGCACGCGGCTATGTCTGCGAGAACCACGGCCGGCCGTTCGTCCTGCCCGACCTCGGGCCGATCGGCGCCAACGGCCTGGCCAACGCGCGTGACTTCCGCGCGCCGGTCGCCGCGTACGAGGACATCGAGCGGCCGACCCAGGTGGTCAACAAGTTCTGCGGCAATCTCTGGGCCGCCACCTATGACCACTCCCCGCTCGATGTGGTGGCCTGGCACGGCAATCATGTGCCGTACGTCTACGATCTGCGCCGCTTCAATGTCATCGGGAGCATCAGCTATGACCATCCCGATCCGTCGATCTTCACGGTGCTGACATCACCGTCCGAGACCCCGGGCCTCGCCGGAGTCGACTTCGTCGTCTTCGCGCCGCGCTGGCTGGTCGGTGAGGACACGTTCCGGCCGCCGTACTTCCACCGCAATGTGATGAGCGAGTACATGGGCCTGATCGAGGGCGCGTACGACGCCAAGACGGCGGGCAAGGGGGGCTTCGTCCCCGGTGGCGGCTCGCTGCACAACATGATGTCGGCGCACGGCCCCGACCGGGAGACCTTCGACCGGGCGAGCGCCGCCGAGCTCAGGCCACAGAAGATCGACGACGGGCTGGCCTTCATGTTCGAGACCCGGTGGCCGGTGACGGCGACCGGGCAGGCGGCGGGTGCCACCCATCTTCAACACGGTTACGACAACGTATGGCAAGGTCTGGAACGCCACTTCAGGCCATGACCCGGAGTGACCCGGAGTCTCGGACACGCAGTCGCGGAGGTGCCACCGTTTTGGAGTCGCCACAGCCGGGGAGTCGCCGGTGACCTCCTTCGCCCCGGACTCGCTGATCCTGAACCGCAAGCTTCCGCTCTGGTATCAGGTCTCGCAGTCGCTGCGCGCCTCGATACTGGGCCGCCGGCCGCACGATCCGCTCCGGCTGCCGACCGAGGAACAGCTCGCCTCGCACTACGGCGTCAGTGTGTTGACGATGCGTCAGGCCCTCAAGGAGCTGGAGAAGGAGGGCCTGATCAGCCGGCACCGGCGGCGCGGCACCTTCATAGAACCGGGCGCCCGGCGCGGCGCCCCGCGCCGGCTGCTCGGCTCGATCGACGCGATCGTGGCCCAGCAGTCCGGTGAGCTGACCACGCTCCTCGGCCATGGCCCGGCCCCGGTGCCCGGCGAACTCGCGGAGTACTTCCCCGGGGCGGACGAGGTGATCACGTACCGCAGGCTGCGCTGCGACGGCGAGAGCGGCGAACCCGTCAACTGGGCGGAGAACGCGGTCCGCCCGGACATCGCGGCCGGCATCGAGGTGACCGATCTGGAGCGCTGGCCGATGACGAAGGTGCTGCGCGACATGGTCGGGATCCGGATCAGCCGGATCACGGACACGGTGGAGGCCCGGCTCGCGGACCCGGTCACGGCCGAGCTGCTGCGGGTGCCGCTGCTGAGCCCGATCCTGCACTACACGGGGGTGACATACGACGAGAGCGGCCGGGTCGCCGATGTGGCGCGGATCCACTACCGGGGGGACCGGTTCGCCTTCTCGGTCACGGTCGAGGCGGACCTCATGGGGTAGGCCCTGTCCCCGTTTCCCAGGGGGGCAAACCGCCCCGGCGGCCGGTACGCGGTGGCCGATAGCATGCCATCGAGGGCGCACAGACCGACGGGAGGGACGGTCCGCATGACGGCGACGCGGTCCGGGGCCACGGACGAGAGCCCGCTGCTCAGCGATCTCATGCCGTGGTCGACGCCCCCGCTGCGGTTCGGCAGGGAGTGGATCCTCGCCCCCGACCGGCCCTCCCTCACCGCGCGCTGGGACCGGCTCGTACGGGCCGAGGGCGCCGAGCGAGAGGCGCTGTTCGGGCCGACCCGGGCGCGTACGCCGTACAGCGCGGTCGCCGCGCTGCCGGGCCGGGCCACCGGTACCGGGCGGTTCGCGCGGGAGTCGGGGCGGTGCCCCGAACCGGTCCGCGTACTGCACGGGCCGTTCGACGAGCAGTGGCTGATCCCCGACCACCGGCTGATCGACGCGGCCCGCCCCGAGCTGTGGCGGGTCGCCGACGACCATCAGGTCTTCGCCATGGAGCAGGGGTTCGTACCGGCGGCGGCCGGGCCCGCGCTGCTGGTCGGCGCGGTGCTCCCGGACGGCCGCTCCCCGGCCGGGCGGCCGGGCAGGATCCGGCCGCTCTACCGCCGTCCCGGCGGTGTGGAACCCAATCTGGCCCCCGGGCTGACCGCCCTGCTGGCCGCGCGGTACGGCCAGGAGGTCACCGCCGAGGACGTGCTCGCCTGGGCCCTGGCGGTCGCCGTGGGCACCCCGGCCGGCTGCGCGGTCCCGCTGACCGCCGATCCCGCCGTGTGGGCCTCCGGGGTCGAGTTGGGGCGGCGGCTGACGCGGATCCAGTTGCGCGGGGCGCACGGGGGTGAGCGCCCCCGGCTGCCCGGTGGCCGCCGTCCCTATGTGCGGGCCGCCGTTCCGGCCCGGCCGGAGGCGATCGCGTACGACCCCGGGGACGAGGTGCTCCGGCTCGGCTCCGGCCGGATCTCCCCCGTACCGGCCGGGGCGTGGGAGTTCACGGTGGGCGGCGTACGGACGCTGGAGCTGTGGTTCAAGCGCCGTACGGCCCGCCCCGAGCCGGGGACGCTGGCGGCGATCCGCCCGTCGGAGTGGCCGCGGGAGTGGACCTCGGAACTGCTTGAGCTGATCACCGTCCTGGCGCTGCTGGCCGAACTCCGGCCGCTTCAGGCCCGGTTGCGCGGGGACGGCCCGGAGATCGGTACGGCGGAGCTGCGCGCCGCGGGCGTGCTGCCGGTCCCGGCGGCGGCCCGGCGGCCGGCCTCCGTGCTGGACCATCATGAGGAGGGACCGGACGGCCAGTTCGCGCTGATCTGACCCGGGCCCGTCTGACCGCGGCCCGTCCGACCCGGGCCTGTCCGACCCAGGGCGCCGTCCGCCCGGAGGGCGGGGCTCGCGCCCGCCGCGCGGCGGCCGGGGCGTATCAGGACGTCTTGGGCCGCCGGGCGTCGAACCCGTCGAGGACCCGCGCGAGCGCCCGGTCGAAGACGGCCTCCATGTCGACCGGTCCCGAATCCTCCGCGAACGCCGCCGCCATGCGTGGATAGCGGCCGGAGGCGATCTCACGCCCCAGATAGGCCATGCGCACGGCGTGCTCCTTCTCCGCCGACCAGGGCAGGGACTTGGTGCGCTCGGCGGTCTGGAGCTCATTGGCGACATAGGTCGTCACGACCCCGTTGACCATGGCCACCAGCTCCATTTTCTCGCCGAAGGACACATCCAACTCGTCCAGGCAGCTCAGGCTGTATTCGAGGTACCGCATCGTGTTCGGGCTCAGCCCGTAGACCGCCGACATCAGCCGGGACATCCAGGGATGCCGGTGCATGATCGCGCGGGCCCGGTGCGCGAGGGCCGTCAGATCGGCCCGCCAGTCCCCGGTGGGCTTCTCGGGCAGGTCGTACTCACCGGAGACCCGGTCGACCATCAGCTCGTACAGATCCTCTTTGCGCGGCACGTAGTTGTAGAGCGACATCGTGCCGCAGCCCAGTTCGGCGGCGACATGGCGCATGGTCACGGCGTCGAGGCCGCCCGCGTCGGCGATACGGCAGGCCGCCGCCGCGATGTCGGCGCGGCTGAACGCCGGCTTGGGGCCGCGTCCTGACCGTTCCGGGCGTGCCCAGATCACTTCGGGTTCAGCAGGTCGCCCCGCCATCGATCATCACCTCGTCCACCATCTTAGTTACGTACAACGTACGTAGTGCGCTACGGTGAGCCGCATGACAACTACGTACGCTGTACTTAGTGAAGGTCTGGAGAAGCGCTACGGCGCCGATGTGCACGCGCTTCGCGGCCTGGATCTGGCCGTCGCGGAGGGCACGGTCTGCGGGGTGCTCGGGCCGAACGGCGCGGGCAAGACCACCGCCGTACGGATCCTGACCACCCTCACCACGCCCGACGCGGGCACCGCCCTGGTCGCCGGGCATGACGTGATCGCCGATCCGCGCGCGGTGCGCCGGGCGATCGGGGTCGCCGGCCAGTACGCCTCCGTCGACGGCGAGCTGACGGGCCGGGAGAACCTGCGGCTCTTCGCCAAGCTGCTCCGCATCAGGGGCCCGGCGGGCCGGGCCCGCGCCGATGAGCTGCTGGAGCGCTTCGAGCTGACGGACGCGGCGGACCGGGCGGCACGGACCTACTCCGGCGGCATGCGGCGGCGGCTCGATCTGGCCGCCAGCCTGCTGACCAGGCCCCAGGTGCTGTTCCTCGACGAGCCGACCACCGGGCTCGACCCGCACAGCCGCAACCAGATCTGGCGGGCCGTGCGCGAACTCGCCGACCGGGGCACCACGATCCTGCTGACCACGCAGTATCTGGAGGAGGCCGACCGGCTGGCCGATGACATCGTGCTGATCGACCGGGGCCGGGCCGCCCACCGCGGCACCCCGGCCGAACTGAAGGCGCGCATCGGCTCGTACGCGGAGGTCGTCCTCGCCGAGCAGCCCACCCGGGCCGCGCTGGAGACGGCGATCCTCGCGGCGGCGGCCGTACTCGACCAGCTGACCGGCGCCGAACCCACACTCGACCGGGAGCGCCGTACCGCGGGGGCCGTGGCGAAGGACCCGGCCCTGACCCTGCCCCGGCTGGTGCGGGAGCTGGACACGGCGGGGGTGCCGGTGGCCGACGCGAGCCTGCGTCCGCCGACGCTCGACGAGGTCTTCCTGCGACTGACCGACCGTACGGAACCCCGCGCCCCGCACCGACATGACGAGTCACCTGCCCGCAAGCACAACGGGCGACACGACAAGGAGCACGCCGCGTGAACGCGATCGCGTACGACAGCGGTGCCGTCCTCGGACGTCACCTCCAGCGGATCAGGCACGCGCCGGGCGTGGTGATCCTCACCCAGGCCATGCCGGTCAACATGCTGCTGTTCTTCGGCTATGTCTTCGGCAGCGCGCTGGCGATGCCGGGTGAGCAGTACCGCGCGTATCTCGTGCCCGGCCTGCTCGCCGCGACGGCCGCGGGCGGCATCATGACGGGGATGTTCCAGGCGTCGCAGGACGTGCAGCGCGGGGTCATGGACCGGTTTCTGACGCTGCCGATGAGCAGGGTCGCCGTACCGCTGGGGCAGACCGCGGCGGATCTGCTGACCACGGCCGTGGGGATGGTGCCGCTGCTGCTGGTGGGGATCGCGGTGGGGTGGCGGATCGAGGGCGGCGTACCCGGCGCGCTCGGGGCCCTCGGACTGCTGCTGCTCTTCCGGTTCGCGGCCAACTGGGTCGGTACGTATCTCGGCCTGCTCATCCGAAATGAGGAAGTGGCCGGTCAGCTCGGCGCGGTGACATTCATCCTGCCGCTGCTCTCCAACGCGTACATCCCGGCGGAGGGGCTGCCCGGCTGGCTGCGCGTGCTCGCGGAGTGGAACCCGATCAGCGCGCTCGCCACGGCCATCCGCGATCTCTGTGGCAATGCCGCACCGGCCGCGGACGCGGCCTGGCCGGTGGCGCATCCGGTGGCCGGATCGCTGCTGTGCTCGCTGCTGCTGCTCGCGCTGTTCGTACCGCTCGCGGTACGGCGGTACGCCGGAAAGTGACGGGCGAGGAGGGAGCCGGGGGCGATGTGCGCGGGCGGCCGGCCCGGACCGGTGTCGGGGAGTGGATCACCGGCCGGGTCGTCGCCCGAGAAGGTCACGCGCCGGGCGTGGTCCGGCGCACCGCCGCGGGCCGTTGGGGATGACGGACGAGGGAGTGCGGCGCTGCGCCGGGCGGCGTGATCACCCGAGCACACGCGGGAACGCTCGGGCGAGCTCGGGCAGTTGGGGACGCGAAAACGCCGTGGGGCGGTCACGCCCTCACGGTGCGGCGCGCCAACGCCTGGAGCCGTGAGGATCAGCGGCGGCTGCCGAACAGCGTCCGGCGCAGCCGCCGCAGCGGCGCGAAGAGCGAGACGCGCGCGCCCTTGCTTCCGTGCGTCTCCGAGCTGTCACGCGACGTCAGCTCCTGCATCAACAGCGTCGCCTCGGCCGTCTCCCGCTGGGGCACGGCGGGACCGCCGAGCACCGAGAGATGGCGGTCGAGGCGCGAACTGGACGCGCTGCTCCCGCATGTGATCGCAGGGACTCGCGCCCTGCTGTGCACCGTTATCTGTTTCATTTCACTCCCCACCCGTACGAGGGCACCCGGCCCGGGCAGGTTAACCCTATCGCCCCACCCGGACACTCGTGTATACCGCCTTTGCGATTGACCACACCCGTACGGGTAGTGACCACCATCGCCCGATCCATCTTATTTCAGGGCGAGTTGGACACTTCGCCGCATCCCGGCCGGTGCGTGCGGCGGGGCCGGTTCCGGCGTCATCAGACCCCGGTCACCGGCCCCGCCATCGTCACGACGTCAGATCGTCACGACCGTCACACCCGTCGCACCCGTCAGGCCCGTCAGGCCGCCGAACGGAAGGCCGGCAGATAGCCGCCCGACTGACCGGCGGCGGTGGGGTGGTACGACTCGCCGATGTTGAGCCAGTTCACGCTGTGCAGCCACGCCGAGCCGGAGCAGATCTCATGGCCGGTGAAGGCGCCGGCCACATCGGCGAAGGTGAAGCCGTAGTCGGCCGCGCGCTTGGCGGTCGCCGCGTTGAGATGGTCGGAGGCGGCGTTGATCGCGGACCGCTCCGCCTCGCTCAGCCCCGCGATGCAGTTGCCGTTGAGCTGGTAGAAGCGCGGATAGCCGAGGACGACCACGCGGGCCGACGGCGCCTTCGATCTGATCGCCGTGTACACCGAGTTGAGGTTTCCTGGCAGCGTGCTGTCGACGTAGGCGCGCGCCTGCGCGACCCGGCTGAGGCAGGTCGACTCGGACTGGAGCACACAGGTGGTCATCACATCCGCGAAGCCGGCGTCGTTCCCGCCGATGCTGATGCTGATGAGATCGGTTCCCGAGTTGACCGGGCCCAGCTGACTGGCGGTCACATCACCCGTACGGGCACCGGAACAAGCGGTGAACGCGAACGAGGCGGGTGCGTTGGCGGCCGCCCAGAGGGCGGGGTACGCCTTGGGGGTGCGTTTGCAGCTGCCGCTCGCGCTGTCGTAGCTGCCGGAGCCGACGCCCGAGGAGTACGAGTCGCCGAGCGCCACATAGTCGACGGCTGCCGCCGAGTCCGCCGCCTGGGCCGTGGCGGCTCCGGTGAGAGCCAGCACGGCGCCCAGCAGGAGCGAGGACGAGAACGCAGTGATGCGGGACAGTTTCATAAGACCTCTCCTAGCAGGATTGCTGCCTCAACTTTGTTACCAGGCAGTTCAGTTCGCTGGAAGTGTCCATGCCAAGAACATTCTCAGAGGCTTCCCTGCTGAAGCGGCAGAAGCACATAATTCACCCCTGTTTGAATGGAGTCGATCAGGGAGGTTACGGATGTGACCGGCGATGTACGACCAAAGAAGCGAAAACCGCTCCGAGGTTCCAGGTCTTGCCATAGGGTCCCAAGCATCAATACCGTCGTACATCCACCCGCATCGGCCCATCGCACGCATGGCTCAAGGGGAGGGCTCAAGCGTCGCGTTGGCTCCCGGCGCGGGTCGCGGTAGGGGGGTGGCCGCACTCGGTGACCGCGTGCGGTGCCGAGTCGCATGCCGCGCGACACGTTCCAACGCTCACCCGTCCAGCGGGAGTTCTACGTTCCATGCCGTCATGGCCGGGGTGAGAACCCCCCTTTCGAACCGGAAACACAGCCGGACCGCCCGGGGGCGGGCGGTCCACCGGACGAGAGGGAAAGTGACAAGTGAGCGCTGTTCTGCGCCCGGAATCCTCAGGCGAAGATCCATTGATCATTCCGTCCCGGACCATGGCGAGTCAGCCAAGTCCGGTGAGCGAGCGGCCTTATCGGCCCGTCTCCTCTCATTTGGCGATCGCCCCGCCCGTGAGCGTCGTGATTCCGGCGATGAACGAGGCGGAGAACCTTCCGTATGTCTTCAGATCCCTGCCCGGCTGGATCCATGAAGTCGTGCTCGTGGACGGCAATTCGACCGATGACACCGTCCGGGTCGCCCGTACGCTGCGGCCGGACGTGAAGGTCGTGGAACAGCGCGGCAAAGGCAAGGGTGACGCCCTGATCAGCGGCTTCGCCGCCTGCACCGGCGACATCATCGTGATGGTCGACGCGGACGGCTCGGCCGACGGGCAGGAGATCGTCTCCTATGTGTCGGCCCTCGTCTCCGGCGCCGACTTCGCGAAGGGCTCGCGCTTCGCCAACGGCGGTGGTACGGACGACATGACGCCGATCCGCAAGCTCGGCAACTGGGTGCTCTGCGCCGTGGTCAACGCCAAGTTCGGCGCCCGGTACACCGATCTCTGCTACGGCTACAACGCCTTCTGGCGCCACTGCCTGGACGAGATCACGCTCGACTGCACCGGGTTCGAGGTCGAGACCCTGATGAACATCCGGGTGGTGAAGGCCGGGTTGAGGGTGCAGGAGATTCCGAGCCACGAATACGACCGGATCCATGGCGTCAGCAATCTGAGAGCCGTCCGTGACGGCATCCGGGTGCTGCGGGTGATACTGCGCGAGAGGGGTATCCCCCGGTCGGTCCGGGCGGTCCATCGGCGTCCGGCCGGTCTCCGGTTCACCATCCCGGCGGTCCCTGTCGTCCCCGTGGCACCCACGATGCCCGGGGGTGAGGTGTTGTGACCCGTGCTCACCACCGCCACCACCCTCCCCCGCGCGCTCCCCGTCCTCCCCGACCCCGCCATTGGCGGCCGTTCTCCGTGGTGATCTGCGTCTATACCGAGGACCGCTGGGACGACATCCTCGCGGCCGTCGACTCGGTACGGCACCAGTCACTGCCGGCCCTGGAGACACTTCTCGTGGTCGACCACAACGCGGCTCTGCTCGCACGGCTCCGCCGGGAGTACCGGGAGCACGCGGCGCGCGGAGAGGTGCGGGTGCTCGCCAACGCGGGCCCGCGCGGGCTCTCCGCGGGCCGCAACACCGGCATCGCCGCCGCCCGCGGCGAGCTGGTCGCGTTCCTCGACGACGACGCCGTCGCCGAGCGGGACTGGCTGCGCTTCTTCGACGAGGCGTACGACGATCCGCGCGTGCTGGCGGTCGGCGGGCGGACGCTACCGGTCTGGGCCTCGGGGAGCAGGCCGGGGTGGTTCCCCGAGGAGTTCGACTGGGTTGTCGGCTGTACGTACCGGGGACTGCCGCACGGCACGGCGCGGGTGCGCAATGTGCTCGGCGGCAACGCCTCCTTCCGGCGCACCGCGTTCGACGCGGCCGGGGGGTTCGCGACGGGGATCGGACGCGACGGCGACAAGCGTCCGCTGGGCTGCGAGGAGACGGAGCTGTGCATCCGGCTCGCCTCGGCCGTGCCGGGCGCGGTGATCCTGATCGACGACCGGTCGGTCATTCACCACAAGGTGCCGACGGTCCGCACGCGGCTCGGCTACTTCCGTACGCGTACCTACGCCGAGGGGCTGTCGAAGGCGCTGGTCGCCAGGAGCGTGGGGGTGGAGATGGGGCTCGCGTCCGAGCGCCGCTACACCACCCGCGTGCTTCCGGCGGGTGTGGTGCGCGGCGTGCGCGACGCGTTGCGGGGGCGGCCGAATGGTCTCGGCCGCGCCGGCGTGATCGTCGCCGGGGTGACGATGACGACCGCCGGCTATCTGGTGGGCCTCTTCCGAAGCCGGGGCGGGGGCGTCGCCTTCTCCTCCGGTCCGATCAAGACAGCTCCGGTGAAGCCGCGTCCGGTGGAACCCGTTCCATGGGAACCAGGGCCGCCCGGGTCAGGGCCGGTCGGGTCAGGGCCGGTGGAGAGGGCCGCCGTAGCGCGCACCGGACGCACCGGCCCCCGGGGCGCTGTCGCGTGAGCCGGGGCGAGACGGGCACCGCCGTACCGATCCTCATGTACCACGCCGTCGGGCCCCGGCCCCCGGCCGCCACGTACGCGCTGTCCGTCTCGCCCGAGGCGTTCGGTGAGCAGATGGAGCTGCTGCACACGCGCGGGTTCACGCCCATGACCGCGGCAGGTCTCGCCGATGCCTGGCGCACGGGCACGCCGCTGCCGCGGCGGCCCGTGCTGATCACCTTCGACGACGGCTACGAGGGCGTGCACCGGCACGCCCTGCCCGCTCTCGCCCCGTACGCCTTCCCCGCCACGCTGTTCGTCACGACGGGGTGGCTGCGCGGGCCGTACGACGAGGGCGGCGCGCCGGACACCATGCTCGACTGGGACCAGGTGCGCGAACTGGCCGCAGCCGGTACGGAGATCGGCGGCCACAGCCACACTCATCCGCAACTGGACCAGCTCGACGATCGACGGCTCGGCTTCGAGATCCGGCGCTGCCGGGAGATCATCGCGACGGAGCTGGGCACCCCGCCCGTCTCCTTCGCCTATCCGTACGGCTACTCCAGCCGGCGCGTACGGCGTACGGTCCGCGCGGCGGGGTTCGCGCAGTCGCTCGCCGTACGAAACGCGCTCGCCCGCCGGAGCCAGGGCCCTTACGCCCTCGCGCGGGTGACGGTACGCCGCACCACGGGCATCGAGGACTTCTCACGCCTGGTGGAGGGCAGATCGGTCGGCCGCGCGTTCGCCGGGGACCGGGTGCTGACCAAGGGATACGCGATGGTGCGCCGCGCCCGGCGGGCGGGACCGATCGCCCGGGAGTTGAGCCGCCGGATCGCGGCCGGTCCCGGATGACGGATACGGGTACGGGCGGGCCGGGGCCCGTGCGGACGGGCCCTGGAACCCCGAGCCCGGCGAGATCCGAACGAAAGGCCCTAGCGGCCGCCACAGGGCAAAACACCGTGCATCGGCCGCCCCTGTGCCGGATCATGGGCGGCATGTCTGCCAAGCCTCAGGACGCCCTGCCGATCCGGCTCAACGTCGACGACAGCGATTCGCCCTCGGATGTGGTCGACGCGCTGTTCCTCGGCCGCTTCGCCACGGGCGAGCAGCCGTACTCCCACAGCTCCACGATCGACCGGGTCAGAACGGGTGTGACCCTGCTGCCGCCGGACGCGACCGTGCTGCGCGCCGCCCGCGACGACGACCGCAGCGCGACCCTCGCCGAGGGCGCCGGCTGGACGCTGCTGGTGTCCCGCTGGAACCGCGGCGCCGATGTCACGGTGACGGCGGTCAGCTCCGAACTGGCCGAGAAGATCCACCACCAGGTGACGGACGGCGCGCAGGACGAGCCGGAGCCGCAGCCCGAGAACGTGACCATGGGCTTCTGGTACGTCTCGCCGCGCCGCGGCCCGCACCGCACCACCCGGCAGATCGCGGCGGGTACCTGGGACGAGGTGAGGCCCAATTACACCGCGCCGGTGGCCGACGCGATGGACCGGTTGATGAAGGTGACCCCGGACGACATCGCGGGCCGGCTGCTTCTGCTGCACGGCCCGCCGGGCACGGGCAAGACCTCCGCGCTGCGGACGCTGGCCCGGTCATGGCGCGACTGGTGCCAGGTGGACTGTGTGCTCGACCCGGAGCGGCTCTTCAACGACGTCGGCTATCTGATGGACATCGCGATCGGCGAGGACGACGGCTCGGCCAAGGGCCGCTGGCGGCTGCTGCTCCTGGAGGACTGCGACGAACTGATCCGCGGTGAGGCCAAGCACACGGCGGGCCAGGCGCTTTCGCGGCTGCTGAACCTCACCGACGGACTGCTCGGCCAGGGCAGGAACGTCCTGGTGGGCGTGACGACCAACGAGGATCTGGAGCGGCTGCATCCGGCCGTGGTCCGGCCGGGCCGCTGTCTGGCCAGGATCGAGGTCGGCTCGCTGACCCGTCCGGAGGCGCTGTCCTGGCTGAGCCGGGAGGACGGCGACTGGGAGACGGCGGTCGGCCGGGAGGGGGCGACGCTGGCGGAGCTGTACGCGCTGCGCCGGGGCACCGGACCGGCGTCGGTCCCCGCCCAGCACACGGGCGAGGACGCGGGCCTCTACCTCTGATACGTCCGACACCTCTGCTACGTCGTCTGACACCCCTGATACGTCGGATACGTCTGATACGTCTGACGCCTCTGACGCCCTGGTATCTCCGATACCACTGATACCGTCGGCGCCCACGTCCCGCGCCCGTCGCGCGGCGAGGGGCTCGCGCCGCCTCCGGTCACTTGGCGTAGACGGCGCGTACGGCCTCCTCCACCGCGGCGAGCGCGGCGGCCCGGCCGAGCCCCAGTCGCTGGGCGCGCTCCGCGTAGGTCCGTGCCGCCGCCGCGGTCTCGCGCTCGGCTGCCTCCCCCGCGGCGGCGACGAACGTACCGTTTCTGCCACGCGTCTCGATCACCCCGTCGGTCTCCAGCGCGCGATATGCCTTGGCGACGGTGTTGGCGGCCAGTCCCAGTTCCTCGGCGAGCCCCCGTACGGTCGGGAGTCTGTATCCGACCGGCAGCGTGCCGGACCGCGCCTTGGCGGAGATTTGGGCACGCAGTTGTTCATACGGTGCGGTCGTGGCGGCCGGGTCGATCACGATCTTCAAGGTCACGGACCGATTCTCCCCCACGACCCACCACCACCGGGCGGTACACGGCAGGGGTGGCCGGAACGCGACGGAACGCGTGATCGAGGGTGGCGGGCAGGATGACCGACCGGTCGGGGATGCCCGGGGTGTGGGCGATCGGGTCGCCGTCCTCATGCCAGTGGATGACGAACCGTTCGCCGGCGCGGTAGGCGTCGAGGCCCGCGCGGCAGTAGGCGACCAGATCGTCCGGAAGCGCGGACAGCGGATGCCAGGAGAGGCCGGAACACTTCTCCGGCTCCCGGTTGTACGGCTCGCCCCCCGCGCCGTACCCGGCCTCGAAGAACCAGCCGATCCGGGGCTGTCCGGCCGGTCCCCGGTGCTGCATGACCAGCGCGACGCGCAGATCGGCGGGGGTCAGCTCGACACCGATCTCCTCGTACGCCTCACGGATCATGGCCGTACGGACGTCCTCGCCCCGCTCGACATGTCCGGAGGGTCCGTTGAGCAGGCCGTCCCCGTATCCCGTGCCGGAGCGGCGGGCGAGCAGCACCTCGTCGCCCCTGCGCAGGATCAGATGGACGTCGACGACCTCGGTATGGCGCGGGGTCGGGGCCGTCCGGGCGATCAGCGCGTACCGCTCGTCGTCGACGGGGCGGCCCCACAGGGCGGGCTCCGACGACAGCCGCTCGTGGTGGACCCGTTCGGCGAGGGGGGCCAGGGCCGCGGTGAGCCGCGCGGCGGGCAGGCCCGTACCGGACCAGACCCCTTCGATCAGTACCAGCCGGCCGCCCGGTCGCAGCAGCGATGTCCAGTGCCGCAGGGCCTCTTCGGGATCGGGCAGCGCCCAGAGCACATGGCGGACCAGGACCACGTCGAACGTCCGCTCTCCCACCGGTGGCCGCCCCGCGTCACCGACCAGCACCTCCGCGTCCGTACCCGCGAGCTTGGTCCTCGCCAGACCCACCATGCGGGGCGAGAGATCGACGGCCGTCACCTGATGGCCCTGCTCGGCGGCGAGCAGGGCCAGACTGCCCGTACCGCACCCGAGGTCGAGCACCCGGGAGGGCGCTCCGGGCAGCCAGCCGCCCAGCCGGGCGGCCCAGGCGGCACGGACGGCCGGGTCGAGCAGCCCGTGGTCGGGCTCCTGGTCGAAGGAGTCGGCGAGGGAATCCCAGTCGATCGTGGTCATGCCCCGATGGTGACAGCCGCCACTGACAACGCCCCTGACCTCGTGACGGATCTACGTCGCCGCCCCGCGACCACCGGGGTGGCGGTCGCGAGGCGGCGCTGAGGCAGGGCAGGGGCCGGCCGTGGCTCAACCTTCGTACGGCCCGGCCTCGTCCCTCACACGGTCACATCGGCGCGGTCGCCGCGGTCACTACGGTCACCGCGGTCACGGCGCAGCGCGATCAGCTTCTTCACCCCCGGCCAGGCGAGCAGCAGCACGATCACCGCGTACACCGTCACGGAGAAGGGTGTGTTGACCAGTCCGGTCACGCTTCCGTCGCTGATCTGGAGCGCGCGCCGCAGCTGGTTTTCGGCGGCCGGGCCCAGGATGACACCGATCACGGCCGGCAGCACCGGCAGTCCGTACCGCCGCATGCCGAAGCCGATCAGACCGATGATCAGCAGGATGACCAGGTCCAGCGCCTCCCCGCCGACCGCGTACGCGCCGACGGCCGCGAAGAAGAGGATGCCCGCGTAGAGATAGGGGCGCGGGACGCGCAGCAGCTTGGCCCAGACCGGCGCGAGCGGCAGGTTGAGCGCGAGCAGCAGCACCAGGCCGATGAAGAGCGAGGCGATCAGGCCCCAGACCAGCTCGGGTTCGCGTTCGAAGAGCAGCGGTCCTGGCTGGATGCCGTACTGCTGGAAGGCGGCGAGCATCACGGCGGCGATGGCGGTCGTCGGCAGTCCGAGGGTCAGCATCGAGACCAGCGTCCCAGCTGCCGAGGCCGTGGCCGCCGATTCGGGCCCGGCGACGCCTTCGATGGCGCCCTTGCCGAACTCCGCCTTGTTCTTGGAAAGTCGCTTCTCGGTGACGTACGAGAGGAACGTGGTCATGTCCGCGCCACCGGCCGGGATCGCGCCGAACGGGAATCCGATGAGCGGTCCGCGCAGCCAGGGCCGCCAGGTCCGACGCAGGTCCTCCTTGCCGAGCCAGGGACGACCGACCGGGATCGCCTCGCCCGAGGTACGCCGCAGATGGGCGGCGACCCAGAGGGCCTCGCCGATCGCGAAGAGCCCGACCGCGACGATCACCACATCGACGCCGTCCGCGAGTTGGAGCGAGCCGAAGGTCAGCCGCTGCTGTCCGGTCATCTGGTCGAGGCCGACCAGCCCGATGGTGAGACCGATGAGCAGTGAGGCGAAACCGCGGATCCGGGACGAACCGAGGACGGAGGTGACGGCGATGAACGCCAGCACCATGATCGCGAAGTAGTCGGGGGCGCCGATGTCCACGGCGAGCGACGCGACGGCGGGAGCGAGGAGGACCAGCAGCATCGTGCCGATCATGCCTCCGGCGAAGTGCCCGCCGGCCGCCGCCGCGAGGGCCTGGGCACCGCGCCCGCTCTTGGCCATCGGGTTGCCCTCGATCGCGGCCACCACGGAGGCGCTCTCACCAGGTGTGTTGAGCAGGATGGACGTGGTGGAGCCGCCGAACATCGCGCCGTAGTAGATACCGGCGAACATGATGAAGGCGCCGGTCGGTTCGAGCCCGTAGGTCACCGGGAGCAGCAGCGCGACCGCCATGGCGGGGCCGATGCCCGGCAGGACCCCGATGGCCGTGCCGAGCAGCACACCTAGCGCGGCCCAGAACAGATTCATCGGCGTGAGCGCCGTACCGAATCCGTCGATGAGCGAGTTCAGGGAGTCCATCGGTTACAGCACCCCCATCAGCGGGCCACCGGGGAGGGGGACACCAAGCAGGTTGTTGAAGAGGACGTAGGTGACGAGCGAGAGGCCCGCGGCGATGAGTGGGTCACGGTCGTAGTGGCGGCTGCCGAGCGCATACGCCGAGCCCCAGAAGAGCAGGGCGCCGGAGATCGGGAAGCCGAGCGGGCCGATGAGGACGGCGTTGCCGAGGAAGACACCGGCGAGCAGCAGTACGGTCCGCCAGTCGCTGGGCTCCGCCAGGTCGATGTCCTCGCCGCCCTCCGCCTCGCCGCGACCGCCGCGCAGGACGTCGAGGGTGAGCAGCACGGCGACGACGAGCAGGCCGATGCCGACAACGACCGGAACGGTCTTGGGACCGACGGGGCCGCGCTGGGTGATGTCGACGTTCATGGTGAGCGCGTCGGTGAGGACGAGGACGCCGAGGACGAGCAGGAGGAGTCCGACGCCGAGTTCGGAGTGCTCGCGCAGCCAGGCGCGGGCGCCGGCCTCGTTCCGGGACGGCCCGGACGGTTGATCCGTGGTCGTCGTCACAGTCCCAGCTCCTTCAGGACGGAGTCCACGCGCCGGTCTTCCGCGGCGAGGAAGTCGCCGAACTTCTCACCGGTCAGAAAGGCGTCGCTCCAGCCGTTCTTCTTGAGGGATTCCCGCCACTGGGGCGAGTCGTGAAGCTTCTCGAAGAGGGCGAGAAGCTTGGCGCGTTCGGCGTCGGAGATGCCGGGTGGTGCGACGATGCCGCGCCAGTTGGTGAACACGGTGTCGACACCGGACTCGCGCAGCGTGGGGGCGTCGACGCCGGGAATCCGCTCGGGTCCGGTGACCGCGAGGACCCGCAGGTCGCCGGATTCGATCTGGTCGAGGTATTCGCCGACGCCGGAGACGCCGAAGGAGACCTTGTTGCCGAGGATCGAGGCGAGGAGTTCGCCACCGCCGTCGAACGCCACGTAGTTGACGGTCTTCGGCGCGATACCGGTGGCCTTCGCCATCAGCATGGGGGCGAGATGGTCGGGCCCGCCAGGCGAGGAGCCACCGCCGACCGGCACCTTGGCCGGGTTGGCCTTCCACGCGGTGAGCAGGTCGTCGAGGGTCTTGTACGGGGAGCCCTTGCCGACGACGACGATGTCCGACTCTTCGGTGACCCGGGCGATCGGGGTCGTGTCGGCGAGAGTCTTGGGCAGCTTGTTGGTGCGGACGGCGCCGACCACCCCGAGCCCCATGGACATCGCGAGCTTGCCGTTGCCGTGCTCGCTGACGAGCCGGGTGAGGCCAACGGTGCCGCCCGCGCCGGGCAGGTTGAACACCTCGACGTTGTGGGTGATTTCGGCGTCCTCGACGTTCTTGGCCAGGGTCCTCGCGGTGATGTCGTAACCGCCGCCGGGTGTGTTGGGGACCATGAAGCGCAGGCCGGGTATCTGGGTACCGGTGTCGGCACCGCTGCTCGGCGTGAGCAGCGGCGGCCCCACCAGCACCAGCAGCGCCGACCCCAGCAGGGCCAGGGGGGTGCGCAATCGCACGTGTGCCGCCTTTCGGAATGCTGTGCGTGAAGAGTTGAGAGACGTGCTGTGAAGTGGGCCACATGTTGCCTTCGCGTTAACAAGCTGTCTCTCTTCCGGAATCAACGGACGTTGTGGTCGTTGTGGTCGCGGCCTAGCGTGTCCGCGTGATGAAAGTGCTGGTGGTGGACGACGACTTCATGGTCGCGAAGCTGCACAGCCGCTATGTGTCGGCGATGGACGGGTTCACGGTCGTCGGAGTGGCTCACAGCGGCGCGGAAGCCCTGCGCGCCGCCGAGCGGCTGTCGCCGGACCTTGTCCTACTTGACATTTATCTGCCCGATATGGACGGTATCGCCGTGCTGCGCGAGCTACGGGCGGCGGAGGAACGGGACCGAAGACCCAATGGCGTCGACGCCCTGTTCATCACGGCGGCGCGGGACGCGGGGGTGATCAGGGCGGCGCTGCGGGCCGGCGCCCTGCACTATCTGATCAAACCGTTCAGTCAGGCGGCGCTCCAGGAGCAGCTGCGCCATGTCGCGTCCCTGCGCTCGCGGCTGGCCGGTATGGGCGAGGCGCGCCAGGAAGACGTGGACCACATCTTCGGCACCCGCCCGCCCGGCAGCCGCGGTCTCCCGAAGGGCCTGGCGCCACACACGGCCGACCTGGTCGAACGCGTCCTGCGCGAACACGAGGACGGCCTCTCGGCCACGGAATGCGCCGAGGCGGGCGCCTTGTCGCGGGTGAGCGCGCGCCGCTACCTGGAGTACTTCGCGACGACGGGCCGGGCGGAGATCACCCTGCGCTACGGAGGCACGGGCCGCCCGGAACGCCGCTACCGCTGGCGGGGCTGACCGCGTAACGGTCCATGGGGCCAGAGCGGTACGGAATTACGGGCTTCCCGGACCGGCCCAGCCGGCGGCGCACTGGATCGGCTGACGGCACTCCGGCGCGTCGGCGGATACGGGCGCGCCACTCAGGGCTTAGCAGAGCGCGGCATGGAGTTGTTCCGCTTCGGCCACGGTGAGTGTGAGCGGGGCGAGGGCGACCGGCTCAGGGTCCACCGACTCCGTCGACGTACCCTCACGAAAGATCGAGGTCAGCGGGCTTTTCCACTTCGGGTTGAGGTGTGGTGAAGGGCTCGACCCGGGGTTGGAGCTCAGCGCCGTTGGCCCTTCGTTTTGCCTTTGTCCTTGTTCTGCGCGGCGGGTGCGGGTTGCTGGTAGCCGGCGGACGGGCCGGACGTATTGTTGTGGTCGCCGGCCGACCAGGCGTTGTACTGGCGGACTTCACCGGCGAAAAAGTTGACCGGGTACGTGGATACGGCCACACCCGGCGGCCACCCTCCCTGACCGCCGGACTGACCGCTGCCGAACGGGTCGGGCGCGGCGTACGCCGCGGAGGGATTCGTGGGGGCCGCGACCGTCAGCTGTCCCATTCCCTGCGGCATCGCATACGCTCCGCCAGCAACGTCGTAAGGACCCTGCCCGGACTCCTGTCCATAGGAGAACGGGCCTTCCGGGTAGGGGGCGTAAGAGACCTGGGTGTCGTGTGTTTCGGACGGACCATCGGCAGAGTATGCGGAAGGGTTCATGAACGGGGGGTCGACGAGCTGGGCATCCACAAGTTCCCACAGGTCCTGTATATCGGACGGATCGAGACCGGCCACCGCCTGCTCGTACGCTCCCTGCCCGTCAGCAGAGTGCCCGCTGTGATCGGCCCGCAATTCCCCCGAGGATTCCGGCATTTCGCTTTCCAGCCCGGAGAACCTGCCTGGATTCTCCCTCGCCACTTTCGCCCAGTTGCGGAGATTCCGATGGTTGATTTTTCGCGCCCGGGAGTTTTCCTGCACCCAGGGCCTCTTGTTGTAATCCGCCGCGAACTCAAGCTGACTCTTGCCGGACTCCCTCCACTCGCTCAACACGTACGTCTTATACTTATCCGAATGAACGGTGCGGGGTTTGTTCGAGGATTCCGGCATCTCGCTTTTCAGTCCAGGGAACCTGTCCGGATTCTCCCTCGCCAATTTCGCCCACCTGCTGAGATTCGAACGTTCGATTTCTCGCGCCCCGGGGTTTTCCTGCACCCAGGGCCTCTTGTTGTAATCCTCCACGAAGGCAAGCTGAGTCTTGTTGGACTTCATCCACTCGTTCAACACGTACGTCTTATACTCATCCGATTGAACGACGTGGGGTTTACGTTCCGAAGGTTCTTTCGTCATTTTGTTCTCCGATAAATTGTCCGACACGTTGACAGGGGCGGCCCCCAGGGGGCCGGGTGATGGCGGCTTCCAAAGGGAGCGGCCGGGCTCAGGTCTCTACGGCTTGCCCGCCTGTTCGGTTCACATCGAGCCCTTACCAGCCCGGGGCGGGCCCGTTGAGAAGGACCCACGCCACGGGCACCTCGTCGGCGCCCACCCAAACGAAAGGCCCTAATCCTTGCGGCCCGTCGCGGCGACGGTGACGCCGAGGCCGATCATCGTGAGCCCACCGACCCCGCCGACCAGGGAAAGCCGCTTCGGTGAGCGGGCGAACCAGCTCCGCGTGGTGGCCGCGACCAGACCTCAGGCGCTGTCGCACGCCACCGCGATCACATTGAAGACCAGCCCGAGCAGCAGCATTTGCAGCTGGATGTGCCCCTGGCCGCGGTCGACGAACTGAGGCAGCACGGCCGCGAAGAACACGATGGTCTTGGGGTTCGCCACGCCGACCGCGAACCCCTCCCACAAGGTGCGCAGACTGCCGTGCGTGGGACCTTCACCCGCGAACGCGGCCTGCATCGCCCCGCGCTGCCGCACCGTCTTGACACCGAGATACACCAGGTAGGCGGCGCCCACGAGCTTCAGCACCGTGAAGACGAGGACCGAGCGCTCCACGACCGCCCCGACCCCGAGGGCCACGGCCACGACGAGTACATAGGCTCCGAGTGTGTTGCCCACGACCGTGGTCAGCGCCGCACGGCGCCCCTGGGCCAGTGCCCGCCCGATCACGAACAGCACGCTGGGCCCCGGAATCACGATCAGCAGAAACGACATGGCCGCGAAGGCCAGTAGTCGATCGGTAGACACCATGAGGCCCATGTAAGCACGGCGACGGTTCACCACCGGAGCCCTTTTCCGGCAGGCGAATCCCCTGGGCGATTCAGGGCGGCGGCGGCGATCAGGGCGGCACCGATCAGGCGGCACCGATCAGGGCGGCGGCGCCGGAAACTCCGTCCAACGCCCGGGCGTGCGCGGGCTCCCGGGCGTGCGCGGGATGGCGTCCATCACCCGCGCCGCGAGCGCCGGGTCCTGGCCGCGCAGGTCCAGGACGTGGCTCAGGTGGCCGACGCCGTGGGACGCCAGCAGCCTCATGACGGCCAGGAGCGGATCGGCCGGGCCGGTCAGGGTGATCGGCTGCCCGTGGGGGCTGATCACCACCGCCGGGGAGGTTCCGGCCAGGAGGTTGGTGCGCTCCCAGTCGATCTCGAACGAGCGGCCCCTCGGGCCCATGCGTACGACGAGCTGTTTCGTACGGTGCAGCAGCGCGAGGTAGTTCATCGGCACCGTCATCGACCGCCGTACGTCGTACGGGGCTCGGCCGTCGGCGGGACGGACACGGAGCAAGGTCTTCAGCAGCGGGCCGTGGTAGTGGAAGGTGGGCGTGGAGCGGATCTCCAGAAGCTGGGCTCGGGCGAGTTGTCCGCCGGCGCGGGCCCAGCGGCCTTCCACGCCACCGAACGCGCCCGCCTCACCGGGGAGTCGGTCGACTATCCAGCCCGCGCCGCCGGGCCCGGACGGGGGTACGCGGTCCTCGGGGGCGTTGACGGCCCGTGCGGCCAGTGCCTCGATCTTCGCCGCCACCGCGGGGTCCGCCATGGACCGGAGATCGATGGTGTCGACCGTCATGGCGATTCCGCCGGCGGCGCGCGCGATCCTCATCTGTTCCAGCAGGAGGTCGGGGTGTCCGGTCAGATCGACGCACCGGCCGTCGGGACATCTCACCTTGCAGTAGCGGGTACCCGACAGCAGGGCGCTGCGGGACCAGTCAACGCTCAGTACTTTGGCGGCGGTTGGGTCGACGAAGGCGACGATACGGCCCGCGGTGACGGCCGACAGGCACAGTGCCGGTACGTGCCACTCGCGGGTCTCCTCGAACGGCTCGGCCCCGTCCGCGCGGACCCGCAGTCTCATCCGGACCAGCGGCTGGACGGCCGTGGGGTGGGCTCGGCCGCCGGACGTCAGCGCGTCCCAGTCGGGGGCGTACGCCACGAGCGTCGCCTCAAGGACGTCGGCGCGGACCAACTGGTGCTGCCGGGGCGCCCTTTGGTGGGCGGTCCACATGGCGAACGAGTCGTCGGCGAAGCTTTCCGCGCCCTTCCCGCGATCCCGGCCGCGCGTTCGCCGGAAACCTCGTATGACCATGGGTCCCTCCCCCGTCGAGGACCTCAACCCTAGGGCCTTTCGTTCGGATCTTGCCGGGCTCGCGTGCCCTGGCACCGCGCCTCGCCGCGTTGTCGTCAGTCACCAGGGCTCCGCCATGGCTCCCTCCTCCGCCTTGCGATCCACGGCACCAGCCCCCGCTCCCTGATCCGGCCTGATCCAAACGAAAGGCCCTAGGGCGCTTCGCACTCCTTCCCTGTGCCCGGCGCGTGTGGCGCGATGGAGGGGACAGCCGTGACTGAAACGTTTTCAGTAAGCGCTTGCCGTGCGAAGCTATGGGTCATCGCGGGCAACGTCAACGGTTCGCGCGATCCTGTTGGAAGCGCTTCACCGACTTCTGCGCGAAGCATTGACGAGGCATCCGGGCCGGCCCTAGCTTCATCGCGTCGTACTTCGTACGTCATATATGAGACACGAGATATATGAGACACGAGATGTGAAAGAGCGCCCATGGCCTTCGCCCCGAGTCCCATCCCCTCCCGCACCCAGTACGTTCTGGAAGCGATCAAACACGGCATCCTCACCGGCGGCCTCAGCCCCGGTCAGCCCCTGGTCGAGACCGAACTGGCCGCGCGATTCGGGGTGTCGAAGACTCCGGTACGGGAGGCGCTGAAGACCCTGGCGGGCACCGGCCTCGTCGTGATGAGCCAGTTCAAGGGCGTGACCGTCCGTACGGTCGACGCGGCCATGGCGCACGAGGTCTATGACGTACGCCTGTTGCTCGAACCGGAGGCCCTGCGCCGCTCCCTGACCCGCCGCGCCTCGCTGGAGCCCGCCAGGGAAGCCCTGGTCAAGGCCGACGAGGCGGCGGACCGGGCCGAACGGTCGCTCGCCAACCGGGAGTTCCACCGGGCGCTGTATCTCCCCTGCGGCAATCCGCTGCTCGCCCGGATGCTCGACGAGGTACGGGACCAGGCGGCCCTCGTCTCGACCGTCGCCTGGGCCGCCGTCCCGTCCTGGGAGCAGGAGGCCGGAGAGCACCGGGAGATCCTGCGGCTCGCGCTCGCCGGCGACGCCGAGGGCGCGGCCCAGGCCCTGCACGACCACATCGCCTCTTTCGTACACCGGGCGTTCCCCGAGGGAGACCACGCATGACGACCACCCCTGATCTCGACTCGTCGCGGGACGCGCTCGCCGATGTCGTGGCGATCCCCGTCACCCCGTTCGGCGACGACGGCACACTCGACGTCGCCGCCCATCGTGCTCTGCTGCGCCGACTGCTCGACGGCGGCGTACGCACCCTCACCCCGAACGGCAACACCGGTGAGTACTACGCCCTCAGCCCCGACGAGCGCCGCGTGGTCACCGAGCTGACCATCGAGGAGTCGGCGGGCCGAGCCTCCGTGCTGGCCGGTATCGGTCTCGATCTGCCGACGGCCGTGGCCGCGGCGGCACATGCCCGTGAGGCCGGGGCCGGGATGGTGATGGTCCATCAGCCCGTGCACCCCTATGTGTCACAGGCCGGCTGGATCGACTACCACCGCGCCATCGCGGACGCGGTGCCCGAGCTGGGCGTCGTCCCGTACATCCGCAATCCGCGGCTGAGCGGCGCGAGCCTCGCGAGGCTCGGGGAGCTGTGCCCCAATGTCATCGGGGCGAAGTACGCCGTGCCGGACGCGGCCGGCTTCGCGGCCTTCGCGCGTGACGCGGGTCTGGAACGCTTCGTCTGGGTGGCGGGGCTCGCCGAGCTGTACGCCCCCTCGTACTTCGCGGGCGGAGCCACCGGCTTCACCTCGGGCCTCGTCAATGTCGCCCCGGCCGTCTCGCTGGGGATGCTGGAGGCACTGCGGGCCGGGGACTACGCGGCGGCCATGAAGGTGTGGGAGCAGATCAGGCCGTTCGAGGAGCTACGGGCAGCGCGGCAGTCCGCCGACAATGTGACGGTGGTGAAGGAGGCGCTGGCCGCCCTCGGTCTGTGCCGGCGCGACATCCGCCCGCCGAGCCACGCCCTGCCCGAGGAGCTGCGTGCCGATGTCGCCGCGATGGTGGCGGGGTGGGCGATATGACCGTACCGCCCGAGGGGACGACCGTACGCCCCGAGGACCTGCGCAGTCATCGCTGGTACGGCGGCGGCGACGCCGCGACCGGTCTCCGCTCCTTCAGCCACCGCGCCCGCACCCGCCAGCTCGGCTATCTCCCCGAAGAGCATCTGGGCAAGCCCGTCATCGCGATCCTCAACACCTGGTCCGACATCAACCCCTGCCATGTCCATCTGCGGGAGCGCGCGCAGGCGGTGAAGCGCGGGGTGTGGCAAGCCGGCGGATTCCCACTGGAGTTTCCGGTGTCCACACTCTCCGAGACCTTCCAGAAGCCGACACCGATGCTCTACCGCAATCTGCTGGCGATGGAGACGGAGGAGCTGCTCCGCTCCTATCCGGTCGACGGCGCGGTGCTGATGGGCGGCTGCGACAAGACGACACCGGCGCTGCTGATGGGCGCGGCGAGCGTCGATCTGCCGGCCGTCTTCGTACCCGCGGGCCCCATGCTGCCGGGGCACTGGCGCGATGAGGTGCTGGGTTCGGGCACGGACATGTGGAAGTACTGGGACGACAAGCGGGCCGGGCTGATCGGCGCCGCCGAGCTGGCCGAGCTGGAGAACGGTCTGGCCCGGTCGCCCGGCCACTGCATGACCATGGGCACCGCCTCCACGCTCACCGCCGCCGCCGAGGCGCTGGGCGTCACCCTGCCCGGGGCTTCCTCGATCCCGGCCGTGGACTCAGGACACGACCGGATGGCCGCCGCCTCGGGCCGGCGCGTGGTGGAGCTGGTACGCCACGATCTGCGGCTCTCGAAGATCCTGACCCGGGAGGCGTACGAGGACGCCGTGGCCACCGTCCTCGCGCTGGG
The DNA here is from genome assembly GCF_040303865.1 of Streptomyces sp. NPDC094034. Lineage (NCBI taxonomy): Bacteria > Bacillati > Actinomycetota > Actinomycetes > Kitasatosporales > Streptomycetaceae > Streptomyces > Streptomyces sp. NPDC094034. The sequence goes on along the minus strand of NZ_JBEOUD010000044.1, from coordinate 34,353 downwards.
CGGCTCGACCAACGCGGTGATCCATCTGATCGCGATGGCGGGACGCTCGGGGATCCGGCTCACCCTCGACGACTTCGACAGGACCGCGCGCACGGTGCCGGTGCTGGCGAACCTCCGTCCCGGCGGCCGGTATCTGATGGAGGACTTCCATTTCGCCGGCGGACTGCCCGCGTTCCTCGGGCAGTTGACGGACGTACTGCACCTGGACCGGCCGACCGTCGGGCACCCCACCCTGCGAGAGCAGCTCGACGGTGCGCTCGTCCACAACCCGGACGTGATCCGGCCGCGCGAGAACCCCCTCGCGGCGGAGGGCGGGGTGGCGGTGCTGCGCGGCAATCTCTGCCCCGACGGCGCGGTCATCAAGCACATCGCCGCCGAACCGCGGCTGCTCCGGCACACCGGTCCCGCCGTGGTCTTCGACGACTACCGGACGATGCAGCGGACCATCAACGACCCGCAGCTCGGTATCACCCCCGGTCATGTGCTGGTACTGCGCAACGCGGGCCCCAAGGGCGGGCCCGGCATGCCCGAGTACGGGATGCTGCCGATCCCGGACTATCTGCTCAAGCAGGGGGTGCGGGACATGGTCCGGATCTCCGACGCCCGCATGAGCGGCACGAGTTACGGCGCGTGCGTCCTGCACATCGCGCCCGAGTCCTATGTCGGCGGTCCGCTCGCGCTCGTACAGACCGGCGACACCATCACCCTCGACGTGGCGGCCCGTAGCCTCCATCTCCATCTGTCGGAGGAGGAGTTGGCGCGGCGGCGAAGCGCGTGGACACCGCCGCCCGAACGCTACCGGCGTGGCTACGGCGCCCTCTACGACGAACAGATCACCCAGGCCGACACCGGCTGCGACTTCACCTTCCTGGCGCGGCCGGGCGAGGTGCCCGACCCGTACGTGGGCTGAACCGGCGGCCGCCCGGCCCGTACGTTCGGTATATCGAACACTGTCTGCGAAGCGCTTCACCAAAGGAACGGAGAAGCAGTCATGGCCTCAGCTGTGGCGCAGGACTCACCAGGGGCGCCACCGCCCCGGACGCCCGGAAAGCCGGGGCGCCGTACGGGAGCCACACCACGCCGGCTCCCGTATCTGCTGATCGCCCCCGCCGGACTGCTGATGCTCGGCTTCATCGCCTATCCGATGCTCAGCGTCTTCTACTACAGCCTCCAGAACCACAACGTCACCAAGCCCTGGCGGAACGGGTTCGCCGGTCTCGACAACTTCCGGCGGATCTTCACCGACGACCCGCTGTTCTGGGACAGCCTCGTCTTCAGCGGCAAATGGGTCGTCACGGAAGTCACACTCCAACTGGCCCTGGGGCTGGTGCTCGCGCTGCTCGTCAACCAGACCTTCATGGGCCGCGCGGTGGCCCGCGCCCTGGTCTTCTCGCCCTGGGCCGTCTCCGGTGTGCTGACGACCACCATCTGGCTGCTGCTCTACAACCCGTCCACGGGCGTCGGCCGCTATCTCGCGGACGCGGGCATCGGTGAGTACGGCTCGTCCGTGCTCTCCGACACCGGCACCGTCTTCTGGGCCGCCGTACTGGCCGAACTCTGGCGCGGTGTGCCGTTCTTCGCGATCCTCATCCTCGCCGACCTCCAGTCCATCCCCGGCGATCTGTACGAGGCGGCCTCGGTCGACGGGGCGAACAGGTTGCGACAGTTCTTCCACATCACACTCCCCCATCTCAGGGACGCGATCATCCTGTCCACACTGCTGCGGGCCGTGTGGGAGTTCAACAACGTCGATCTGCTGCTGACCCTCACCGAGGGCGGTCCTGCCGGTGTCACCACCACACTGCCGCTGTATGTGGCCGTCACCGGTTTCGAGGCACACGACTTCGGCTACGCCACCGCGCTGACGACCGTCGCCTTCGCGATCCTCCTCTTCTGCTCGATCCTCTATCTCCGCCTGAGCAAGTTCGGAGGCGACCACAAGTGACCGCTGTCATCACCGAGAAGGGCCTGCCCGCCGCGCCCGCGGACGGCGGCCGGAAGTCCCCGCCCCCACGGCGCAGGCGGCGCGGGCGGCGCGAGCGGGCCTTCGACGAGGTCCCCCGGTGGCAGATCTATCTACCGCTCGGCCTCTATCTGCTCTTCACCCTCGTCCCCTTCTACTGGATGCTGCTCTTCTCCCTGCGGCCCGCCGGCTCCACCTCGCTGGTGCCCTGGCCGGCCACCTTCGACCACTTCGAGAAGGTCTGGAACGAACGCGCCTTCTCGGTCTTCTTCCAGAACAGCGCGCTGATCGGGGTCTTCACCCTGATCTGTACGACGGGGGTCGCACTGGCCGGCGGCTACGCCCTGGCGCGCTTCGACTTCCGTATCAAGCAGGGCTTCATGCTGGCGCTGCTGTGCTCCCAGTTCATCCCGGGCGCGCTGATGCTGGTCCCGCTGTTCCAGATCTTCAAGAACCTCTCCCTGATCAACTCCCCGCTGAGCGTGGTCATCGCGGAGACGGTCTTCCAACTGCCGCTGTCGATCATTCTGATCAGCGGCTTCATCAAGAACGTGCCGTACTCCCTGGAGGAGGCGGCCTGGGTGGACGGCTGCTCACGGCTCCAGGCGTTCCGTATCGTCGTCCTGCCGATGCTGCGGCCCGGTCTGATCGCCGTCGGCTCCTTCGCCTTCGTCCACAGCTGGAACCACTTCCTCTTCGCCCTGATGTTCCTGATGGAACAGGACAAGCAGACCATCCCGGTCGGCCTCTCCACCCTCATCGGCGCGGACAGTGTGGACTTCGGGGCGCTCGCCGCGGGCGGTGTGATCTCCGCGGTGCCGGTCGTCATCGTCTTCGCCTTCATCCAGAAGTGGCTGATCACCGGCTTCAGCGCGGGGGCGGTGAAGGGATGAGCCTCCCCGTCGTGCTGGCAGGGGCGCGCGGTCACGGCCGTACGCATCTGCGCAACATCCGCCGTCTCGAACAGGCCGGGGCGGTACGGCTCGTGGGCGTCTGCGAGTTGGCTCCGCTGAGCCCGCGAGAGCTGGCCGAGGCCGGTTACCGCGCCCCCGGGCCCGCGCAGTCCGCCGACTTCGGCGAGTTGCTTGAGCGCACGGGCGCGCGGATCGCGGTCATCTGCACCCCCATCCACACCCACACGGAGCTGGCCCTCACCGCCGCGGCCCACGGTGTGCACACACTGCTGGAGAAGCCGACCACACCGTCGTACGCGGAGTACGAACGGCTGCTGGCCGGCCTCGACGAGCGGGGCACGGCATGCCAGGTCGGGTTCCAGTCGCTCGGCTCCCACGCGGTGGGAGCGATACGGGAGTTGATCGCGGACGGCGCGATCGGACGGCTGCGCGGGATCGGCGCCGCCGGGGCATGGGTACGCGACGAGGCGTACTTCCGGCGGGTCCCCTGGGCGGGACACCGCACCCTGAACGGACGGGACGTCGTGGACGGGGTGCTCACCAACCCGCTCGCGCACGCGGTGGCGACCGCCCTGCGCATCGACGGCAGCGATCTGGCCGATGACGTCCGCGAGTCGGAGCTTGAGCAGTACCGAGCACATGACATCGAGGCCGACGACACCAGCTGTCTGCGGCTGAGGACGGCGAGGGGGACCCGGATCGCGGTCGCGGTCACCTTGTGCGCGGAGCGGAACGCGGAGCCGTACGTCCTGGTCCACGGCACGGAGGGCCGGATCACCTTCTGGTACAAGCAGGACCGGGTGCTGGTGGAGCGTGCGGGCGTGGGCCCGGTCGAGACCGTCCACGCGCGTACCGACCTGCTGGAGAACCTGCTCGCGCATCTGCGCGACGGCAGCGGTCTTCTCGTACCGCCCCGCCGTACGGGTGCCTTCACGCGGATCGTCGAGACCATCAGGACCGGGCCGTTCCCCGAGCCGCTGCCCGCGGACGCCTGGTACAGCGCGCCCGGCGAGAAGGCGCCGCGCCGGATCGTCAAAGGCATCGACGCGCTGATCGAGGAGAGCGCGAACTCCCTGGCCACCTTCTCCGAACTGGGCGCGAGCTGGGCCGTGTCCCCGGCGCGGGGACAGGACCCGGCGATGCGGGAGCCGCCGCGGTGAGCGGCGCACGGCTCTCCCGGGCCCACGAAGTGACGGTACTGCGCTGCGACGTCGGGCCCGTGGCCGATTACGTACACCGGCCTCGGCTGGCCGGGACGCTGTCGCCGCGCCCCTATCTGCATCCGGTACGGACCCTCGGCGGTGTCACGGTCACGGAGCTGGGACCCGCCGACCACCCGCACCACCTGGGCGTCTCCATGGCGGTGCCGGACGTCGCGGGCGCCAACTTCTGGGGCGGGCGGACCTACGTACGCGACCGGGGCCCGGTATGGCTCGCCAACCATGGCGCGCAGCGGCACACGGACTGGCTGCTGCGCGACCCCGACGGTTGTGTCCAGGAGCTGTGCTGGACACACGGCGACCGGCAACTGCTCAGGGAGCGCCGCACGATCAGCGCTCTCGCCCTCTCCGGCGACGCGTGGGTCCTCGACTTCACCTCGTCGCTGACCAATGTGTCGGACGGGGAACTGTCGCTCGGCAGCCCGGCCACCAACGGCCGTACGGGGGCGGGGTACGGGGGGTTCTTCTGGCGCGCGCCCAAGGGGGACGCGGCGGGCCCGGCGCCCGACGTCTTCACCGAGGGCGCGTCCGGCGAACGCGCGGTGCACGGGAGCACCGCGCCCTGGCTGGCGCTGGCGGGCCGGGACTGGACCCTGATCTTCGCCGGGGCGAACCGGGAGACCCGCGACGACCCCTGGTTCGTCCGTACCACCGAGTATCCGGGGGTCGGCTCCGCGCTGGCCTGGCGGCGGCGGCTGCCGCTGCCCGCGGGCGGCAGTGTCTCCCGGCGTGTGGTGACGGTCGTCGCGGACGGCCGGCTCGACCGCCGGGCCGCCGCCGCGCTCGCGCGCAAGGCGGTGGCGGTATGAGGGGCCGCGCCGCGCCCGAACCATCACGTCACACCGCCTTCGGACACCCTTCGGACACAAGCCTGTCCGGCGGGCAGGGGCGGTGGGGCGCCCCACCAATGAACTCAGCAGAGAACCGATCGAGAGGGAAGAGCCGGCCATGAGGATTTCCAGCACGTACAGAGGGCGGGCGGGCGCGGTCGTCTCCCTGACGGCGGTACTCGCCCTGACGGCGACCGCGTGCGGTGACGACGGGAGCGGCGGGAGCGGCGGCGAGGGCTCGGGCAAGGGGGAGATCACCCTCTGGGACAACAACACGGGTGAGCGCCGGGAGATCTGGGCCCAGATCATCAAGGACTTCGAGAAGCAGAACCCGGACATCAAGGTCACGTACGTCGGTCTCCCCATCGACCAGGTCCAGGCGAAGTACGACACGGCGATCGAAGGCGGCGGGCTGCCGGACGTCGGCGGTGTCGGTACCGCCTATCTCTCCAACCTGGTGATACGGGACGTCCTGGAGCCGCTCGACGACCGTATCGACGCGGGTCCGCTCAAGGGCAGGCTCGTGCCGGCGCTGGTGGACAGCGTCAAGGCGGCGGGCGGCCGGGGGGACACCATGTACTCGGTGCCGACCTCCACCAACAACGGCACGCTCTGGTACCGCACGGACCTGTTCGCGCGGGCCGGGCTCGAACCGCCCACCACCTGGCCGGCGTTCTACGCGGCGGCGGACAAGCTCACCAAGGCGGGGACGGACCAGTTCGGTTACACCATCCGGGGCGGCGCGGGTTCCATCGCCCCGGCGATGGACGCGATGTACGGACAGTCCGGCATCACGTCGTTCTGGAACGGTGACAGGACGACCGTCAACGATCCGAGGAATGTGGCGGCGCTGGAGAAGTATGTCGCCCTGTACAAGAAGGTGACACCGTCCGCCGACGTCAACAATGACTTCATCAAGATGGTCGCCCAGTGGGACAACGGCACGATCGGCATGCTGACCCACAACCTCGCCTCGTACCAGGACCATGTGAAGGCGTTGGGGAACGAGAAGTTCAAGGGTCTCCCCTATCCGGCCCAGGAGGACGGCACACGCGTCCAGGTCTCGAACCCGGTTGACGGGCTGGGCCTGTTCAAGAACAGCGAGAACAAGGCCGCCGCCTGGAAGCTCATCGAATTCGCCGCCTCCCACAAGTCGAACAGCGCGTGGAACGAGTCGGCGGGGTCCATTCCGGCGAACACCGATGCCGCCGGGGACGCCTGGATCCAGCGGGCGGAGCCGACCGCGGCCGCGATGAAGGCGCTCAGCGACGGCACGACCACGATCGTCGACCTGCCGTACTACCTGCCCGACTGGAACACCATCAGCAAGAGCGGCAACGAGCCGAACTTCCAGAAGGTGCTGCTCGGAGACATGACCGCGAAGGAGTTCGCGGACAAGGTCGCCAAGGAGCTCAACGAGGCCCAGGCGGAGTGGAACGAACAGTCCAAGGGCTGACCTGACCGAGGAGGAGTTGGAGGAGTCATGCGCAGAGGCAGACAGCGGGCACTCATCGTGGCGACGGGGCTGGCGTGCGTGATGGCGCTGCCCCCGGCCGCCCTGGCGGCACCGGCGCTCGTACGGCCGTCCCTCGAACGGACCGTCCTCGCCCCGGACGACGGCTGGGCCGCCGCCGACGGCGGCACCACCGGCGGCCGGAGCGCCGACCCCGCGCACATCTACACCGTCACCACCTGGGCCGAGTTCAGGACGGCGCTGGCCGACGCGGCGGGCAGCCCGTCGGTCATCCGGGTCAAAGGGACCCTGGACGCGCTCAGCGACGCCCAAGGAACCCCCCTCACCTGCGACGACTACGCGGCGGACGGCTACTCCCTCGCCACGTACCTCGCCGCGTACGATCCGGCGGTCTGGGGCCGCGAGAACCCGGTCAGCGGCGAACAGGAGGACCTGCGCGCCGCCTCCGCCAAGAACCAGGACGCGCAGATCAAGGCGTACGTCCCGGCCGACACGACCATCGTCGGCGTGGGGCGGGACGCCCGTATCCTCGGCGGCAGCCTCCAGGTGAAGGATGTCGACAACGTCATCATCCGCAACCTCACCTTCGAGGACACCTTCGACTGCTTCCCGCAGTGGGACCCGACGGACACCGAGCTGGGCAACTGGAACTCCGAGTACGACAATGTGGTGCTCTACAACGCCACGCATGTGTGGGTGGATCACAACACCTTCACCGACGGCCGTCGCCCGGACAGTGAACAGCCGTACTACTACGGTCGGTTGTACCAGCAGCACGACGGGGAGCTGGATATCGTCCGGGGCTCCGATCTGATCACCGTCTCCTGGAACGTCTTCGCCGACCATGACAAGACCATGCTGATCGGCAACAGCGACAGCGCGGCCGGCACCGACCGCGGCAAGCTGCGGGTCACCCTGCACCACAACCAGTTCAAGAACGTCGTCGAGCGGGCGCCCCGGGTCCGCTTCGGCCGGGTCGACACCTACAACAACCACTACGTCGTCCAGCGGTCCGGCTACGGATACTCCTTCGGTATCGGTCTCGAATCCCAACTGGTCGCGGAGAACAATGCGTTCACGATGCCGGCGGGTATGAGCGCCGGGCGGATCCTGAAGAAGTGGAAGGACTCACCGGTCACCACAGCGAACAACCACGTCAACGGGAGGCACGTCGATCTGCTCGCCGTCCACAACGCGGAGGTCCCCGAGGAGACACTGCGCCCCGACGCGGGCTGGACACCGACGCTCCGCACCCGGGTCGACGACCCGCGCGCGGTCCCGTGCCTGGTGGACGGCGCGGCGGGCGCCGGAAAGCTCCGCTGACCGAAGACGTGGGACAGGACCTACGGACAGGGTCTAGTGGGCGGGCATGGTTCCCACGACGACGGTGGCACACAGCTCCTCGGAGCGTGCCACGCGTGGGATCAGCCCGCTCCCGGCGACGGTCTCGACGGCGCGTGCCGCCTGGTGCTCGCTCGTCTCGACCAGCAGGCACCCGCCCGGGGCCAGCCAGCGCGGCGCCTGCGCGCTCACGCGCCGCAGGACGTCGAGCCCGTCCGCACCACCGTCGAGTGCCACCCGCGCCTCATGGATACGGGCCTCCTGGGGCAGCAGTCCGACCTCCTCGGTGGGTACGTACGGCACATTGGCGAGCAGGATGTCCACACGGCCCCGCAGGGTGGCGGGCAGCGGACCGTACAGATCGCCCTCGTACACCCGGCCGCCGACGGCCGCGACATTGCGCCGGGCGCAGCGCACCGCGGCCGGGTCGATGTCGGCGGCGTACAGCTCGGCCCGGCCCAGGATCCCGGCCAGCGCGGCGCCCAGCGCGCCCGAGCCGCAGCACAGGTCGACCACGACGGCTCGGGACCCGGCGAGGGCGGTGGCGGTGGCGACAGCGGCAGCCGCCTGTCGCACAAGGAATTCGGTGCGGCGGCGGGGTACGAAGACCCCGGGGTCCACGGCGATCCGCTGTCCGCAGAACTCCGCCCAGCCGAGGACGTGTTCAAGCGGCAGACCGCCGACGCGCCGGTCCACCATGGCGGCGAGATCCTCCGGCGTCGCCGCCGTGGAGATGAGCAGCCGCGCCTCGTCCTCCGCGAAGACACAGCCGGCGGCGCGAAGCCTGGTGACGATGACGGACTCGGTCGCGGAAGAGGACGGAGAAGAAGACGGAGAGGGGGAGGGGGAAGGAGAAGGAGCTGACATGAGAGGGGGGAGCCTTTCGGGATGCCGATGGGCACTCCCGGCGGTCAGCTATGCCTGCGGGACCGCTCGGCCGTGAGAAGGGAGCACCCGACCTGATACAGCGGTAATGGGTCTCGCCTCCTTCGGTAGGTACGTCCACAGCTCGTACTGCGCTGGTCACCCTACCCGTCCCGAGGGCTTCCGGGCGACTTCCCAGGAGCGTGACCGGGGCTTCCTGAGGGGTCTCTTAGCCGCTCCTTAAGCCGAGCATAAGGATCGCCCTCACCCGCTCCCCACAGCCGATTTCGCGGTCCGGGGCGGCTAGTTTGCTGACCGCTGGGGCGGTACGGCGACGGGGAGGTCACCTGCCGCTCCGGCTGTCCTCCTCCCCGCTGCCGCCGCTCCGAAGGAGAACCAGTTCATGACCGTTCGACGTACGGCCACCGGGATCGTCGTCCTCGGCCTCGCTCCGCTCGCGCTGGCCGGGCTCGCCGCCGTGCCCGCCGCCGCCCATGGGTCGATGACCGATCCGGTCAGCCGGGTCGCCGCGTGTTTCGCCGAGGGGCCGGAGAGTCCGCGGTCGGCGGCGTGCAAGGCGGCGGTCGCGGCCGGCGGAACGCAGGCGCTCTACGACTGGAACGAGGTCAATATCGCCAACGCCGCCGGGAACCACCGGCAGTTGATCCCGGACGGCAAGCTGTGCAGCGCGGGCAAGGACAAGTACAAGGGACTCGATCAGGCGCGTGGCGACTGGCCGTCGTCCGAGCTGGCGCCGGGCAACCGCACCTTCCGCTACAAGGCGACCGCGCCGCACCGCGGCTCCTTCGAGCTGTATGTCACCAAGGACGGCTATGACCCGGGCAAGCCGCTGAAGTGGTCGGATCTGGAGGAGAAGCCCTTCCTCAAGGTCACCGATCCGAAGCTGGAGAGCGGCGCCTATGTCTTCGACGGCGTCGTCCCGAACAAGTCGGGCCGTCATCTGATCTACTCCATCTGGCAGCGCTCGGACAGCCCCGAGGCCTTCTACACCTGCTCCGACGTGGTCTTCGGACAGGACAACGGCGGGGCGGGCGGAGGAGCGCCGACCGCTTCCGCGCCCACCGACGAGAAGATCGCGGAGGGTACGGAGAAGTCCACCGTCGAGCACAACGGCCATGGTGACCTCGGTACCGACGCGACGAAGGTCTCGGCGAAGGACACCCCGGCGACCCCGGCGACCCCGGACACCGCGGCCACCGCGGAGAAGCGGCCGGACACCAGCACCGACGCCTACCCCGGCACCAACGCCGACGCCCACGCCGAAGCCGGTGCCGAGGCCAACTCCCCCGAGGTGCAGAGCGCCGGCGGTCAGGACACCCTCGCCACGACCGGCGGCGACAGCACCACGTCCTACCTCGCGATCGGTGGCGCGGCGGCGCTCGCCATCGGTGCCGCGGTGACCTTCGGAACCGCTCGCCGCAAGGCCGTATCGGCCGGGCGTCATAGCCGCTGACCCCCGCCGTACGGCACCCCACACTGCCTTCCGCCACCGGGAACTCCCCGGCGGCGGAAGGCAGTCGTGTGTCTACGGGGATACGGGGATACGGGGATACGGGGATACGGGGATACGGGGATACGGGTGTACGGGTGTACGGGTGTACGGGTGTACGGGTGTACGGGTCAGCCGATCACCGACGAGCAGGTGGTCGGGGTGGCACGGGCGGGATCGAGCGCGTTGGTCACCTCGTGGAAGGCGATCCTGTCGATCGTCCCGATCGCCACATGCTCGGAGATATCGACCGGGCACAGATCCTGGAGCAGCACATTGCGTACGTCGGGGCCGGTCAGGAACTGCGACCGGTACGGGGTGACCACCTCGTCGTACCGGGTGGCGATCACGGTGTAGCGCACCCCGGGAACGGTGTCGCCACCCGCGTTGAGCTTGGTGAGGAAGGCGGATCCGGCCACCTGATCGGCGAGCCCGGGGGTCTTCTCGTTCAGCAGATCGCCCGCGCCGGGGAAGTACGGCAGCAGCCGGGTCAGCCCGAGCAGCGTGCTGCCGCGGTTGGAGGGGGCGAGGCCGACCAGGGCGTTCACCTTCGCCGCCCCGCCGAGGAACTTCAGGTAGTGGCGCGGCATCATGCCGCCCTGGGAGTGGCCGACGATATCGACCTTCGCGGCGCCGGTGGCGGCGAGCACCTTGTCGACATAGGTGGCGAGTTGCCCGGCCGAGGCGTCGATGGGGCCGAGGCCGTGGAAGAACGGGACGCCGGGGAGTTGCCCGTAGTCGAGCGAGAAGACGCAGTACCCGCGGTTCACGAGATACGGGGCGAGGCCGAGCCAGTTGTCGACGGCGTTCCCGAGGGTGCCGTGGACCAGGACGACGGGACGGGGATGGGCGGCCGAGGGCTTGCAGGAGTAGTCGTTCCAGCCGCTGCTCGACGCGGAGACAGCGGAGACGGCGGGGTCGGCGGAGACGGCGGGGTCGGCGGAGACAGCGGCGGTGGGGGCGCCGGGCACGGCAGTGGGGGTGGCGGGGGGCGCGGCGACGGCGGGGGTGGCCAGGCATACAACGGCCAGCAGCAGCGCGGTCAGTGGTCCGAGCGCGCGCTTCCAGGGCAGCATCGTGTGATCTCCTTGCGGCTCAAGGGAAATGGCGATGACTGTCAGCCCTGTGGCCCGGACCACAAAGATGCTTCCGCTTTGAAGTTACGCATGAGTAAGGTGAAGAAGGGAAGTTACGCGTCGGTAAAAAGTGCGACGCGCGGCACCGGTTTGTGCTGTCGGCACTCATCCGCGACCGCGTACAAGCGGTCAGTCGGCCAGAGCCGCCGGTCGGACGGCCTCCGGCCCGAAGCGGCGACGCGCACGGTCCGCGGCGGCTTCGGCCGCGCGAGCACGGGCGTCACCAGGATCCAGGGAGAGTTGACGGTAGGCGCTGCCGGCCGGCCACAGGTCGTCGGCGCGGATCGCGAAGGCCCGGACCCGTGCTCGCTGTAGACCGAGAGCCGTCAGCAGACCCAGGGCGGCCACGGCGAGGGCGGGTGAGTGGTCGGTGGGTTCCGGGAGCGCACGTGTGCGTGTGGTGGAGGTGCGATCGGCGTATCGCACCGTGAGGGTGATACGGCCGGCCACCCGGCCTTCACCGCGCAGGCGTTGACCGATCTGCCCGGCCAGCCCCAGGACGGCTCGATGATGCTGTGCCGGATCGAGGCAGTCCCGGTCGAGCACGCGCTCGGCGGTCAGGTGCGCCACCGGCTCCCTGGGGGTGACCGGGCGGGGGTCGTGGCCTCGGGCGCGTTCGGCCAGCAGCCGCGCCTGGTCGACACCGAGAAGACGCTGAAGGGTCGCCGGGGGCGTGTCGGCGACCTGACCGATGGTGTGCAGACCGTATCGGCCGAGTGTCGCCGCCGTGGCGCGGCCGATCCCGGGCAGTGCGGTGACGGAGCGCGGGTGGAGCCAGTCGGCGGCCCGTTCGGCGGGGACCCAGGTGGTCTCTCCCGGCGCGGACGAGTCGGCCGCCATGACGGCGAGCATGCGGTTGCCCGCGAGTCCGGCGCTGCTGTCGATGCCGTAGAAGGCCTTCAATCTGAGCTTCGCCAACTGGACCACGTCGTAGGGAGACAGGTCGAAGTACCGGAGCGCCGAGGTGAGGTCGAGCTGGACGGCGTCGGGCGGGGCGGCCTGGACATGGGGCGTAATACCGGACATCAGTTCGATGAGATCACCGTACTGATCCTCGGCCAGTGCGGCGTGCGGATAGAGGTGGGCGATATGCCGCTGTCGCGTGGTCATCCCGCGCTCCCCGGGCTGATGTGGCCGAACTTCTTCAGATCGGCCGAGCGGCTGCCGGGAGGCTGGAGGTCGGCGTACGGATGCAGCCGGGCGCCGGTGGTGCCGTTGGCAAGGGTGCGCCGCGGCTGGGCGGGGGTCGGGTGCGGGCGGTCGGCGCCGAGGAGGGCGAGCGCGGCCTCGGGACCGTTGTCGCGGCGGGCGGCGGCGATCTCGTCCAGGTCCCAGGCCATGGTGCCGACGACGGTGCGGCGGGTGCCGCGCACCTGGACCGTGCCGCGCACCAGCAGCAGACCGCTGTGGAAGACGGTGTACGCGCAGGCCGGGTGGGAGTCCTCGAAGAACGCCAGGTCGACCAGGCCGGAGCCGTCCTCCAGGGTGACGAAGATGACGCGTTTGCCGCTGGCGATCGGCGGGGTCTGGGTGGAAGCCCGTACGCCGGCGACGAGGACCTGCTGACCGGGGCGCAGACCGGCCAGATGCGCCGCGTCGGTCGCGCCGATCTCGCGCAGCAGCCGGTGATGGTGCTCCATCAGATGCTTGGAGACGTCGATGCCGAGAGTGCTCAGCTCGGCGCTCAGGGCTTCGCGTCCGGTCATCTCCGGCAGACCGCTCGGCTCCGCTCCGCCGACGGCGTTCGCGTCGATGGGCAGTTGGCCCTTGCCCGCGGACCGGGTCCGGGACTGCCGGTGGAGTTCGGCGATCTGGAGCAGCAGATCACGGCGCGTGAGACGGCCGTCGTGCAGGCGGTTCAGGGCGCCGATCTCAGCGAGGCGTTCGGCGACCGGTCTGCTGGGATGGGCCCGCTGCCAGAAGTCCGACAGCGATCCGTACGGCTGGCCCTCCTCGATCCGGGCACACTCCTCCGCGCTGATGCCGTGCACCGCGGACAGCGCGAGCCGTACGCCCCAGCGCCCTCCGTCGGCCTTCTCCACGGTGTGCTTCACCCTGGAGTGGTTGATGTCGACGGACAGCACCGGCACACCGCGCCGACGGGCGTCGGAGACGAGGACTCGCTTGGGCCACATACCGGGGTCGTGTTCGAGGAGACCGGCCAGCAGGAACGCCGGGTAGTGCGCCTTGAGCCAGGCGCTCTGCAGGGCCGGTACGGCGAAGGCGACCGCGTGGGCCCGGCAGAAGCCGTAGGCGCCGAAGGCCTCGACGGTCTTCCAGACCTCGTCCCGGACGGTCGCGCTGTAGCCGCGCGCGGCTGTCTCCCGGTCGAACCAGTCCTTGATCCTGGGCAGTCGGTTCTTGTCGCCGAGTGCCCGCCGGGCGATCTCGGCCAGCGCACGGTCGCACCCGGTCATCACCGACAACGTCTCGATGATCTGCTCGTGCCAGATGGTCACGCCGTAGGTGTCGGCGAGTACCGGCTCCAGGTCCGGGTGGGGGTAGGACGGTGAGCCGCCGTGGCGCGCGGCGACGTACCGCTCGGGCATACCGCCGGCGACGGGCCCGGGACGGAAGAGGCTGATGTCGGCGATGACGTCCTGTGGGTCGCGGGGTTGCAGCCGGGACAACAGATCCTGCTGGCCGGGTGACTCAAGCTGGAACAGGCCCAGGGTCTGGCTCTCCTGGATGAGCTTGAACGCGAAGACGTCGTCGAGCGGCACCTGCTGGGGATCGTCCAGGTCGATGTGGTTGCCGGTGGTCCGTTCAATCTCGGTGACGGCGTGGGCCATCGCGGACTGCATCCGTACGCCCAGAACGTCCAGCTTGATGTTGCCCAGGTCCTCGATCTCCTCCTTCGCCGCCATCGCCATGGGGTAGTCGCCCTGGGGTGTGGGCTGCACCGGCAGCCGGTCCAGGAGCGTGGCGTCGCTGATGACCACCCCGCACGGGTGCATGGCCATGCCATGGACCAGGGAGTCAAGGCCCTCGGCGAGCTCCCACAGCGGCCCGAACCGGTCCGCCTCGGCCGCCAGCTGCCGCAGTTCGGGAAGCTCGGCGAGCGCGCCGGTGATGTCCGAGGCTCGCAGGTGCGGGAAGCTCTTGGCGATCCGGTCGATGTCCGCGGGCGCGATGCCGAGGGCGAGGCCGGTGTCCCGCAGGGCCCGGCGGGCCCGGTAGGTCTCGGGCATCGCGGTGACCGCCACCCGCTCCTTGCCGAACCGGTCGAAGATCGCGTCGTAGCACTCCAGCCGTCTGGCGGACTCCACATCGATGTCGATGTCGGGCAGCGACCTCCTGCGCACGCTCAGAAAGCGTTCGAACAGCAGCCGGTGGTCGAGCGGGTTGGCCGTGGCGATGCCCAGCACATGACAGACCAGCGATCCCGCGCCCGAGCCGCGGGCCGCGACCCGGATGCCCTTCTCCCGGATGTCGGCCACGACCTGGCCGACGGCGAGGAAGTACGAGTCGTAGTCCAGCTTGGAGATCACATCGAGCTCTTCCTCCAGTCGATCGAGCGCGGCGCGGTCGCGGTCCAACCCGCGTCGGGCCATGCCGGCCTCGCACCGCCGGCGCAGCAGCTGCGCGGCTCCACCCGCCCCGGGGCCGCCCGCGCCGGGTCCGCCCGCGCCGGATCCGCCCGCCCCGGGTCCGACACCGAAGAGCGACGGTTCCGGGAAGTGCGGCGTGCCCAGCCCGAGGTCCGCCGCGGGGTCGACCGCGCACATGGCCGCCGTGGCGGCGGTGTCCGCCATCAGACGACGGGCCCGCCGGGCATCCGCTCCGGCGCATTCGGCGATCATCCGCGCGATGACCGTCATCGCCCTTTCGTCCTTCAGCCAGCGCTGTCCGCTGTCCAGCCGGCGCCGGTCGATCGGCCGCAGCAGCCTCGCGGCGTCCAGGACATCGGCGAGCCGGTGCTGGTCGGGGTCGGCGTAGCGGACGGCGTTGGAGAGCACCGCGGTGGTGTGGGTGCGGTCGGCCAGTGCCAGGGTCCTGGCAGCCAGCCGAAGCGATCCGGGCCCGATGCCGAAACGTTTATGCACAACAGCTTCCAGCCTGAGTCCCTCACCGAAGATCTCCTGCCACGGCGCCAGCAGCTTCATCGCGACGTCTTCACGTCCGGCCGCCAGGGCCCGCACCGGCTCCGAGAGCGGTCCGAGCAGCACGGTCAGACCGGGGCCGCCGTGCTCGCGCAGCGCCTCCCACGGCACCACCGGCGCCGTACCGGATACGGCACCGACATGGGCGGCCGACGTGATACGGCACAGCCGCGCCCATCCCGCCCTGTTCCGCGCCAGCAGGACGAACCGCAGCGGCGGCTCGACGACATGCGCGCCACCGCGCGCCGGGGTGCGGCGCCGCTGGACCGGCGGCGGGGGCGCGAGGGCCTCCACCGCCAGATCGACCCCGAAGACCGGCCGGACGCCGGCCCCGGCGCACGCCCGCGCGAACCGGACAAGACCGGTGACCGTGTCCCGGTCCGTGAGCGCGAGCGCCGTCACGCCCCGCTCGGCCGCCCGCCGGACGAGTTGTTCGGGGTGGGCGGCTCCATAGCGAACGGAGTAACCGGACGCGACGTGCAGATGGGCGAAGCCCGCCATGTCGCACCTCCATCACTCCACCCCTTTTCTGCCGTACACCCGATATGTTCATCGTACGCTCGTTCGATTACTCTAACTCCATCAGTCCAGGTCAGCGACCAGATTCGAACACGCAAACGATTCCTGGAGCGAGGGGCGGCGGCCGAGGCGGACGCCATGCCGTCACCTCCTCGGCCAGGCAGCGCAGTTGAGGAAAAACCCCGATCGAGGCGCACGAGTGAGCGACGGTTCGCGACACCAAAGACACTCTCCGTCACGGAACGGTCACACAGAGAGGGGCCCGGTCCACCACAGGTCGTGGTGGACCGGGCCCCTCCGTGAAGCGGGTTCGGCCGGCTCAGCGGGTTCGGTCAGCCGATCTGTGCTCCGTACGCGGCGAGCGCCTCCGGCACCGGCTGGAAGAACGTCTCACCACCCGAGGAGCAGTCGCCGCTGCCGCCCGAGGTCAGCCCGAGCGCGGTGTCGCCCGCGAAGAGCGAGCCGCCGCTGTCGCCCGGCTCGGCGCAGACCGTGGTCTGGATGAGCCCGTTGACGATGTCGCCGTTGCCGTAGTTCACGGTGGCGTCGAGCCCGGTGACCTCACCGTCGTGGACCTGGGTGGTGGAGCCGCTGCGGGTCACCTGCTGGCCGACGGTCGCGTCGCCCGCCTTCGTGATCGCCTGCGTGCTGCCGTCGTAGAGGTTCACCTCGCTCGGGTGCGGCACCTCGGCGGTGTACTTGACCAGGCCGTAGTCGTTGTCCGGGAAGCTGGACCCCTCGTTCGTCCCGATCTCGGTGCCCTGCGCGTCCGACCAGGTCTGGATGGACTCGGTGCAGTGCCCGGCGGTCAGGAAGTACGGCGCGCCGTCCTTGACCACGTTGAAGCCGAGCGAGCAGCGCCCGCCGCCGCCCGTGATGGCGTCACCGCCGGAGACGAAGGGCTTGAACTCCCCCGCCGTCTTCTTCAGTTCGGCCTTGTCGCCGAGCGCCTTCACCACGCCGCTGAGCTTGTCCCAGGATTCGCCCGTGACCGTACGGTCGGCCGTGACGACCATCTTGTTGGTCACCGGGTCGACGGCCCAGGACGTGCCCGGGATGGTCGCCCGGTCCGTGAGGGTCTGCCGGGCGCTCTTCAGCTCGGCCAGGGAGTTCTGAACCAGTCTGGCCTTGCCGCCGGCCTGGCGCACGGCATCGGCCGCCCGCTCGTCGACGACATTCACCACGAGCGCCTTCGACTCGGCGTCGTAGTACGCGCCGCCCGCGTCGGCGCCCAGGCTGTCATCCAGGGTGGACGCGAGAGTTCCGGCCGCCGTGGCGGTCAGCGACTTCACCGTGAACTGGGGCGTGCCCTCAGTGGCGTTCGCAGTCTGGAAGGTGAAACCGGCGACCACCAGAGCGGCCACGGCGCCTCCCGCCAGCGTCACTCGCTTTTTCGATATGCGTCGATGATTCAACGTCAGCCTCCTGTGGGGGGACCGTGTCAGGCCATGTGGGGTGTCCTGACACGGAGGATGAGGCGCCCACTATTCCGAAACCGACCAGTAACACACAAGGTCGACTTCAGGACCGGTGTACCCAACGGCCGCTGTGAGCGGCGCGGTCGAACGACCGCTTCCGGGCAGGGCGGTTCCATATGCGAACACCCGGTGCGATCGCCATGTCATCAGCGGGTGAGGACTAGTCCTGTCTTGAATTCGCCCTTGTCCTCTGGCGTGATCCCGGGCAGCCCGGGGGTGTCACCTCGCGCCTCGGCCCGGCAACAGGTCGCGCTCGCCCGCCGTCACGGCGATCGGGAGGGTGTTGCCGGGTGGCGGGAACGGGCAGATGAAGTGGTCCGCGAAGGCGCACGGCGGCAGCAGGGAACGGTTGAAGTCGACCGTCACCGTCCCGTCCGCCGCGGGAGCGGTGGGCCGCAGGAAGCGGAAGCGATAACTCCCCTTCCCGCTGGTGGTATCGGCGAAGACCGCCCAGAGCGAGCCGTCGGGCTCGACCGCGACCTGGAGGGTGTACTCCGTACCGTCGACGGTGAAGACGATCTCGCCGCCGAGCCCGAGGCCACGTTCCCGCCCGTCGGCGTTCTCGACCCGGACGGTGCGGCTCGTGTCGTACGGCCGGAAGCGGCCCGGCAGCGTCCAGTCCGGGTCGTACGGCGTGGTCTCGACGCCCCGGAACGCGCGCCGCGCGGCGGACTCCGGGTCGAAGGAGCGGACGGCCCAGAGCCCTTCGCGGCGCAGCACCAGGAGCCTGCGCCCGCCGGCCGCGATCCGGGACTCCTCGGACGGGCCGCGATCGGCGGTCAGCCGGATCTCGCCGTCAAGCCGTCGGCCGTCGGCGCTCAGGCCGTCTCCGTCCGCCGCCGTCAGCACCACCTCGTCACCGTCCTCGGCCGCGCGCCACACCCCCGGAACATCCGGGAGGCGACCTTCCGGATGGTCGGCGAGCCAGTGCGTGCCGGTGAGCGAGAGCGGTCCGTACGGCGCCGAGACGACGGCCGTCCGGCGCTCGCGCCAACTCTCCCATTCCTGAACGACCATGGGGGAAACATCGGATACATCCGTTACATCCGTGCTCATGCCGCTGAACCCTTCCCTTCGGGGGCGGGAAGCCCGAGATGTGAGCGCAGGGTGGTGCCCTCGTATTCCGTACGGAAGACCCCGCGCTCCTGGAGGAGCGGTACGACCCGGTCCACGAAGTCGTCCAGACCGCCCGGGGTCAGATGCGGTACGAGAATGAATCCGTCCGCCGCCCCGGTCCGTACGAAGGTGTCAAGGCTCTCGGCGACGCTCTCCGGGGTGCCGATGAACGACTGCCGCGCGGTGGTCTCGATGACGGTCTGCCGGATGGAGAGCCCCTTGGCCTCGGACAGCGCCCGCCACTTGGCCGCGACGGCGAGCGCGTCACCGTGCCGCACCCGGCCCTGGACCAGTTCGGAGTCCGGGTCCGGATCGATGCCGGGCAGCGGCCCGTCCGGGTCGTACGCCGACAGGTCCCGCCCCCAGACCTGCTCCAGGGCGAGGATCGCGTTCTGTGGGGAGACCTGCTGTCCACGGATCTCGGCGGCCCGTTCCTGCGCCTCGGAGTCGCTGTCGCCGAGGACGAAGGTGACGCCCGGCATGATCTTGAGATCGTCCGGGTCCCTGCCGTACTTCGCCAGCCGGGACTTGGTGTCGGTGTAGAACTCGCGGCCCGCCTCCAGGGTGCCGTGCCGGGTGAAGATGACATCGGCGGCGGAGGCGGCGAACTCCCGGCCCTCCTCCGAGTCGCCCGCCTGAATCACCACGGGGTGGCCCTGCGGCGAGCGCGGGACGGTGAACTCCCCCTCGATCTCGAACTGCCGCCCGGAGTGGGCGAACGGGCGCGGTGTGCCGTACGGGGCGCCGGGCGCGGGCGGGGTCCAGGAGTCCCACAGCTCCCGCGCGGTCGCGACGAACTCCGCGGCCCTGGTGTAGCGGTCGGCGCGGTCGAGATAGCCGCCGCGCCGGAAGTTCTCCCCGGTGAAGGCGTCGGAGGACGTCACCACGTTCCAGGCGGCACGGCCCGCGCTGAGATGGTCGAGTGTGGCGAGCCTGCGGGCCAGTTCATAGGGCTCGTTGAAGGTGGCGTTCACGGTGGCGGCGAGACCGAGCCGGTCGGTGACGGCGGCCAGCGCGCTCAGCACGGTGAGGGATTCGGGACGGCCGACCACGTCCAGATCGTGGATGAGGCCCTTGTGTTCACGCAGCCGCAGCCCCTCGGCCAGGAAGAAGAAGTCGAACTTCCCGCGCTCCGCCGTGCGGGCCAGCGCCTCGAAGGAGGAGAAGTCGATCTGGGACCGGGAGCGGGGGTCGGACCATACGGTGGTGCTGTTGACCCCGGGGAAGTGCGCGGCGAGATGGATCCGCTTGTGAGCGGTACGGGAAGTGTCGGTGTCGGTGTCGGTGTCGATGGTCATGAGATTCCCCCGGCGGGCGCGTACTGGTTGGCCGGGCGCGCGAGGTTCAGATGCTCGCGGAGCGTGCCGCCCGGATGGAAGGTGCGGAACAGACTGCGGTGCTGGAGCAGCGCCACCGTCCCGTTGACGAGCCGTTCGAGATCGCGTCGCGGCTCGGCGGGGGTGAGATGGAAACCGTCCACGGCACCGGTGGCGTGCCAGGTGGTGATCAGGTCGGCGAGATCGACGGGGCCGCCGCGGTAGTGCGGTCCGGTGTCGCCCGCCGTGGTGCGCGGCGCGCTCTCCAGGCCGGGTTCCAGCGGGCGTTCGCCGTCGCCGAGATCGATGGTGAGCGCGGCGAGGACCCGCGGTGTGCCGGGGGCACGGCCGTGGTCGGCGGCCCGTGAGCGGAGCTTCTCCCGGATCGCCGCCGCCTCGTCGGGCCGGCCGGCCCTGACCAGGACGACATCCGCGTGGCGCGCGGCGATCTCCCTGCTGGGTCCCTCGGTCGCGTCGACCACGGTGACGGGGTGGCCCTGCGGCGGGCGCGGCACGATGGACGGGCCGCGGACCGTGAACGTGGCCCCCTCGAAGTCGACATAGTGCAGCTTGTCGCGGTCGATGAAGCGCCCTGTCGATGTGTCGCGGATCTCGGCGTCGTCCTCCCAGCTGTCCCAGAGCCGGGCGGCCACCTCGGCCACCTCGCCCGCCTCCTGCCACAGGGCGGGGGCGGTCCCGGCCGGGCGGCGGCCGAACAGCCGGGCCTCCGCCGGGGTGGTGGACACATCGACCAGCCAGCCGGCCCGGCCGCGACTGACCCAGTCCAGGGTGGCCACGGCCGCCGAGACATGGAACGGCTCCGTGTGGGTGGTGGTGACGGTGGGCACGAGCCCGATGCGCTCGGTCGCGGGCGCGACCCGGGACAGCACGGCGAGCGCGTCGGGGCCGGGGCGCGCGAAGGTGTCCTGGAGCGTGACGAAGTCGAGGGCGCCCCGCTCGGCGAGCCGGGCGAGTTCGACGTACCACGCCGCGTCGTAGGACCGCTGACCACCGATGTCGGCGGCGAGATACAGCGGCCGGTGCGGCGCGTTGTGTGGTGGGTTGTGCTGGGATCGGGTGGCGGACATGGCGGGCCTTACCTTTCAGCTTCGGACGGGCAGCCCGTCCGGCGGTTGAGGAGCCGAAGCGGCCGTGGACGGTGCGCCCGCGGGCGGTGTGGCCGTGGACGGTGTGGCCGAGGGCGATGCGGCCGAGGGCCGCGCGAGGCGGGCGAGCAGGGTGAGCGCGGCCCTCGCGGTGGCGTCGTTCTGCCGGAACGCGGGGCCGCCCGTACGCGGCCGGGTGAAGGCGCCGCTGGACCTGGCTGTGGTGTACGGACCGAGCGCGAAGCGGCGGGGATGCGGGGTGCCGTCACGCTCCAGCAGCCGCCCGTCGTCCGGGTCGACCCGCACCAGACCCGCCGAGATCGTGGCGGCCCCCTCCTCGTACAGCGCGCGCAGCAGCGGACTGCGGGTGCGCTCGGGCGAGGGATCGGGCAGCCGCGCCTCGACCAGCGCCCGCGCCTCGACGTACTCCCCCGGTACGACCGCGCTGCCCGCCCGGAAGATCCCCCGCCGCCCGTCGGCCTCGACCGACATGTCCGCGCCCAGGAAGCGGACGATCCCGGCCTTGGAGAGCGCGAGCAGTTGGCGCAGCCGGGGGCCCGGCGGGCCGGAGGCGAGATAGCTGAAGAAGCCGTGCCAGCCGCCGCCCGGATCGCCGCGGTCGCCGAGACGGATCAACTGGCCGTAGACGGAGAGCAGCCCGAGGAAGACGGCGAGGTCCGCGCTGTGTGCCGGGTCGTGCCTCCGGGCCAGATCCGCGCGGATGTAAGCGCGCAGCCCGTCCTGGAGCGCGTCGTACGAGGGGAAGCGCAGCCCGTCCAGCGGCCGGTCGAGGGCGGCGAGATCGAGCCGGTCGGCGGGGTCGGGTACGGCCGCGCCGACCAGTGCGTCCAGCTCGGGGCCGCCGGGGTCGGCGGCGGCGTACTTCTCCTCGAAGTCGGTCCAGTCGACACGGGTGCGCTCGGGGTGCGCGGTGAAGAGGCGGTGGTAGTGCGCGAAACCGAGTTCCTTGTCGATCAGCGGCCGGACATCGCGCGCGAAGTCGGGCGGCACCGGCCGGCTCAGCAGTTCGTCGATCTGCTCGGGCCCGAGGAAGCGGGGCAGCGGGGGCCGTTCGCCGGTCAGCCCGTAGCCGATCTTGGAGTGGTACGGGACACCGCGCCGCGATCCGACGTACAGGACCGGTTCGCGTCCCGACGGGTGGTAGACCAACTCGCCGTCGTCGCGATCGGCGCTCCCCGAGTACCGTCCGCCGCGCCCTTCGGTGACGAGCACCATCAGATCGACGAAGGCGAGTCCGAAGCCACGGACGAGGACGGGTTCACCGGCGGGCAGGACGGACAGATCGCTGTCCGCGGTGAAGTCGGGCGGCAGACGTATCAGTCCGTGTTCGTCCGCGAACCGGCCCAACTCCAGCTGTTCCGCGTCCGGTTCGGCGTCGAGATGACCGAGGGTCAGCACGACGAGATCGGCGAGCAGCGGTTCGGTACGGTCCGCGAGCCAGACGCGCTGGCGTCCGCCGCGCGGACCGCTGACGCGCACGGCGTCCGTGCGGTGCGTGTGGACGGTGACACCGGGCGGCAGCGCGGCGACGGTCTGTTCGTACACCCAGCTCAGATAGGCGCTCTGCACCCGGCGGCTGGGGAAGGTCTGGCCGGTGAGGGCGGCGATCTCGGCGCGCAGCCCGGAACTCGACGCGGCGAGCGCCGACTCGGCCGCCTCCGACTCGGCGGAGAGCCGCGCCCTGCCCTCCCTGATGTCCCGTGCCCATTCGTGCAGCGCGGGTCCGTGCCGTACCGGACCGGCCAGGGCCACCGTGTCATCGGTGAACATGGTCACGTCCTCGGCCATGGAGTTCATCCAGAGCAGCGGCGACTGATCACGGCGCCAGACCCGTCCGGCGCCCGGCGGATGCGGGTCCACGAGATGGATGTCCAGCGGCAGACCGTCGTACAGGGAACGGGCGTTGGCGGCGATCCGCTCCAGAAAGCCCGTGCCGCGCGGGCCTGCCCCGACCACGACTACGGACGGCGTCAGGGGTGCGGTGCGGCCGGTGACCGAGGACAGGGGCATGCGAAGGCTCCGTGGATACAGCGATCGAACACGGGAGTGCCTTCACAGAAAACGCGGGCGGACCGAGCCCCTCAGCACGATCCGCTTGTCCGTACGAGGCTATGTGGTGTGTACGGCCCGTTGTCAAGCTTGTCCGTACTGTGAGCCGTCCGTCCCGGCTCGGTTGACGCGGAAACGGATGCCTGTTCCACTTGGCTCATGCATTCGCAGCAGTGGCTGGTCACGCGCTCCCACATCGACTTCGGTCGCGTGTGGTCCTCTTCCTGTTGAGCTGACGCCCTGCACGGCCTCCCGGTACTTCCGGCGCTCGCGCGCCGTTTCCCCGCGTGCCTTCACACGCAGAGCGCCACGCCGCTCCCTCCCCCTCGCATGGACGCCGGCCCCGTATGGGCGTCCGTCATGCTCCGCAGTCGCAGCAACTACACGCATCACAGCAGTCGCAGCTGTCACAGCAACAGTCAATGCGGTCGGACCAGTCACAGCAGCCCTCACGCTTCTTGCGTGACCACGGGCCCTCGTACTCGTCCGCACAACAGAGTCGGCAGGTACAGCAGAGCCCGACGAAGGCCGCGCAACCGGCCAGGAATCCGCGCTTGCCCGGCCTCGGCGGTGGTTGCCGCCCGAAGCCGGGCGGCAGCCCGCCGCCGCCCTGACCGCCGTTCGGGTCGGCGGAACCGACCTGACCGCCCTGACCGCCCTGACCGCCGTGCCCTTCGTGCGCGCAGGCCGTCGTGCCGAAAGCGCGGTCGACCGACGTCCGCAGTTCGTGCGCCAGCAGCACATGCGCCAGCCTGCCGTCGGTGAACTCCGCGTCCCGCAGCGCCAGCCGGATCCCGCGCACCGCGTCGTCGGCGAGCCGCCGCGCCTCCGCGCGGGACGTACCGGTCGCGGTGAGCGGATTCCACGCGCCCGACGCGGCGTCGGCCGGCTGGTCCTCCACGGCGTCCAGCAGATGCGCGAGCCGCCCGAAGAGCCGTCCGGCCTCGGCCAACGGAGCTCTGTTGCCCGGCCGCCCCGCCAGGACGGCGGTGTACGCGAAGGCCGCGGCGGTCGCCGTCTCGGTCGGTTCGGTGAGGGTGAGCAGAGGTGTGCCGTAGTGGGCCAGCGCCTCGATCCCCTGCTGCCGCTCGACGGCATCGACCAGTACGGCCGTGTCGAACCCGAGCTCCGCGCCGGTGCGCGCGCCCGCCCTGTCCCAGCCGTGGGCGACCCGGCGCGCGGCGGCGGCCAGCGGCCGGCGCCTCAACAGCCCGTCCCCGTCGGCGACGTGGTCCCGAATCTTCGCCGAGGCGAGCACCAGTGACACGGATGCGGCGAGCCGCGCGCCCTCGCCCCTGGCTATCGGCGCCGTACGCATACCGCGCAGCGGACAGGGGCCCGCCGTGCGCCGCTGCCGCGCGGTGCGTTCGACCTGAGCCTCCGTCAGAACCGAGACGATCAGCCCGTCGTAGTTGGTGACGACCCGGGAGAACTGCCCGTGGTCCGCGCGAAGTGCCAGACAGAGCCCGCAGAGATGAGCCATCCACTCGGCCTTGAGCCCATCGGTGAGCCGATGCGCGCATGGTCTGACGATTCCGAACACGACAGTCCCCCGAGAGTCGTTCACAAGTGCGTGACGCATCGTACCGAGCGATCGGTTCACCCGTACGCCCCCGACGTCACCCATCTGGCCGGAACGTAATATTTTGTACCGACTCAGGGCCTGTACGCTGGAGGAACCTTGACGAACCGCCACATCTTCTGCACCAGTACCGTCACGAAACATCTGCGCGCCGACTATCCCCTTGGCGCGCGATCCGCATGATGGTCGACCATAGGGATAAGGGAACGTCATGTGACCGCGGTGAAAGGAGGCGTCCATGGGATCGGTGCGCAAGGCGAGTGCCTGGCTGGGCCTCGTCGAGGACAACGACGAGCGTTACTACGACGACGAGTACGCCGAGGGTGCGGAGAACAGCGACAACTGGCGGACCGACCCGCGCGTACGGGTCGTCGCCGAGGCCGCTCCTGAGCAGGACCGCAGAATCGCCACCGTCTCCCCGGACAGCTTCCGGGACGCCCGGACCATCGGCGAGCTCTTCCGGGCCGGCACCCCGGTCATCATGAACCTCACGGCCATGGAGCCCGCCGACGCCAAGCGCGTGGTGGACTTCGCCGCCGGACTGATCTTCGGGCTGCGCGGCTCGATCGACCGCGTCGCCACCCGGGTCTTCCTGCTGAGCCCCGCCGACACCGAGATCGTCACCGGCGAGGCCGGGGGCCGCGGCAAGGACGGCTTCTTCAATCAGAGCTGAGCAGGGCGCTCACCGGTTCCGCCCGGTCCCGCACGGGGTCACCGGAAGGCGTCGAGGCCGGTGAGCGCCTTGCCCAGGACGAGTTGGTGCATCTCGACGGTGCCCTCGTACGTCAGCACCGACTCCAGGTTCGTGGCATGGCGCATCACGGGGTACTCCAGCGAGATCCCGTTGGCGCCGAGGACGGTCCGTGAGGTGCGGCAGATCTCGATCGCCTCCCGCACATTGTTGAGCTTGCCGAAGCTGATCTGCTCGGCGCGGAGCCGGCCCGCGTCCATGCGCCGCCCCAGATGGTGGGCGAGCAGGATGCCCTTGTGCAGTTCGAGTGCCATGTCGGCCAGCTTGGCCTGGGTGAGCTGGAAGCCGCCGATCGGCCGGCCGAACTGCTCCCGGGTCCCGGCGTACTGAAGCGCCGCTTCGAAACTGGCGCGCGCCGCGCCCATCGAGCCCCAGACGATGCCGTACCGCGCATGGCTCAGACAGCTGAGCGGGCCCCGCAGCCCGATGGCCTCCGGGAGTACGGCGTCGGCGGGCAGCCGTACGTCATCGAGCACCAGCTCGCTGGTGACCGAGGCCCGCAGCGACCACTTGTGGGTGATCTCCGGGGCCGAGAACCCGGGGGTGCCGGCCGGGACCAGAAATCCACGGATGCCCTCGTCGGTCCGCGCCCAGACGACGGCGACCCCCGCCACCGAGCCATTGGTGATCCACATCTTGCGGCCGCTGAGCACCCAGTCGGAGCCGTCCCGCTTGGCGTGGGTGCGCATTCCGGCCGGGTCGGAGCCGTGGTCGGGCTCGGTGAGGCCGAAGCAGCCGATGATCTCGCCCGCGGCCATGCCGGGCAGCCACCGCCGCTTCTGCTCCTTGGAACCGAAGCGATGGATCGCGTACATGGCGAGCGAGCCCTGCACGGAGACGAGCGAGCGGATCCCGGAGTCGGCGGCTTCGAGCTCCAGACAGACGAGCCCGTACTGGACGGCGGTGGCGCCCGCGCAGCCGTACCCGGTCAGGGACATCCCGAGGGCGCCGAGTCCGCCGAGCTCGCGGGCCAGTTCACGGATCACGGGCAGTTCGCCGCGCTCGTACCACTCGGCGACATGCGGCAGGACCCGCTCGGCGGCCCAGGTCCGTACGGTGTCCCGGATCGCCAGGTCCTCGGGTTCGAGCAGATCGTCGAGACCGAGGGGGTCGCGGGGGTCGAAGGGCGGGGGCTTGACCGAAGAAGGCGCGGCGGGCGCGGAGGGCCCGGAAGCGGCGGACGGTGCGGACGGTGCGGACATGGGACGGCCTCCGGCGGCTCGCACGACATCGGACGACTCGGACAAGCCGTAACTAGCAGCGCTAGTTACGGCTCGGTGACGACGTTACGACTCAGTGTGCCGCGCGTCCATGCCCCGCCCGCGTCAAACGCCTCCGGGCCGGATCCTTCAGCACTAGCGAGAGCCGCGGCCCGCCGGGACGGCCGCGTCCGAGGACTCACGTGCCGCCGTCGGCGCTCTGCGCGGCCGGGGCGGTCGCTGTTCCCGCGGACGGGACGGCAGCGCCTTCCCGGTCTCGGGCGCCTCTTCCCGCGCCTCGGGCGCCTCCACGGACCGCCGATTCTCGACGCCCGGCTCCTCGGCGGCGCGCGGCGGACACTCCATGACCCTGGGCAGCCGGAGCGCGGCCAGCGCGCCGAGCAGCAGCAGGCCCGCGCTGACGAGCAGCGTGACATGCAGACCGTGGACGAACGAGTGGCGCGCGGCGGTACGCAGCGTCTCTCCCGCGGGTCCGCCGAGCCTGGCGGCCACCTGATAGGCCTCGCCGAGCGAGTCGGACGCCGCCGAACCCGCCGCCGCGGGCACGCCCCGCACCGAAGAGAGCGCGGGCGCGTACACGGCGTTCATCACGCTGCCGAGCAGGGCGATCCCCATGCCCGCGCCCAGTTGGTACGAGGTCTCGCCGATGGCCGCGGCCCCGCCCGCCTGATCCGCGGGAGCCTCGCTGAGCATCGATTCGTACGCGCCGAAGAGGGTGGTCTGGAGCCCGAAACCGAGCAGCACGAACGCCCCGGTCAGCAGCCACGGCCGGTCGTGCTGGCCCATCAGCGTCAGCACCAGCACGGCGCCCGCCGTCAGCACGAAGCCCCAGGCCACCATCCGGCGCGGCCCCACCCGGCGCAGTGTGGCCGAGCCGGTGACCCCCGCCGCCATGGCGGCGAAGGTGAGCGGCAGCAGCCGCAGCCCGGTCTCCAGCGGGCTGAGCGCCAGCACGAGCTGGAGGTACTGGACGGCGATCAGCTGAAGGCCGACCAGGGCCAGCATGGCGAGGACGATGCAGCCGACGGAGGTGGAGAACGTCGGCCTGGCGAACATCCGCATATCGATCAGCGGATGCGCCCTGCGCCGCTGTCTGCGGACGAAGAGGACGAGAAGAGCCACGCCGACACAGAGCGGGCCGAGGGTCTCGGGGCCGAGCGGCCCTTCCCCGGCACCGAGCCGCTTCACCCCGAAGACCACGCCGAGCACTCCGGCCGCGGCCATCAGCGCTCCCAGCACGTCCCAGGGCCCGTCACCGGGGCCCTTCGACTCGGGCAGCGCCAGCCGGCCGAGCGGCAGCAGGAGCGCCAGCAGCGGGATATTGATCAGGAAGACCGAGCCCCACCAGAAGTGCTCGACGAGGAAGCCGCCGAGCACCGGGCCGAGGGCGGCACCGACCGCGGCGACCGCCGTCCAGACACCGATGGCCATGGCGCGCTCACGCCGGTCGGGAAAGACATCACGCAGGATGGAGAGCGTCGCGGGCATGATCATCGCGCCGCCGACACCGAGCAGAGCACGCGCCCCGATCAGTACGAGCGGTGTATCGGCGAGGGCCGCGACGGCCGAGGCCACCCCGAAGAGCGCGTAGCCCATGAGCAGGACCCGGCGTCTTCCGATGCGGTCGCCCAGCGTGCCGAAGAGGATCAGCAGCGCGGCGCAGACCAGCGGATACGCGTCCACGATCCAGAGCAGCTCGACGCCGCTGGGCCTGAGGTCGGCGGTGACGGCCGGGACGGCGACATGCAGCACGGTCGCGTCCAGCGCGACCAGCAGCAGGCTCACACAGAGGACGACCAGGACGATCCAGCGGTTGGCACCGCCGCGGGCCCCGGCCGCGCGCAGCCGTGCGCCGGCCGTGGTGCTCCCGGACATCTGAGTACCTCCCAATGCGTCCCTCGCGCTCGGTGGGCCAACGGGGACACTGGTCCCTCGGAGTGGCCCGGCATCGACGGGCGAGTGAGCCGCCAGCGTACGCGAGTGAACGTACGTGGCGCGTGGCGCATCTCTCACCGTTCCGACCGACGAGTGTGGCGTACACCACTCCCCCGCGCCAGGACCGGGGTCCGAGCGCGCACAAGCGGCAGGGAAATTCCATGCGACGCCACGGTGAACTAATTCTGTTCCGCACAGAGACAGTTCCGGGAACGGCATGCCGATTAATAGGGCCGAAGGTCCCTTCGATTTCCGGAACGGCCCCTGATAAACCCCGCTCCGAGACGCACTCCACATCACATCGTCATCACAAAGAGACCGGATCGACCGGTTCACTCGCTCACTCGCTGTAACGTCCATTGGGTGCGTACCGACATCTTTGCCCGTCTGGACCGGGAGCCGGAACCGCCGAAGATAGAGATCCCGCGGATGAGCCGCACCCGCAAGGCTCTCTTCGGCGGGACCTTGGCGTTCTATCTCGCCATCGTCGTTGCCGTGCTCGTCTCGTCCTCGCTGGTGATCCTCGACTGGAAGATCATGCTCTTCCGGCCCTATCAGCAATGGCCGGATATGCATCCTTTTCTCGACTACTTCGTGGTGCTGGGGCAGCGCGGCCCCACCGCCGTGATGATCGCGGCCTGGCTGGGCTGGCGCTCCTGGCGGCAGCACACGCTGCGGCCGCTGCTGGTACTCGGCACGGCGCTGCTGCTGCTCAACGTGACCGTCGGGGCGGTGAAGCTCGGTCTGGGCCGGCTCGGCCCCCACTACGCGACGCAGATCGGCTCGACGGAACTCTTCGCCGGCGGCGATATATTTCCTTCGGGACACACCGCCAACGCCGTGGTGACCTGGGGAATCCTGGCCTATCTGGCCACCACGCCCCGGGCCAGGCGCTATCTGTCGGTCATGTCGGCCGTGGTCGCCCTGGGGGTCGGCGCGACGACCGTCTACCTCGGTACGCACTGGCTGAGCGATGTGCTGCTCGGCTGGGCCGCCGGGCTGCTGATCCTGCTGGGGCTGCCTCTGTTCGAGCCGCTGATCGGCCGGGCCGAGCTGGTCATCTTCGCGGTCCGCGAGCGGTGGCGCGCGCGTGACAGGACCACCCCGTCGACCCCGGTCGCCTCCGGTGGCCCACGGCCGGTGCCGGTGTCGACGGAGGCGGCGTCGCCGGCCGACGAGTCGCCGCGCGAGCCCATCGGAGCGGGTCACAGCGGCCACGCCGGCGCGGGTCTGAACGCCGGCACCGTCGCGGGCACGGGCCGGCTCACCCAGCCGAGGCCGCACGCGGTGCGCTCGGAACGTACGCCGGGCACCCCCACCGGCAGCCGCCGGCCGCCCAACTCGCGACCCATGACGGGCGGCTGAGCGCCCCCGGGGACCGCGGGACGGTACGCACAGCCCCACACCCCCGCGCATACGAAGGCCCCGGTTCCGGCCGGGGCCTTCGTATGCGTCAGGAGCCCGTCAGGGCCCGTCGGGAGTTGGAGCGAACCGCCGGTCGGTCGGGCCACCTGGCCGGCCGGTCAGCCGTGCCAGCAGCGGATGACCCGGCCCGCCTCCACCTCGAAGTTGAGCCGGCCCACGACGAACTCCATGGTGATGATCGAGCCCGGGGGCAGCGCTCTGACGGTGGTCCAGCCGCGCCGGCGGGCGATCCGTTCGGCGCTCTCGGAGTCGAGTCCGACATAGGAGTCCGGGGAGTCGTCGGGCTGTCGGGGTGGAGTCGGTATCGGTGCCATACCACTCACCGTAGGCGCCGGGGACAGCCGAAGGAAGCCGAACGGATACCTCACCCGTATGCTTCTCGGCTGCTTCTCGGCCCTCCGCGTCACACTTGTGTCACAGGTTCCGACACGCTCCGGATGCGCGCCGCGTCACTCTTACGGCCCCTTCACATCCGACTTCTTAGAAATTCCACAACCTCGAAGATCACATAAATAGCCCGCCCGAATTCGACCGGCCACGACAGGCGTTTTCCGGCCGCCCCCGGAAATCAATTGATGGACCGTCGAGTAATTCACGAGTCCCCCGCACAATCCGCCGCCGGCCGACACGTACCCGCGTCTTCCCGTGGGCGCGAGCCGGTCAGCCGAGGGCGCGGGACAGCCGGTCCCGTACGACCCTGACGTGCTCCGTCAGCTCCGGTGGCTCGATCACCTCGAAGTCGAAGCCGAGCAGCACCAGATGGATCACCATCACATCCAGGGTCGCCGCGCCGGTCCGCAGCAGACAGCTGTGCTCGTCGACTGGCTCCAGAACGCCCGAGGACGGCGTGACGTCCTGCGCCGCCTCCTCGGCGGACGCGTGCAGCCGGATCACGGCGGCCGTCGCGTAGGCCCGGGTGGAGACACCCCTGGAGACATACGCGGCGAGGTCCTCGGCGGGCGGGGGGCGCGGGGTGAAGCGCGGTCCGTGCGGCGGTGTGGGGGTGATCCGGTCCACCCGGAACGTACGCCAGTCGGCGCGGTCCAGATCCCAGGCGACCAGATACCAGCGGTGTTCGGTGCACACCAGGCGATGCGGCTCGGCCGTGCGGCGGGAGACGGTGTCCTCGTGGTCGCGGTACGTGAAGCGCAGCCGCTCGCCGTCCCGGCAGGCGTTGGCCAGCTCCGTGAGGACACCGGGGTCGACCATGGGCCCCCGGGGCCCGCTCAGCATCGGCACGGTGAAGGAGTTGAGGGCGCCGACCCGGCGCCGCAGCCGGCCGGGGAGCACCTGCTCCAGCTTGGCCAGGGCGCGTACGGAGGTCTCGCCCATGCCCTCGATGCCGTTTCCTGCGGCGATGCGCAGGCCCACGGCGACCGCGACGGCCTCCTCGTCGTCCAGCAGCAGTGGCGGCAGCTCGGCTCCCGCGCCGAGCTGGTAGCCGCCCCCCGTGCCGGGGCTGGCGTTGACCGGATAGCCGAGCGCGCGCAGCCGGTCGACATCGCGCCGTACGGTGCGCGGGGTCACGCCGAGGCGGTCCGCGAGGTCGGCGCCGGACCACTCGCGGTGGGCCTGGAGCAGGGAGAGCAGACGCAGCAGTCGTGCCGAGGTCTCCAACATGGCCGCGAGTCTGGCAGTCCTCGCGGACAGCTTCTGTCCGCGAGCCCCCGTCCCACGCCCTGCGCGGGCCCTCAGGTCAGCCCGTCGGCGCCGGCGCCGGGACAGGCGCGGGCGGGCGCGCGGGGTCCAGCCGTACGCAGAAGTCGTTGTCATGGGTGTAGCCGGGGGCGGCCAGCCAGCCGTCCGTGCCGTGCGCGGACGAGACGCCGTGCGCCGGATAGACATGGATCGCCCGCTTGTCCCAGATGTCGTCGAGGATGCGGGAGATCCGTACACCGGCGGCGTCCGGCGCGGGCAGCAGCCACAGATCCCAGCGCCTGCGCTCCTCGCCCGGCCCGCCCGCTTCGCCCGGCCCGCCCGGTCCTTCGGCCAGCGGTCCGTAAGGGAGGGTGAAGGCGAACACCCCGCCCCGGCCGGTCACGGCCACCCGGTGCGTACGGTCGCCGCCGCGCAGCCGAGCCTCGGCCCGCGCGTGCTCCCCCAGTTCCGTGCCGTACAGCACGCCCTCGACCGACATCCCGGCCGGTTCGCAGCGGACCGTCCCGGCCTCGGCGTGCGGCGCGCGAAGCCAGGCCCTGAGGGCCAGCCGACCGTCCGCGGTGGGGTACGGGACACGGGCCACGACCGGGCCCGCCCCGGGCACCCGGTCGATCAGCGCCCGCACGTCCCTGATCCCGGGCCGTACGGGCTGGTCGCCGGAGGCGCCCGCGAAGATGTCCCAGTGGCCCTCGGCCAGTTCGACGGTGCTGGGCAGCACGGCGCGCAGCCGTGTCCGCGCCGCGCCGACGGCGGTCGCGGGCCCGGTCAGCGGCAGCCGTACTTCCTGCTCACCCGTGCCCCGCGGCCCGTCGGCGCGGCGGCGCAGTACCAGCGTCGCACCGGGGCGGTCGGCGTCCGTGATGTCGAAGGTGATGCCGCCCGCCGAGTCGGCGATGCAGTCGGCGGTGCACACGGCGGGCGACGCCCGGCGCCCGATGGCTCTGGTCATACGGTTCTGCCCATTCGGGTCTCCCTGGTCCTTCCGGTTTCCTCCGGTCCCTGTTCGGGCCGACTGGGTAGATGCGGAAATGACCCACATGGTGCCGACTCGAAGCGGATTCATACGTTCACGCGCCGGTCGCGCGCCCGCGAGCCGCGCGGACGTCCCGCGCACGCTCCCGGGACGCCCTCCCGGACATCAACTGGACCACCGCGCCGGGGCCACCAAAGGGAGCAATGAGTTTCGGCCATCCCATTGATTCGCTGTTTTCCCGTTTTGTCGACCTGTCCATCTGTCCATGTACAGACCCGCACCCCGGCGGTACCGGGTCAACTTCCGTTCGTCCGGCATACGTTGATCCGCACCGGCCCGTTCCGGCCGATGGCTCGCGCCCGGCCCGGGATGGTTCGATTCCGTGCCCCTTCGCGCGTGACCCGGGCGACGGCTCGCCCGTTGTCTTCTGTACGAGCCGGGAACAGCCCGGCTCACGCACCGAGTTCGAGGAGCCACCCGTGCCGCGCATGCTCGATGTCAGCGAGGACGTACGCGCCGAGATCGGCGACGAAGAAGCCGACCGGCTGCTCTCCGGTGAGAACTCCCCGGGCAGCTACGACTGCACGTCCTGCCGGACCCCCGGCGACTGCGAACAGGAGCGGACCAGCACCGTGCTGTTCGTCGGTGAGGAGACCGCCGTTCTCGCCTTCGCCCACGCCACCTGCATTCCCTCCCAGGTCGTCCAGGTCGCCGAGGACCAGCTCCAGGGGGCGGTCCGGTCGATCACGGGCGGCGAGCCCCAGCCCCAGGGAGCGCCGGGAGTCCCCGCGGCGGGCTCCAACCAGGCGGTGCTGGGGGTCACCAGCGGTCTGGTGCTGATCGAGGGCGATCTGCACCCCGCCCTGGTCGTCGAGCCGACCGCCCCGATCGTCAGGCCCGGCTCGGACTCCACCACCGACGAGTTCCTGCCGCTCCTCGTCGAGCAGGGCTTCCAGCCACTCGGGGATCTGAACCAGGTACCCGCCCCGCTGCCCGGCTGGTCGGTGCTGCTCGCCATGGGACAGCTGCACGCCGTGCTCCAGCCCGGCACCGGCGGCGGCACCCCGACCGCGTGGTGGCAGGCCCACCAGCCGCTCCAGGTGACCGAGGGCTGGCGGACCGCCGCCAACAAGTCGCACACCGTCCTGGTCTTCGCCGCGCCGGTCGGCTCCATCGGCCAGCAGCCCCGTGAGGACCTGCTGCGCGACGCCCTGGAGAAGGCCGCTGCCAACGGCAAGCTGGTCGCCGCGGCGATGCCGCTGGCCGGCACGTGACCGGGGCCACGCGCCCCGCCCGCCCGCCGCTGCATACCCCGGTGGCGGCGAAATCCCAGGACAGCCCGCATCCGACGGGCGACGAGGTCGTTGGCACGTACGTGCACTCATACGACCCCACCCGCCAGCAGTACCAGAGCCATATCCCGTCCATGCGCCCCGCGCAGGACGTCGCCGACGGGTTCTCCACGACCCCGATCTACGACGCGCTGTACTCCGAATTCCGCCGGTCCTTCAGGGCGCTGCCCGGTGACCGCAGCAATGAGGAGAATCTCGGCTTCACCGCCTTCGGCACCGGGCTGCACGCCGCGCGTGGCGGGTACGGCGGCCACTCCGGGCTCGGGCATACGCCGTACCCCGGGTCCTGGCAGCGCGACCCCCGGCAGCACACGGGGCGGCCGGCTCAGGCGGCGCTGCCGCCCGCCCTTCCG
Source organism: Streptomyces sp. NPDC094034 (assembly GCF_040303865.1). NCBI lineage: Bacteria > Bacillati > Actinomycetota > Actinomycetes > Kitasatosporales > Streptomycetaceae > Streptomyces > Streptomyces sp. NPDC094034. Next base: position 143 of record NZ_JBEOUD010000044.1, on the reverse strand, counting down.
CCGGGCCCCCGCCGGGGCAGATGACCACGCCGGAAGCGGTGGGGGGGGGGGGGGGGGGCGCCCCGCGGGCGGCCCCCCCCCTCCCCCCCGCGGTCCGCCGCGCCGCGGGGCCGGCCGGGCGCGCCGGGCCTAATAACGTAGTC
>NZ_JBEOUD010000043.1:0-65537 GCF_040303865.1 Streptomyces sp. NPDC094034 | reverse complement strand
GGCTTTTCCCTTCGGTCTTGCGTTTCCGACTCTATCAGACTCTTTCGTGTCCGATTCCCCGTCGGAGCGGGGCTGCTTTCCAGGTTCCCGCTTTCACGTTTCCCTTTCCAGCGATTCCGACTCTATCAGATCCTTTCGGTCCTGATTCCCAGTCGGAGTGGGCTTGTCGGCCCGGCCGTTGGGCCGTTCCGACGTCCCAGACCCTAGCGGATTCCGCAGGCGACTCATAATCGAGTCATCGAAATCAATTTCGGCATGCCGAAATTGATCCCGGCTGGGGGTCGCGCTAAGTTTGGGTGCCGCTGCATGCGGCGTGAGTGGCTGTCGCAGAACCGTTCCGGCCCCGTGACAGCTCGAAGAACCTTACGGATCGACCTGGGGCATGTCAAACCAACCTCAGCAGCCGCAACCCGACCCGTACCCGCACCCGCGTCCGCCGCTGTCCTAGTCCAGGTCCGTCAGGCGTCCGCCCGCGTCCGGTTGGGCGTGTTCCACGCGGCGCAGGAGGCGGATCAGCATCTCTCCGAGGACTCCGCGCTCGTCCCCGGACAGGTCCTGGAGCAACTCCTCCTCGAAGTCGGAGGCCATCCTCATCGCGGCGAGCCATTTCGTACGGCCCTCGTCCGTCAGCTCGACGATGACGCGCACACGGTTGCTCTCGTCGCGGTCTCGCGTGACCAGGCCCTCGCCCGCCATGCGGTCGATGCGGTGGGTCATGGCGGCCGGTGTGAGACCGAGGCGCTTGGCGAGTTCGCCCGGCCCCAGGCGGTAAGGAGCTCCGGCGAGCACGAGGGTCTTGAGGACCTCCCACTCGGCGTTGCTGATACCGAGGTCGGAGACCTGTCGGCCGTACGCCACGTTCATACGGCGGTTCAGCCTGCCGAGCGCCGAGACGATCTGCTCGACCTGGGGGTCGAGGTCCCGGAACTCGCGCTGATACGCGGCGATCTGCTCGTCGAGGCTCGGCTCCTGAAGATCTGGTGCGCCGGGTTTCTCGGGGGTGTCGGACATCGGGGCAGTATGCCACGCACCTCTACTGGCATTGAAGTCCTTCGATGTGTATTGTTAAGACTCTAACTTTAGCTTTGAAGTCTTGAAACTTCAGCTCTTCGGACTTCGACCTTCAACCTTCTGAGGCAGGTGAGTGTGACCAGGGCGATGGGCGCAGCGATGCGCCGGATCCAGGCAGGGAACGCGCTGAGTGCGTTCGGGCTCGGGTTCACGGTTCCGTATCTCTATGTGTATGTGGCTCAGGTGCGGGACCTGGGCGCGGGTACGGCCGGTGCCGTGCTGGCGGTCTTCGCCATGGCGGCACTGGTCGTCCTTCCCTTCATCGGCCGCGTCATCGACCGGCGCGGGCCGCTGCCCGTGCTGGTGGGGGGCGCGGTACTGGCGTCCGTGGGCGCGCTGGCCATGGGGGTGTCGGGGAGCGTTCCGGCGGCCGTGCTGTCGGCGACGCTTCTCGGTGCCGGTACGGCCGTCATGCAGCCGGCCCTGGCCACGATGATCGTCTGGTGCTCATCGCCCGCGACGCGGACGCGGGCGTTCGCGACCCAGTTCTTCCTGGCGAATCTGGGGCTCGGGGTCGGCGGGCTGATCGGCGGGCAGCTCGTCGACGTGAGCAGGCCCGGGAGCTTCACTCTGCTGTTCGCCATCGAGGCCGTGATGTTCCTCGTCCTGGCCGGCATCGCCCTTACCGTCCGGCTGCCTCGCCCGGCGGCCCTCGCGCCGGTCGTTCCCCAGGACGGTGGTGGTGGTCGGGGCGGCGGGATGCGGGCGCTGCTCAGCCACCGGGCCATGCTCCAGCTGTGTGTGCTCGGGTTCGTGCTGTTCTTCGCCTGTTACGGGCAGTTCGAGTCGGGGCTCGCCGCGTACGGCACGGAGGCGGCCGGAATCGATCCGTCGACGCTCGGGATCGCGCTGGCCGCCAATACGGCGGTGATCGTGATCGCTCAGTTCGTGGTGCTGCGGCTGGTCGAGCGGCGCAAGCGCAGCCGGGTGATCGCGGCCGTCGGGCTGGTCTGGGCGCTCGCCTGGGTCATCGCGGGGTACGCGGGGCTCGGGCACGGCAGCCAGATGGTGGCGACGGTCGCCTTCATCTCGACGTACGCGCTGTTCGGGCTCGGTGAGGCGATGCTGTCGCCGACCGTGGCCCCGCTGGTGGCGGATCTGGCCCCGGCGTCGATGGTCGGGCAGTACAACTCGGCGTTCGCGCTGGTCAAGCAGCTCGCGCTGGCCGTCGGTCCGGCGGTGGGCGGTCCCATGGGCGCCGCGCTGCACGGTCCGTACATCGTGACGTTCGTGCTGTTCTCCCTCGGAATCACCGCGCTGGCACTCCGGCTGGGGCGGCAGCTCACCCCCGCGCAGGATCAGCCGTCGCTCGTACCGGTCTCCCGGGTCGTCGCCCAGCACAAGCCGGAGGCCGAGGCCGAGACCGGGAGCGAGACCGCGCCCGGGGCCAGGGCCGGGGCCGAGGCCAAGGCCGTTTCAGCACCCACGCGCTGACACCGGCCGGGCGGATGCCGGACGATCAGTGCGGCAGGGCGAACTCGCACCACACCGCCTTGCCACCCCCCGGTGTACGGCGTGATCCCCAGGACGAGGCGATCGTCGCGACGATCGAGATTCCGCGGCCCGCCTCGTCCGCCGGTTCGGCGCGGCGGCGGCGCGGCAGATGGTCGTCGCCGTCCGTCACCTCGATGATCAGCCGACGGTCGGTACGGCGGAGTCTGAGGCGCATGGGCGGCGTGCCGTGCTGGAGGGAGTTCCCGACCAGTTCGCTGGTGGCGAGCACACCCAGATCGCGCAGCTCGACCGGGAAGCGCCAGGAGGCGAGCACCCCCATCGCGAAGGCGCGGGCGCGCGGGGCGGCCTCGATACCGCCGAGCAGATCGAGCGCGGCGTTGTGGAACAGCTCCGCGTCCGGGCCCGTGCGGGAGGGGTGTTGCAGGACGAGTACCGCGACATCGTCGTCATGGTCGGCCGTGACGCCCTGCGAGCGGATGAGCCGGTCGCAGACGACCTGGGGGGAACCCGTCGCGCCGGAGAGGGCCCGTTCAAGGGAGGCCACTCCCTCGTCGATGTCCTCGCCGCGCCGCTCGACCAGGCCGTCCGTGTAGAGGACGGCCGTGGAGCCGGGCGGGAGCGGGATGGAGCCGGAGGAGTGCAGCCAGCCACCGGTGCCGAGCGGCGGTCCCGTCGGGTCCGCCGCGCGCTGGACCGAGCCGTCCTCCGCCCGTACCAGGATCGGGAGATGGCCGGCGGACGCGTACACGAGCCGCCCCTCGTTGGGGTCGTGGACGGCGTAGACGCAGGTGGCGATCTGGCTGGCGTCGATCTCGGCGGCGAGTCCGTCGAGCAGCTGAAGGACTTCGTGCGGCGGAAGATCGAGCCGGGCGTAGGCGCGGACGGCCGTACGCAACTGGCCCATGACGGCGGCGGCGCGTACGCCCCGGCCCATGACATCGCCGATGACCAGGGCCGTGCGCCCGGCGCCGAGCGTGATCACGTCGTACCAGTCGCCGCCGACCGCCGCGTCCTCGCCGCCCGGCTGGTACGTGGCGGCGACGCGCAGATCGTCGGGCTGCTCCAGCTCCTGCGGGAGCAGGGAGCGCTGGAGGGTGACGGCGGTCTGGCGGTGTCTGCGCTCGCTGGTGCGAAGGCGCTCGGCCGCCTCGGCGTGGTCGGTGACGTCGGCGGCGAAGACGAGGACGCCGCCCGTGCCCTGGCAGTCGACCGGGGTGCACGTGATGGTGTACGAGCCCTCCTGGGCCGTGCCCTCGGCCTGATGTTTGGCCTGCTGTTTGGCCTGGTCCCTGCCCTGGTCCCGGCCCTGGTCCCGGCCCTGGTCCCTGCCTTGGTCCCTGGCCTTGTCCCTGCCCTGGTCCTTGGACCGCTCCTTCTGCCGGCCGCGGACGTGGACCTTGCGTGACTTGACCGTGCGCGGCTTTCCGCTGCGGAGCACCTGGTCGAGCAGGGGGAACAGCCCGAGCTCGGCCAGCTCAGGGCAGCTCTCGGCCGCCGTGGCGCCGAGCGGACGCGGGCCGAAGGCCGCCGCGTACGCGTCGTTCACATACGCCACGCGGTGCTCGGGGCCGTACAGCAACGCGACCAGGGCGGGCAGTCCGCCGAGGATTTCCCGTACGGAGAGGTCTTCGAGTGCGGGAACGCCGTCCGTCACAGGGACCGGGCCGGGCTCCGGCTCGGGCTGCTGCTCGTACTCACCACGGGCCGCGGGCACGGAACCGCGGCCCGTCCGCGCGGCGGCGCGGCGCTGCGTACCGGTGAGCCGGGCGCTCCAACGCGTGAAGTTCACGAATTCTCAGGCCTCATGGTGTCGTTTTGCTGTTCGTCTTGGCCGGGCTGGTCGAGCCGGGGCAGGTCGTCGGGGCCGGATTGCGCCGAGCGGGCCGGATCACTCTGTGCAGATGTGAACCCACCTATGGTCACACGTCCAGTGTGGCCGACCGCACTGACAGCGGGGCCGGCCGCGTCTTCCACGTGTCCTTTTCTACGTGTCCTTGGGGCGTTCGGGACGTTCGCCTCCTGCGGCGAGTTCGAATTCGGCGCGCGGGTGCTCCAGCGAACCGAGGGAGACGATCTCCCGTTTGAAGAGCCCGGAAAGGGTCCATTCCGCGAGGACGCGGGCCTTCCTGTTGAAGGTGGGGACACGGCTGAGGTGGTACACGCGGTGCATCAGCCACGCTGGATAGCCCTTGAGCTTACGGCCGTAGATATGCGCCACACCTTTGTGGAGGCCGAGGGACGCGACCGATCCCGCGTAGGCGTGACGGTAGTCCTGGAGGGGCTCGCCGCGCAGGGAAGCGAGAATGTTCTCCGCGAGGACTTTGGCCTGGCGTACCGCGTGCTGGGCGTTGGGGGCGCACTCCCTGCCCGGCTCGGCCGCCGTCAGATCGGGGACGGCCGCCGCGTCGCCGGCCGCCCAGGCGTGCTCGACGCCGTCGACGGAGAGCTTCGCCGTACAGACGAGGCGGCCCCGCGCGTTCAGCGGCAGATCGCCGGCCGCGAGGATCGGGTGCGGTTTGACGCCCGCGGTCCAGACGACGGTGCGGGTACGGAAGCGGGCGCCGTCGCTCAGTACGGCGACGCGGTCCTCGCAGGACTCCAGACGGGTGTCGAGCCGCACGTCGATATTGCGGGCGCGCAGCTCCCGTACGGCGTACTTGCCCATCTCCTCCCCGACCTCGGGGAGGATCTTGCCGGTGGCCTCGACGAGGATCCACTTCATGTCGTCGGCCTTGATGTTGTGGTAGTACCGCGAGGCGTAGCGGGCCATGTCCTCCAGCTCGGCGAGTGCTTCGACGCCCGCGTAGCCGCCGCCGACGAAGACGAAGGTCAGGGCGGCGGCGCGGATCGCGGGGTCGCGGGTGGAGGAGGCGATGTCCATCTGCTCGATGACATGGTTGCGCAGCCCGATGGCCTCCTCGACGGTCTTGAAGCCGATGCCGTGCTCGGCCAGACCGGGGATGGGGAGGGTACGGGAGACGGAGCCCGGCGCGAGGACGAGTTCGTCGTAGGTGAGCTCGACGGTGCCCGTTCCCTCCTCCTCGGAACCGAGGGTCCGCAGCGTCGCGGTGCGCTTGGCGTGGTCAAGGCCCACAGCCTCGCCGATGAGGATCTTGCAGCCGGGCAGCACCCGTCGGAGCGGGACCACGACATGGCGGGGGGAGATGTTCCCGGCCGCCGCCTCGGGGAGGAACGGCTGATACGTCATATAAGGGTCGGGCGACACCACGATGACCTCGGCCTCGCCGCTCTTCAGCTTCCGCTGGAGACGCAGCGCTGTGTACATCCCGACATAGCCGCCACCGACCACGAGGACGCGCGCGGCGGGCGATGGAGCGGGGGTCGTCCCTAGGGAGTTCTCAGCCTTCACCATCCCATGACGCAACGGGCCCCGGTGTTTGTCCACAGGCACGACAGATTGTGTGACCGGAGGTCGTTCGCGGCCCCGGACGGGCAAAAGCGCGGGATTTTCCGGAGGAACGCAGGTCAGCGCGGGCACGGAAGGGGGTGGGAGGGGGGTGAATCAGGCACCTTCCGGTCCTTGCTCCGATCGGGGGGCGCTCCGTGCGGAACCACCCCCTTCTGAATTGACCCGGGCTCAACTATGTTCGTACCTCGTCGAGGTGTCCGGCTCGTGACTGGACCGCGACCTCGGCTGTCAAGGCGGGGAGTCTCCGGGGGGAGACATCATTACCGGGGGAACGCTATGCACATTCAGGATTCGCATCGGCAGGCTGCCCTCGTCACGGAGGACGGCGGAAGAACGAGTACGGCGGATACGGCGGGCACAGCAGGTGTGACCGCGAGTACGGCAGCGGCCGTGGGTACGGATACGAGTACGCGTCCGGGTCCGGGTACGGGTGCGGCTGCGGCCGGCGCTGCGGCCGCGGCTGCGCGTACGGACACAGGTACGCGTACGGACACGGCCGGCATCGGCGGTGCGGTGGGGTCCGGAGGACCGGGCCGCTCGGCGCCGCTCCGCGTGGACGCACAGCGCAATCTGGAGCATGTACTGCGGGCAGCTCGCGAGGTGTTCGGCGAGCTGGGGTACGGGGCGCCGATGGAGGATGTGGCGCGCCGGGCAAGAGTCGGGGTCGGTACGGTCTACCGGCGGTTCCCGAGCAAGGACGTACTGGTCAGGCGGATAGCCGAGGAGGAGACGTCCCGGCTGACGGACCAGGCGCGTACGGCGCTGGGGCAGGAGGACGAGCCATGGTCGGCTCTCTCCCGCTTCCTGCGTACCTCGGTGGCGTCGGGCGCGGGGCGGCTGCTGCCGCCGCAGGTACTGCGCGTCGGCGCGGAGGCCGAGAACGAGGCGGCGGGGCGTGGTGCGCACGACGAGGCGCGCGTTCCGCAGCAGCGGCAGGCCGGCCGGCCCGAGCTGCGGGTCGTCGGACAACGGCAGTCGGCGGAGGAGTTGGACGACCCGGGCGCCGTCGAACTGCTTGAGGTCGTCGGGCAGCTGGTGGAGCGGGCGCGGGCGGCGGGTGAGCTGCGGGGCGATGTGACCGTGGCCGATGTGCTGCTGGTGATAGCCACGGCCGCGCCCGCGCTGCCGGACCCGGCGCATCAGGCGGCGGCCTCGGCACGGCTGCTGGACATCCTGCTGGAGGGGCTGCGGTCCCGGCCTGTGTGAGGCACGCGTCCGTATGTGCGGTCGTGTACGGCCGCGAGGGCGTGTCTTCGAAGTAGCGCCGTCCGCCCGCCGGGCAGGCGGGACTTCGAAGACACGCCCTCGGGTCCGTTCGGGCCCTCGCGGTCGTTCGCTTCGAACTGGCTTGCCGATAAACGCCCTTGATCCTTCCCCTAAAGGGTGAAGATAAAAGCGATCGTCCGGGAAACCGCCTCGGATGAGTGGTTGCCGGGCGGGAAGCTCCGGGCAGTGCGACGCGCTGTGGCACGCTGGCTCGGTGTTCGGGTCAGAGGGGTGTGTACGGGGGCTTCCGCGATGAGGGGCGACGGTCGGGACGAGCCGCCGGGAGGCGGCGGCACCGAGGGCGGCGCGGAGGGCGGCACCGAGGGCGGTACGGAACCCGAAGGGGCGTCCGCACGGCAGGTGCCCAGCCAGGGCGGGCCCAAAGGAGCGCCGGGGAACGGGAGTTCGGGCGGGGCGGTCGGCCCGGGCGGCCGGGCCGGTCCGGGTGGTTCCGGCGGACTGGCCGGTCCGCGTGGTTCCGGCGGACTGGCCGGTCCGCGTGGTTCCGGCGGACTGGCCGGTCCGCGTGGTTCCGGCGCTCGGGCCCGTATGCCACATCCGTCGACCGGCGGTGCGGGAGTCGCGGGCGGTGCTGGAGTCGCGGGCGGTGCGAGCGGGCCCGCGGAGGCGGAGACCAGCGTGCCGCCGCAGCGTGAGCGGAGCGGCGGTACTTCCATGCCGGGACCTTCGGAACCGGTAGGGGCTCCGCGCGCGGGGCAGGCCCTGGATCGCTCGGCCAGCCAGTCGGGCGATCGACCCTTGGCCCCTCCTGCGGACCTGCCTGCGGACCCGCCTGGGGACCGGCCCGCAGACCCGCCTGTGGATCAGCCGACACTCGAACTGTCCACGACCGGGCGGCCCATGTCGGACGCCGATCTGATCCAGCGGATGCGGGACGGCGACGACCACGCGTACGAGGAACTGTTCCGCAGGCACTCGGAATCGGTGCGCCGTTACGCCCGTACGTGCTGCCGCGACGCGCACACCGCCGAAGACCTGACGGCCGAGGTGTTCGCCCGTACCTTGCAGGCGGTACGGGGCGGAGCCGGGCCCGAGCAGGCGGTGCGCGCGTATCTGATGACGACCGTACGGCGCGTGGCCGCGTCCTGGACGAAGTCCGCGAAGCGGGAGCAACTGGTCGAGGACTTCGCGGTGTTCGCGGCGCAGGCCGCGCGCGCCTCCGAGGTCTCGGACGTGGACACCCTCGATCTGGGCGCGGATGTCCTGGCGATGCGCGAGGCCGAGCAGTCCATGGCCATGCAGGCGTTCCGCAGCCTGCCCGAGCGCTGGCAGGCCGTGCTCTGGCACACCACGGTGGAGGAGGAGTCGCCGAGCGAGGTGGCGCCGCTCTTCGGGCTGACCGCCAATGCCACGGCGGTGCTGGCCAGCCGGGCGCGCGAGGGCCTCAAACAGGCGTATCTCCAGGCCCATGTGAACTCCGCGCTCACCTCGGAGGGCGACTGCTCCCGGTACGCGGACAGGCTCGGGGCGTATGCCCGCGGCGGACTGCGGATGCGTGCGGAACGCGGACTGCGCAAGCATCTGGACGAGTGTGTCAGGTGCCGCCTCGCGGCGGGCGAACTGGCGCAGTTCAACGCCGAGATCCCAGGGGTGCTGCCGATCGCGGTGATCGGCTGGTTCGCCGCCGGTTACTCGTTTAAGGCGGCCGGGATCGTGGTGGGCGGAGCCGCGGGGGCGGCGGGGGCCGGTGCCGCGGCCGCGGCGACCGGTGGGGCGGGTGGCGCCGCCGGAGCGTCCGGTGGCGTGGCGGGCGGAGCCGCCGGTGGGGCCGCCGGCGGGGCCGCCGGCGGGGCCGCCGCGTCCGAAGGGCTCGGCGCCCCGGTGAAGGCCGGCATCGGCGGGCTGGTGGCCGTCGCCGCGGCGGCCGGGATCGTCTTCGCCCTGGTGAACAACGCCGGGCCCGAGCAGCCGCCCAAGGCCGACCCGCCGATCGCGAAACCCCTCGTACCGCAGAGGCCGGCCCCGTCGCCCGAGCCGCCGGAACCGGCCGCGCCCGAGCCGCCCGCGCCCAGGCCCGCCATCACGCCCGCCAAGAAACCCGCCCCCTCGACGAAGCCCACCCCGACGCGGAGCCCCGCCCCGAAGCCCCCGGCCAAGCCCCCGGCCAAGCCCGGGCCCAAGCCCAAGCCGCCCACGTCGCCCGCGTCGCCCGCGCCCAAGCCGCCCCCCAGCCCGAAGCCACCCCCGGCCCCGGCCGTCTTCCAGGTGAACAAGCTGGCGTACGGCGCCTTCGGCGACGGCTCCAAGCCGGAGGTACGGCTCGGCGCGAGCGACTGGCTCTGGCAGCGGTCGAGCGTGTCGATCGCCGGCACCCGCTACGGCCACGGCGTGACCATGCGCGCCGCCTCCTCGGTCACCATCGATCTCAACCGGGACTGCTCCCGCTACGCGGCCCTGGTCGGGGTGGACGATCTCACGAGGGGACTCGGCTCCGTGCGCTTCTCGCTGTACGGCGACCGGACGCGGCTGTGGCGCTCGCCCGTGCTGAGCGGCGACGACACGGCCGTACCCCTGGACGTGGGCATCTCAGGACGCAAGACCATCCGGCTGGTGGTCGAACCGCACACGCCGTTCGACGTGGTGGCACTCGCGGACTGGGCACAATCCCGCATCAGCTGCCGCTGAACGGCCACCCGGCCCGGTTCACGTCGGCTGCCCGTCGGTCCCGGCGCGGTCCCGCTCGTCGGGGCTCTCGCGTGGTGGTGCGACTGTCCGGGTCGGCAGCTCCAGCAGGTCGGCGATCTGGTCGGGGGTGAGGGGGCGCCCCGCCTCGTGCTCCGCCTCGTACTCCCGCTCTCCCAGCTCCGCCCGGGCGAGCGTCTCGATCCGCCGGGCCTCCGTCCACTCCGGCACGGAGCGCGGATAGCCCGCCCGCCAGGTGGCGGCGGCGGCCAGGATCCTGACGGCGCGGCGGGGGTCGCCGACGAGCAGCACCACCGGGGCCGCCATCTCGGCGAGCTGGGCGACGATGGGGTCCGTCAGTCGGCTCTCGCGCGCCGTACGCAGCACGGCCGCCAGCGAACGGGCGGCGGCCACCGGTCCCTTCGTCTCGTACGCGGCGATCCGCGCGTCCAGCGCGCTGGTCACCGCGGCGAAGTGCGGTGGCGGTGAGCCGCGCACGCTGCCGGACCTCGCCTCGTCCAGCAGCAGTCTGGCGCGGGAGGTCTCGCCCCGGTCCAGGGCGAAGACCGCCCGCATGAGGTGGACGAAAGCGCGGGCGTCCTGGACCTGATAGCGCTCGGCCTCTTCGGCGGCGCGGTCGAGCCTTCTCTCCGCGGCGTCCGTGTCACCGGCGCGGTACGACAGCTCGGCCAGGCGCGCGAGCAGGAAAGGCGCCTCGGCGTGCGCCCCCACCTCGCCGGCGAACCGCAGCGCTTCCTCGTAGGCGTCCCGCGCCTCCTCGTACCGACCGCGCGCCATGCCCGCCTCGCCGACGACGCTCGCCACCTGCGCCCGCATCCAGCGGTCACCGACGCGTCGGCTCAGCTCGTGCAACTCGGTCAGGTCCCCGTCGACGCCCTGCGCTCCCCCGGGCATGTCGACGATCATGTGCGTACGCCCCATCAGCAGCACGCCCGTCTCCCAATCACCGCCGTGCGCGCGGCAGTTGGCTATGGACGAGTCCATCAGGGTGCGGATGTCCAGCTTCTGGTCGTTCGCGTAGACGACCAGTACCCAGAGCAGCCCGGGAAAGCGGGCGGACTGCGGACCCGGTCTGTCGAAGGCCGCGCGGATCCGCAGGACGAGTTCCTGGAAGTACGCGTCGGTCCGGATTCTCTCGGTCTGGCCGCTCTCACCGGCGAGAAAGACCCGTAGCACCTGGAGGTGCATCCGGGGCCAGTACCGGGGGTCGTCGGTGCCGGCCGGTTCCGGGCCGAGGCCGAGCGCGCACTCCGCCCAGGCCAGGCCCTCGGGGCGGTGGTTGCGCAGCCACCAGAACCAGCCCATGGCGAAGACCAGCCGCAGCGTCGTCTCCTCGTCGCGCGCGAGGACGGCGCGGTGGAGGGCGGCACGGATGTTGTCGAGGTCGACCTCCAGGCGGCGGATCCAGGGGAGTTGGTCCCTGGAGCGCAGTCGGGGCTCGGCCTCCTCGGCGAGCGCGGCGAAGTAGGCGGAGTGCGCGCGCTCGGCGGCTGACCGTACGGCCGGAGTCTCGGCGGCGCGTTCCGCCGCGTACTCGTGGATGGTCTCCAGGAGGTGGTAGCGCATCGCGCCGCCGGGGCCGGGGCCGGGGACCGGGGTGGCGACGACGAGCGACTTGTCGACCAGCGCGCCCAGCAGATCGGGGACATGGGGGGCGTCGGCGGCGTCGGCGCCGCATACGCCCTCGGCCGCCGTCAGATCCCAGCCGCCCGCGAAGACGGATACCTCGCGCAGGACCGTACGCTCCCGCTCGTCCAGCAGGTCCCAGGACCAGTCGACGACGGCGCGCAGCGTCTGCTGGCGCGGCAGGACCGTCCGGCTCCCGCTGGTCAGCAGCCGAAAACGGTCATCGAGACGATCCGCGATCTGGCGCGGCGTCAGCATCCGCAACCGCGCCGCCGCCAGCTCGATCGCCAGCGGAAGACCATCCAGCCGACGACAGATCTCCGCCACCGCCTCCGGATCCCCCGCCGGATCGAACCCCGGCCGCACCGCACGGGCACGCTCCGCGAACAACCGGTGCGCCGGATCCGGAGGCAACGGCTCCACCGGCCGCACCGACTCCCCCGGCACCCCCAACGGCTCCCGGCTCGTCGCGAGGATACGGAGACCGGGACAGTGCACGAGCAGCGTCTCGGCCAGCGCGGCGGCGGCACCGATCACATGCTCACAGTTGTCGAGGACGAGGAGCGTGCCGCTGCGGGCGAGATGGTCGACGAGCCGGGCGGTCGGATCGTTCCTGGCGGGCCGGCCGTCGCGGGCGGCGAGCTGGGTCTCGCGCAGCCCGAGCGCGCTCAGCACGGCGCCGGGGACGGCCGAGGGGTGGTCCAGCGGGGCCAGCTCAACGAGCCAGGCGTTGCGGGGCGCGGCCTCCTCGGCGAGACGGGTCTTGCCGGAGCCACCGGGTCCGGTGAGGGTGACGAGGCGGGAGCGGCGCAGATCGGCCCGAATGGCGTGGAGTTCGCTCTCGCGGCCGACGAAGGAGGTCAGACGGGGGCGCAGATTGCCGCGCGGCTCGTGGCTGTCCCCGGCGGGCGCCCCGGTCGTGGCCTCACCTTCGGCGTCGGGATTGGCCTCGGGACTGGCCTCGGGATTGGCCTCGGCATCGTCGTCGCTGTCGGGCCGAAGAGCGGTGCCGGACGGAGGAGCGGTGTCAGACCGAAGAGCGGTATCGGGCCGAAGAGCGGTATCGGGCCGAAGAGCGGTGTCGGACGGAACAGCGGTGTCGGCCGTGGTCGCGGGGGCCGCGTCGAACTCGATCAGGGAAGGGGTACCGGTACCGTCACCGGCCGCAGCCCCGTGCGCGGTCGCCCGGGCGGCGCCCGCTCCCGTGGCCGCCAGCAACTGTCTCTGCAACGAGGCCAGTTCGGGCCCAGGGTCGGCGCCGAGCCCATCGGCGAGGACGCGGCGCGTGTCCTCGTACGCCGCGAGCGCGTCGGCCTGTCTGCCTTCCGCCCACAGGGCCCGGATGAGCTGCGCCCTGAAGGGCTCGTCGTACGGATGGTCCGCGGCCAGTTCCCTCAGCTCCGGTACGAGCGTGGCCGTGGCGCCCCGCCGCAGATCGGCCTCTATGCGCTGCTGGAGGGCGGCCAGCCGCTGGGCCTCGGGCCGTACGCCGCGGTCCCGGTCGGGCAGATCGGCGAGGGCCGCGCCACGCCAGAGCGCGAGCGCCGCGCGCAACGTCCGGGCGGCGCTGCCCGGATCGCCCGCGTCGAGCTGGTCCGCCCCCTCGCGCGCGAGCCGCTCGAAGACGTACAGATCTATGTCGTCCACCACGGCCGCGAGCCGGTAGCCGCCGGGGACCGAATCGATCGCCTCTTTCCCGAGGACGCGCCGGAGCCGCCCCACGAGCGCCTGGAGTGCGGCGGGCGCGTCCTGCGGCGGCTCGCCGCCCCACACCTCGTCCACCAGCTCCCCGACGGCGACGGGCCGGCCGGGGCGCAGCGCGAGCGCGGCGAGGAGCGCCCGCAGCCGGGGTCCGCCCAGCGGCAGGCTCCCGCCGTGTCCGTCACGCACCTCGGTGACGCCAAGGATGAGATACCGCACCCGGCCCATTGTGGGGGCAGGGTCTGACAACGGCCGTCGGGTTTTCCCGGAGCGCCGCCGCCTTCGTAGAGCGGAGCGCCCCACTCCGCTCTCCTGGCGCGGCCTCCGCTCTACCGGCGCTGCACCAGCCCTACTGGTGCAGCGTCGGCCGCGGGACCACGCCGCCCGCCACCGCCCGCTGCCGCGGCGCCGCCGTGCCCGTCCAGCAGGTGCCGCGCCGGGCGAGCAGCCGCCGCAGCCACAGCTCCGTGGAGACCAGGTCCGCGATCCCGTCCAGGGGCACCGGCTCGCCCTCGGCCGCCGCGCGCAGCGCCTTGCGTACAACCCGGGCCTCCACCAGGCCCGCGTCGGCGAGCAGCGGCGCGTCGAAGAGGTCGATCAGCTCGCCGACGGCCGCCCGCAGGCCCACGCGCGTCGCGGCGGCGGCGCCGTCCCGGGACGTGGCGCCCCAGCCCTGCGGCAGCTCGTGGATACCGGCCCCGGCGAGGACCGTACGGAGCACATCCGCGCGGGCGCCCGGCTGCACCCGCAGCGCCTCGGGCAGATCACGGCAGGCCCGTACCACCTGGTTGTCGAGGAACGGCGCGTGCAGCCGCTGACTGCGGATCTCCGCGGCCTGTTCGAAGACACGGTGGTCGGCGGCGTGGCGGGCGAGCGCGGCGCGGGCGCGGGCCTCGCCCGGGCGCTGTACGGAGGTGGGCCGGGTCGACGCCGACATCAGGCGAACCGATACTTCGGCGAGCGCCTCCCCCGTCAGCCAGCGCGCGGCGGGGCCGGGCCTGGACCAGGTGAGGGCCGCCAGCGACGCCCCGAGCGGACTGATCGCGGCAGCGGTCAGCACGCCCCTGTTGGCCTCGGGGAGCCGGGCGGCGGCCTCTTCGAGCCCGGTGCGGTACGGCGTACGCGCCAGCCGGCGGGCCGCCCGGTAGACGGTCAGCGGGATGAACAGTGAGGCGGGCGACGGGCCCTCGGCCTTGGCGAGCGCGCTGACCGGGTGCAGGAGATGACGTCTGCGCCGGTCGAGCAGCAGATCGGCCAGGCGCGCCGGATGCGCGTCGAGCACCTCGCGGGCACCGACGCCGGTGAAGTGGTCGGCGCTGCCCGCGGCCAGCCTGCGCCGGTGCCGCCCGGCGGTGACGAGGGAGGGCCCCGGTTCGTCGGTGAGCGGTCCCTCCAACTCGGCGTAGGGCAGGGCCTCTTCGCCGCCCGGGACGACGACGTGGTGGAGCCGCGGGTTGGCGGCGATGGCGCGGGCCCGCTCCAGTTCTGCCTCGTCGCGGGCGCCGGTGGACAGATCGTTGAAGGTGACGGCGAGCAGCCGCTCCCCCGCGCCGGTGCCGTGCCCCAGGATCGTGCCCGGCGCCCCGGGCAGCCCGGCGGCGAGCAGCGCGAGGGTGCCGGAGGCGCTGCCGCCCGACAGGTCGGCGCCGATGCCGGGGACGGGCCCGCCCCGGGCGGCGCGCCGGTCGGCGGGTCCCATGCCGGGGACCGGGCCCGGGTCGGGCGGCAGGGCCTCGGGGGCGTGGCGCGGGGCGAGCAGCCTGGCGCGTACGGCTTCGATGAGCGCGTCCCGCACGCCCTCGACGGCCCGGTCCGGATCGCGCTGGGGTCCGGCGACGGCGAGGGAGGCGACCGGCTCGTATCCGGTGATCTCGCGCGAGCCCTCGCGCAGGACGAGCGCGTGCCCCGGCGGGATGCGTTTGACGCCGTCGTACGGGGTCGTGTCGCGCAGCGCCTCCGGGGTCTCGGGGCAGGCGAGGAGCGCGGCCAGATGCCCGATGTCGAGCTGCGCCTCGATGAGATCGGCGAGCGGCAGGGCGGCGGTGGCGTACGCCGTGCCGTTCGCCCACGGCGTGTAGAAGACGGGCCGTGCCCCGGCCAGATCGCCCGCGACGGTGATCCGGCGGCCGATCTGGGCGACGGCGGTGTAACTGCCCGGCCAGGCGGTGAGATGGCGCAGCGCGCCGCCGCGCGCCGCGAACAGCCCGACCCGTAGCTCCTCGTCGGTGGCGCCGCAGCAGCCGAGCACGGCGAGCCGGGTGAAGGGATCGACGGTGACGACCCTGATCTCGTCCGGCCGCCAGTCGCCCACCGCCCACAGCGGATCCGGGTCGCCCCACAGGAGCTGGGATCCGACGGGATGCACGCTGCCGCCCTCGGCGCCGTCACCGACCGGGCCCACGGCCCCTGCCGTACCGAAACGCGCGGCGATACTGCTCCATCCCACCAACCAGCGCATCGCCGCCTCCACAGCCTGTGGACAAGTCCAGACCAAGCTGGAAACGCTTGAGCTGAAGCCGTTCGGGAACATGCTGCCATGACAACAGCGCACAGGAGGGCCTACGGAAGCGCGGGTGGGAATGCGAATGCGCCCCTGGCATTGGCCATTTGGCGGAGATGTGGCCCTCCGCGGACAGACAGCATTCAGCCAATCTCCGGGCCCGGCGCGTCAGTTCAGCACCGGTGTACGTTCAGTCCGGGAGGCGTGTCCCGCCTCCCGGACTGATCCGCCGCCCGCGGGGATTGGGGCGGCGGGATCCCCCAGCCCACTGGTTCCAGTACGCAGTGGGCCGACCCACGCAGGTCTCATCGAAGCGCTCCCGCTCCACCGGGGCCAAGAGCGCACGGCCGGGCGCACGCTACACAGCCGGAGCACGGCGTGCCGCTCGGGGACCTGCGGCGCGATCACCGCACGGACAACAATCCCGCCATCCGGAACTCCGCCCCTTAACGGTCGGGATGTGGCGAACTACGCTGGGTTTACGAATGCCGCGCGCCTATGCCGCGAAGCGGCGGGCGTCTGTGTGCCGAGGGGTGACGCATGTCCAGGGAGCTACGCGGGCCGAACGAAAAGCTCGGAACCGTTCTCGCCCTCGCGGGAATCAGCAACGCGGGCCTGGCCCGGCGGGTCAACGACCTCGGGGCGCAACGTGGTCTGACACTCCGTTACGACAAGACCTCCGTGGCACGCTGGGTGTCGAAGGGCATGGTCCCGCAGGGTGCGGCGCCGCATCTCATCGCCGCCGCCATCGGAGCGAAGCTGGGACGCCCCGTCCCACTCCATGAGATCGGTCTCGCGGACGCGGATCCGGCCCCCGAGGTCGGGCTCGCCTTCCCGCGCGATGTGGGCGAGGCGGTGCGCGCGGCGACGGAACTGTACCGGCTGGACCTCGCGGGCCGCCGGGCGGGCAGCGGCGGCATCTGGCAGTCGCTGGCCGGATCCTTCGCAGTGAGCGCTTACGCCACACCCGCTTCCCGGTGGCTGATAACCCCCGCCGACTCCTCGGTCGCCCGGGACGCGGCGGTCGCGGAGGCGGCGCAGGGAGCGCATGGCGGGAGCGGGGGGGCCGTCGATGCCTCCGGACCGGGTGGCGAGGTCACGCCACTGCGGGTGGGCCACAGCGATGTGGCCAAGCTGCGGGAGGCGGCCTCGGACGCCCGGCGCTGGGACTCCAAGTACGGCGGCGGGGACTGGCGTTCCTCGATGGTGCCCGAGTGTCTGCGGGTCGACGCGGCGCCGCTGCTCCTCGGCGCGTACAGCGACGAGGTGGGCAGGGGGCTCTTCGGCGCCACCGCCGAGCTGACCAGGCTGGCCGGCTGGATGGCCTTCGACACCGGTCAGCAGGAGGCCGCGCAGCGTTACTACATCCAGGCGCTGCGGCTGGCCCGCGCCGCCGCCGACGTACCGCTCGGCGGCTATGTGCTGGCCTCCATGTCGCTCCAGGCGACCTACCGCGGTTTCGCGGACGAGGGCGTGGATCTCGCCCAGGCGGCGCTGGAGCGCAATCGCGGTCTGGCCACCGCCCGCACGATGAGCTTCTTCCGGCTGGTGGAGGCGCGCGCGCACGCGAAGGCGGGCGACGCGGTGGCGGCCGGGGCCGCCCTCAAGGCGGCCGAGGGCTGGCTGGAGCGCTCGCGGGAGGGCGACGCCGATCCGTCCTGGCTGGGTTTCTACTCGTACGACCGGTTCGCGGCCGACGCCGCCGAGTGCTACCGCGATCTGAAGGCGCCGCGCCAGGTACGGCAGTTCACGGAGCAGGCGCTGTCCCGGCCGACGGAGGAGTTCGTACGCTCGCACGGACTGCGCCTGGTGGTGAGCGCCGTGGCCGAGCTGGAGTCGGGCAATCTGGACGCGGCCTGCGCGGCGGGTACGCGGGCCGTGGAGGTGGCGGGCCGGATCTCCTCCGCGCGTACGACGGAGTACGTACGGGATCTGCTGCACCGCCTGGAGCCGTACGGGGACGAGCCGCGGGTGGTGGAGCTGCGGGAGCGCGCGCGGCCCCTGCTGGTGGCGCCCGCCTGATCCGGACGCGTGCCGGGCGACACGTGCCCGGCGACACCTGCCCGGCGACACGTGCCGGGCGACTACTTGCCTGGCGACACGTGCCCGGCGACGCCTGCCCGGCGACTACTTGCCTGGCGACACGTGCCCGGCGACACCTCAAGACCCAAGTCCGTGGCACCCCCGCACCCGGCCGGAACCTGTCCGAGAGACATGGCGCACATGTCCACCGGTCAACGGTTCGAGCGCGGTGGTTTAAGCAGGTCGTCCGCGGGCCAGTGCACTATCGGGGTGGGAGGTGGCGCGCATGAGCGGACGCGGACGCATGGGTTTCGACTGCGAGGTGCTGGTGATCGGCGGCGGGATCGTCGGTCTCTCGACGGCGTACGCGATCACGCGCGCCGCTCCGGGCACCAGGGTCGTGGTGCTGGAGAAGGAGCCGGGCCCCGCCCGCCACCAGACGGGCCACAACAGCGGGGTGATCCACAGCGGCGTCTACTACCGCCCCGGCTCGCTCAAGGCGCGGTACGCGGTGCGCGGCTCCGCCGAGATGGTCAAGTTCTGCGCGGAGTACGGCATCGCGCACGAGGTCACGGGCAAGCTGAT
Organism: Streptomyces sp. NPDC094034; assembly: GCF_040303865.1. Classification (NCBI taxonomy): domain Bacteria; kingdom Bacillati; phylum Actinomycetota; class Actinomycetes; order Kitasatosporales; family Streptomycetaceae; genus Streptomyces; species Streptomyces sp. NPDC094034. The sequence continues at coordinate 47,217 of NZ_JBEOUD010000043.1, read as the reverse complement.
CGTCGCCACGCGGCGCGACGAGCTGCCCCGGCTGCACGCCCTGGTCCAGCGCGGCAGGGAGAACGGCATTCCGGTGCGCGAGCTGGGCCCGGCGCAGATCACGGAGTACGAGCCAGAGGTGCGCGGCCTCGCGGCGATCCAGGTCGGTACGACCGGGGTGTGCGACTTCGTGGCGGTCGCCGAGCAGCTCGCCGAGTCGGCGGGAGCGACCGGCGCGTCCGTACGGTACGGATCCGAGGTCACGGTCATCGACCGGCGCCCCTGGGGCGTCGCGGTCCGTACGGCCGCCGGCGCGGTGGTCAGGGCGCGGGCCCTGGTGAACTGCGCGGGGCTCCAGTGCGACCAGGTGGCGCGGCTGGCGGGCGACGACCCGGGCATGCGGATCGTGCCGTTCCGGGGTGAGTACTACGAGCTGACCAGGCCGGATCTCGTACGAGGGCTGGTCTATCCGGTGCCCGACCCGGCGTTCCCGTTCCTCGGCGTCCATCTGACGCGCTCCATCGACGGCGGTGTCCATGTCGGGCCGAACGCGGTCCCGGCGCTGGCCCGCGAGGGCTACACCTGGTCGGACGTACGCCCCGGCGAGCTGGCGTCCACCCTCAGCTGGCCCGGCTCATGGCGCACGGCCCGCAAGCACTGGCGGTACGGCGCCGGTGAGCTGCACCGTTCGCTCTCCAAGCGCGCCTTCGCGACGGCCGTGCGGCGGCTGCTCCCGGCGGTCACCGACGGGGACCTGCGCCCGGCGGCGGCCGGGGTACGGGCCCAGGCGGTGCTGCGGGACGGCACGCTGGCCGATGACTTCCTGATCCGGCAGACCCCGCGCACGGTGCATGTCCTGAACGCGCCGTCACCGGCGGCGACCGCCGCGCTGCCCATCGGCCGGGAGGTCGCGCGGCGGGCGCTGGCCGTGCTGGCGGAGGACTGAGCCTCGGGGTCCCGGGCCTCCGTAGAATCGGAGGCACTGTGAGCGAGACGAACGAGATGGCCGAGAACCGCACCATGAGCCGGATGTTTCCCGAGGGCACGGGCCCCTCGGCCGACCCCGCCGGATCCCACTTCGAGCGGCGCATCCGCAGCTTCCAGCCACGCCGGAGCCGGGTCACCACCGGCCAGGCCGAGGCGCTGCGGCGGATGTGGGCCGACTGGGGCATGGAGATCGACGGGCAGCGGGTGCTCGATCCGGACGAGATGTTCGGCGGGCTTCCGGTCGTCCTGGAGATCGGCTTCGGGATGGGCGAGGCCACGGCGCGCATGGCCGCGGACGACCCGGACACCGGCATCCTCGCCGTCGATGTGCACACCCCCGGCCAGGGAAATCTGCTCCGGCTCGCGGAGGAGAACGGGCTGACCAACATCCGGGTGGCCAACGGCGACGCGATCATCCTGCTCAGGGAGATGCTGCCGGCCGAGTCGCTCGCCGGGCTGCGGATCTACTTCCCCGACCCCTGGCCCAAGAAGCGGCACCACAAGCGGCGGCTGATCCAGCGGGAGTTCCTCACGCTGGCCGCGGGCCGGCTGAAGCCGGGCGCCGTGCTGCACTGCGCGACCGACTGGGAGCCCTACGCCGAGCAGATGCTGGCGGAGCTGACCGCCCACCCCGGCTTCGAGAACACCCAGCGGGACGGCGGTTACGCGGCACGGCCGGCCTTCCGTCCGCTGACCCGGTTCGAGGGGCAGGGGCTCGACAAGGGCCATGTGGTGCATGACCTGCTGTTCCGCCGCGCACCGGAGTTCCGGGTGACGGAACACGACGAAGCGGAACACCACGAAGCCGAACGCCACGAAGCCGAACGCCACGAAGCGGAACGCCAATCCCCTGAGCGCCCGCCGGTAACGGGACCCGCGTAACGCGAGGACGTGGTCCGGGCACCATCGCCAGGTGTCAGTGCCCCTCGTTAGGGTCGTCGAGTGTCAGAACCGTCCCCGCAGCCACCCGGTCCGCGTCCGGCGATCCCCGTCTACGAGCGTCAGCGGCGGCTCGGTGAGCTGTGGGCCGCCGTGCCGGAGCCCGCCCGCAGGCGCTACCGGCCGAGCCGCGCCTTCTGGCGCCGCCGCGCGGTGCGGGTGGGGGCCGTGATCTCGGTGCTCGCCCTCTGCGCGCTGGTGATCCTCGCGCTCGTCCGGGACGAGACCGGCACGGAGGGCTTTCTGGTGGGTCTGGGGCTGGCCGTCCTGCCCGTACCGCTGCTCATCACGGCCTTCCGCTGGCTGGACCGGGTCGAGCCGGGGCCCTGGCGGAATCAGCTCTTCGCCCTGGCGTGGGGCGCCTTCGCCGCCGCCCTCGTCGCGATCATCGCGAACTCGTTCGCGACCGAATGGATAGCCATCGCCACCGCCGACCCGGCGGGCGCGGAATCCCTCGGTGCCACGGTGATAGCTCCCGTCGTGGAGGAGAGCGCCAAGGCCGCGGCGGTTCTGCTGATCTTCCTCTTCCGCGGGAGGGCCTTCACCGGGCTCGTCGACGGCGTCGTGATCGCGGGGTTCAGCGCCACCGGCTTCGCCTTCACCGAGAACATCCTCTATCTCGGCAGCGCCTTCGGCGAGGACCAAGATCTGGGCAACTCCGGCCTTGCCTCCGTCACGGCCGCGACCTTCTTCGTACGGGTCGTCATGTCACCGTTCGCCCATCCGCTCTTCACCGTGCTCACCGGCATCGGCTTCGGACTGGCGGCGACGGCGGCCCGCCGGCAGAGGGTCCGCCGGTTCGCGCTCCCCCTGCTCGGTCTTGCCCTGGCGATGGGCCTGCACGCGCTGTGGAACGGATCGGGACCGCTCTTCGGCCCGTACGGCTTCTATGTGGTGTACGGGGTGTTCATGGTCCCGGTCTTCGCGCTGCTGACCTGGCTGGTGATCTGGAGCCGCCAGCGCGAGCTGCGCACGGTCGGGTCCGAGCTGCCCGCGTACGCCGCCGCCGGCTGGCTGACGTCGGCCGCACCCCTCGCCCTCTCCTCCATGCGGGCGCGCACGATGGCGCGTGATTTCGCTGGGCGTACGTACGGCCCGGCGGCGGCAAGATCGGTCCGGGAGTACGAGGCGTTCGCGACATCCCTGGCGTTTCTCCGCCACCGGGCCCACCGGGGCGCGCTGGGCCCGGACTTCGTCGAGCGCGAGCAGGAGTTGCTGCACCATCTGTGGCAGCGCAGGGAGACAGCCGGGCCCGCGCTGACCTACGCGGCGCGGGCCACAGGCCGGGTACGGGTGCCGCCGCCGTACGCCGACTACGACGGCTACAACCCCTACCGCCAATGACGCGCCGGTCCCACGAGGATTGCGGGCGGCGGCTTCAGTCGGCGGTTTCGGGCGGAGATTTCGGGCGGCGGATTCACGCGGACGCCGCCGTGAGCTTCGCCAGCTCCTCCGCCGTCAGTTCGAGGTCGACCGCCGCCAGCAGCGCGGGCAGTTGCCCGGTCGAACGCGCGGACGCGAGCGGCGCGACCACCGTCGGCTGAGCCGCCAGCCAGGCCAGCGCCACGGTCGCGATCTCGGCGTCCCGTGCCCCGGCGATCCGGTCCAGCGCGGTCAGGACCCTGGCGCCCCGCTCGGACTCCAGGTATTCGGCCGCCTTGCCTGCCCGGGGACTGTCGACCGTGACCCCCGGACGGTACTTGCCCGTGAGGAAGCCCGAGGCCAGCGCGGCGTACGGGACGACCGACAGACCGTGACGCAGCACGGTGTCCAGGAGCTCGCCCTCGTATGTGTCGCGGGAGACCAGGTTGTAGTGCGGCTGAAGCGCCACATAGCGGGCCAGCCCCTCGCGCTCGGAGAAGACGAGCGAGGCGGCCAGCCGCTCCGCGCCGATGTTGGAGGCGCCGAGCGCGCGGACCTTGCCGGCCTTCACCAGCTGGTCGAGTGCGGTGATGATCTCCTCGACCGGGACCTCGGGGTCGTCGAAATGGGTGTAGTAGAGATCGACGTACTCCGTACGGAGCCGACGCAGCGACTCCTCGATCCCGGCCTTGATGGTGGCCGCCCTGAGCCCTTTGTACCGCGGGTGCGCGCCGACCTTGGTCGCGATCAGGATGTCGGAGCGATTGCCGCGCGAGGCCAGCCAGTTGCCGATGACGGTCTCGGATTCACCGCCCTGGTGGCCCGGTGCCCACGACGCGTACATGTCGGCGGTGTCGATGAAGTTCCCGCCCGCGGCGGCGTACGCGTCGAGGACGGCGAAGGAGGCCGTCTCGTCCGCGGTCCAGCCGAAGACATTGCCGCCGAGGGCGAGCGGGAAGACGTGCAGATCGGAGGAGCCCAGTGGGCGCAGAGCGGTCATAGGTGGATGCAATCCCCCGATGGGGACGCCCTATTCCGCTCCGCGCCCTCATGTGGGCCGTATGGGGGAATGCCGTATGGGGGAATACCGAGGGGAAGGCCGGGAAGGACTGCCCATGGGGCGGTTCTACGGGGTGAGGCCCTTGCCGCGCAGCCAGCTCATCGGGTCCAGGCCCGCGCCGCCCGCCGTGTGGACTTCGAGATGCAGATGGGCGCCGGTCACATTGCCGGTCGCGCCGACCCTGCCGATGACCTCGCCGGTGGTGACCTTCTGCCCGGCGCTGACGGAGATCGAGGACTGGTGGGCGTACCAGATCTCCGTGCCGTCATCGAGCTCCAGGACCGTGCGGTATCCGTACGAGCCCGACCAGCCTGCCGATGTGATCGTGCCGCTGTGCACGGCCTTGAGCGGGGTACCCGTCGGCGCGGCGAAGTCCAGGCCGGTGTGCTGGCCTGAGGACCACAGGGAGCCGGCCTGACCGAAGGTCGAGGTGATCGTGTAGGAGGAGGTGGGGAGCGCGTAGCTGGCGGCCAGCTTGGCCAGCCGCTCCTTCTCCGCCTTGGCCCTGGCCTCCGCCTCGGCCTTCTTCTTCGCCTCTTCGATCTTCTTCTCGGCGTCGGTCTGCTGCTTCTTGGCCTCGGCCGCGGCCTTCTCGGCCGCCGCCGCCTCCGCCGCGGCCTTCCGCGCCGCGTCGGCCCCGGTCTGCTGCGCCTCGGCCTGCTGGAGGATACGGGCGCGCAGCGCCTCTCCCGCGTCGGTGGCGCCCTGCTCGGTCTCCGCGGTCGTGAGCCCGGCGGTGGTGAGCGGGGCGGCGAGCGCCTGCGGCTCGGAGTCGTCCGAGGCGAGCGAGCCCATTCCCGGCAGTGACGCGGCGTCCGGGAGCTTGTCCGTGATCGCGTCGGGCAGGGATATGGAGACCGCGGGCTTGTCCTGCGCGGTGGCGATGCCGCCCGCGCCGACGGCGGCGATGACGCCGACGCCGAGGACCGTGGAGCTACGGGCGAGTCCGCGCTGCTTGGCGACGCGGTGCCGGCCGCGTACCGGCCGTATGGACTCCTCGGTGGGATTCCATTCCCCCCACGCCCTGTCCGGCTCGCCGCCGAGGGAGTGGGTTTCGAAGACGGCTTGGGGGGCAGGCTTGTTGGACGCCACTGAGGCGTGCTCCTTTCCTTCCTTCTCGCCTACCGGGTTAGCTGACGGGTTCGGAGCAGGAAGGTCTCCTACGAGCGCTCCTGCCGCACAGGGCAGCAAAAGACACCCGATTCACCCCAATTGGTGGTTCCCCGGTTCCCTCGCGGGATTCGGCGCGTGCGCACGGTGCCATCTCTGGCGACGGCTGGGACGACCGCGCTGCGTTATCGAACGTTAATAGAGACCCGGCCCTTATTCCAAGCTGTTCCGGATGATCGTTAACGACTTCGCATCGGACGTACCGGGATGTAAGGGAATCTAATCGGGCGAGTTGACGGCCCGTCAGGGGGGCCTACATTTCTGACGGTGTGTCAAATGTTATGCGGAGGGATACCTCTCGATTACAGACAGTGGCAAGGGCTCCTCGCCGGGCGATCCGGGCAACGGCTTCGACGGTGAGCGCGGTGAGCGCGGCTGCCTCACGGCACCGCGCGGCCGTCTCATGGCACCAAGGGCATGGTCCTGCGTCGCTCCGGCTCGCCCTCCGAGGGCCGGCTGACCGCCAGCAGCGCCATGTCGTCCTGGCTCCCGCCGCCCGTGTGCCGCCGTACGTCGTCGATGAGCGCCTGAAGTATCTCGTCGGGCCCTTGGAACACCCGTCCGTCGAGCCGTTCGCGCGGGACGTAGAAGACCCCCTGGGCATCGCGCGCCTCGGTGAGCCCGTCCGTGTAGAAGAGCAGCGTCGCGCCCTCGGGATACCCGGCCTGGTCCGCCCGGTCCGGCCACGCGCCCAGTTCGCTCATTCCGAGCGGCAGCGCGTGGTCGCTCGGGGCGAGCATCCGTACCTCACCGTCGCGGCACATCAGCAGTGGCTCGGGGTGGCCGCGGTTGAGCAGCCGCACCACACCCTCCTCGTGCGGAATCTCGGCGAGAACGGCCGTGGTGAACCCCTCGAAGACATCGAGCCCGTCCCGTCGCGTCCCCTCACGCCTGAGCGCGCGCTCCAGCCGCTGCGCGACCCCCTCCAGCGAACTCTCCTGCTCGGCGGCCTCCCGGAATGACCCGATGACCACCGCCACCGCTTCGACCGCGTCAAGACCCTTCCCCCGTACGTCCCCGACCACCAGGCGCACCCCGTACGGCGTGTCCTGTACGGCGAAGAGGTCCCCGCCGATGAACGCGCCCTCCTGCGCCGCCTCGTACCGCGCGGCGATCCGCAGCCCCCCGATCCGCTCGGCCGGTCTCGGCAGCACCGCACGCTGGGCGGTCTCGGCGATGATGCGGGCGGAGGCCAGCCGCTCGCCGCTGCGCCGTACGACACCGTTGATGTACAGCGCGAGCAGGGAGACGACCAGCACGGTCAGCACCTCGCTGATCGACTCCACCTGGAACTGGGTGTCCGCGTGGAAATGCACCGCCAACTCGGCGATCAGCGCGGCGACGGCGATGGTGAGCGTGCCGACCAGCGGATAGAACGGGGCGGCGATCAGCGGGGCGGCGGCGAAGAGGGGTGACGCGGTGACCCGCGTCGGGGTCACCACGTCGAAGACCGCCCCGGCGATGATCACCAGCACGGGCAGCGCCCGCACCAGCCTGCGTCCCGTACGGCCATGTCCGCCCGGATACCGGCCGCCGCCGCGGGCATTGTCGCCCGCCGCCCAGAAGCCCCTTCCGTCAGAGGCCCAGAGACCGGCGCCCTCGGCCGCTCGCCGGCCGCTGCCGCCGATTCTCTTTCCGAGCTTCCTCAGTCTCCACACCAGTGGTCTCCTGCCCGGTCCGCCGACTGCTGCGGACGGTGCCGCTCTCCACCAGGCTGGCCGCTGCCCTCCCGGGCGGCGAATCGCCGTCGGCCGAGTGGGCTACGGTGAGCCGGTTCCGCCGACCCCGCCAGTGCTTGGTGCACCTGGGGCCGACGGAACGGATCAGTCGGTCAGGTGGCGCTCGGCGTACACCCTCATGGCGTCCCGCACGAGCACAGCCGTACCTTCACCGTACTGGTCATAGGTGGCGGCGAAGCGCGCGTCATCGACATACATCGCCGTCACGCCGATGACATACGACCTGGTGGGCTCGACCGTGACGGACAGCCAGTCGCAGTGACGCCGGGCGACGGCCTGCGCCTCCTCGCTGTCCGCGGCGAGCCCCGCCGCGGCCAGGCGCCCCCAGTCCCTGGCGATGCCCTCGTGCCGGTCCTTGAAGTCCTGCCGCTCCTCCTCGCTCAGCGACCGCCACCAGCGGTCGCTCTTCTCATAGGCGTCCCGGCCCCACCGCTGGGTCACCTCCTCCTCGTACCGTGTGTGATCGAAGCCGTCGAGTACGTCCTCGGCCATGAGTTCCTCTCCCGTCGTCGTCTTGTGGAGAGTGGTCCGCACCGAGGCGATCTGCCGCCCGATGCGCTCCCGTTCCTGCTCCAGCAGCTTCAGATGGCCGCGCAGGGCGGCGGCCGTGTCCTGCTGGCCGTCGAGGACCCGCGCGATCTCGGACAGCCCGAGCCCCAGCTCCCGCAGCAGCAGAATCCGCTGGAGCCGGACAAGGGCGTCCTGTCCGTAGTAGCGATAGCCATTGCTGCCGGTACGGCTGGGCTCAAGCAGCCCCAGCTCGCCGTAGTGCCTGAGCGTGCGGCTCGTCGTGCCCGCTTTCTTCGCGATTTCCTGGATCGACCACTCCATGACTTTCACGGTAGAACTTGACGTCGCGTAAAGGTCAAGCACGGAAGCCGAAGATGCGGGCGGGCATGACGAAGGCCCGGATTCACCAGGAATCCGGGCCTTCGTTCTCTTCCAGTAGCGGGGACAGGATTTGAACCTGCGACCTCTGGGTTATGAGCCCAGCGAGCTACCGAGCTGCTCCACCCCGCGCCGTTGACTGCAACCCTACGCCATCCGGAGCAAGATCATCACCACCCGGCGCAGCGCAAGCCTCTAAGAGCCTCTAGGCCGCCTCGACGACATCCGCGCGGACAGCGACGGCCCACTCCACCAGAAGTCGCTGGTAGCGCTCCTGCTCGGCGGGCGGCAACGCGCCACCGGCACGGGCCCACAGGGCACGGATCTCCGCGTTGACGACAGCGGCGGACCTGACAGCGCGTAACGAGTCGCCGTCACCGGAAGCGGGCGAAGGAGTGGACGAGGAAGCGAACATAGAAGCAAGGCTACGGCCAGCCACTGACAATCGGCAGAGCGTGTCCCCCTACGCTTACACCGGTGATCGAAACCATCGTGTTCGACGTCGGCGAGACCCTCGTCCGCGACGACCGCTACTGGGCGTCCTGGGCCGACTGGCTGGGCATTCCCCGGCACACCATCTCCGCGCTCGTCGGCGCCGCCACCGTCCAGAACCGCGACAACGCCGACGCCCTCCGCCTCATCAAACCCGGCATGGACGTCGGCGAGGCGTACCGCGCCAGGGAGGCCGCCGGCCGCGGCGACCATCTCGACGAGTCCGATCTCTATCCGGATGTACGGCCCGCCCTGGCGAGCATCCGGGCGCTCGGCCTCCGCGTCGTCCTCGCGGGCAACCAGACCGTCAAAACCGGGGAGCTGCTGCGCGGTCTCGATCTGCCCGTCGATCTCATCGCCACCTCGGGCGAGTGGGGCGTCGAGAAGCCGTCGCAGGAGTTCTTCGCGCGCGTCGTCGAGGCGTCGGGGACCACGCCCGACAGGACGATGTACGTGGGCGATCATCCCGCGTACGACCTGTTCCCCGCCCGGGAGGCGGGTCTGCGCGCCGTCCATCTGCGGCGCGGGCCGTGGGGCTATCTGTGGGCGGACGACCCGGAGGTGATCGAGGCGGCGGACTGGCGGATCGACAATCTGACGCAGCTCGCCGCGATCGCGGCGGAGCAGAGGGAGCGGGCCGACCAGGTGGAACGGGCGGACGAGCAGGGCTGACGGGGCCCACGGGGCCGACGGGACGAGGTGTGCCGGGAGCGTGGCGGCACCACGCGGGCTCACACCACGCTGTACTCGTGCGCGGGGCCGCCCTGCCACTCCACCCAGGCCGGGTCGTCCAGCAGCTCCCAGGCGTCCGGCAGCCCCGCCAGACGCAGGAATTCGATCAGATGGTCGTCGGAATGGGCGAGCCCCATGATCCGCCCACGGACCGTGACCCGCCGCCCGCCTGTCCCTGACGCCCGGTGGACGACGATCGGTGCATCACTCATAGGCCCAAGAGTGCGTCTCTCTCGCCCCGTCCGCAGCCTCTGGGACCCGGATCTTTTCCGACGGACGACGACATCGCCGGAGGGACATGCCCGCCCGCTCACGCCTCGGCGAGCCGAATCGCGTATCGAATTCCCTGGAGTTCCCTTCTCGCCCGCGCCGAGACTTCCCGGTCGTCGAGCAGCGCCGGCAGGCATGCGCCGAGCGCGCTCCCCGCCGGGCCGCCGGGCCGCAGCAGATTCGGCCGGGCCGCCAGCAGCGCCCACAGGGTGTGGACATTGAGGTCGAAGAACCCGTGACGCGGCGACAGTCCCCCTACGAGGTGGTGCATCAGCCGGTCGCCCGGCCAGCGGCCCGGGGTACGGGCGGCGATGAAGTCGTCGGACAGCTGGATGTGCGGCGCCTCGCCGATCCAGTACGCCCAGTAGTTCAGATTGGCGGCCTCGCCCGCGTCGTCGTCGACGAGGGTGCTGTCGATGAAGTGGCGCATCCGGTCCCGGTCGCCCTGCCGGGCGGCGACGGCCGCCACCGAGCGGGAGTTGAGCCAGACCGACAGCCAGTCGTCGGGCCGTTCGATGCGCTGCTGGCGGGCCAGCCAGCCGGGGGTGTCGGCCCGGTCGTCATAGCCGGCCAGATACAGGGCCTGGCGCCGCAGCAGGAAGCTCTCCGCCCCCCGGGCCCGTTCGGCGGTGCGCCGCATCTCCGAGAAGAAGCGGCGACGGTCCGCGGCCCCCAGCTCGGGCCCCTGGGGCACCGGCCCCCGCCGGGCACGCGGCGGCTCGGGCAGCGCGCTCAGATACGCGGGAGCGACCCCGTTCAGGGGCCAGGCGAGCACCTCGACCAGATCCCGCCGCATCACGCACGCGCCCAGCGGATTGGCCTCGTACGAGAATCCGCCGTCCAGCGCCCCGGCGAGCAGGACGTCCGCCTCCATGGCGCGCTCCAGGGACAGCAGCAGCGCGGGGACGGTACCCAGCCGCATCAGCCGGTGGCTGTAGACGAACAACTGCCCAACGGGTACGGCGGTCAGCGCCCGCCGCCCCGACTCCCACCCGGCGACGGTGTCGGCCGACACCTTGAACTGCTCGGCCAGGGCCTCCTGTGTGAGCCCCAGTTGCTCACGGATGATCCGGAACACATAGCCGGACACGATCCCCGCACGGGCCCTCGGCACTCTCTCCCGACTGCCGGTCAGGGTGAACCGCGGAACGTTCGGCACGGGGCCCCCAATCGCACGCGAACCGCGGCCGGCTACCCGTACCCGTGGTCACTTCAGGCGGTGATCTCCGCGTCCCTACTGTCATGAGCCCCAGTAATGGACGGGCAACTCAGCGTAGCGGGAAGGCTGTCATGGTGATTGCCGTGGCATCGCCCCGGCCCCGTGGGTACGGCGCGGAAGCCACACCTACGGATGACGCGGCAACCCGACCGACGACGGACGGACACGAAGTGGAAGCGGCCCGGTGACACCAAAGGTGCCCGCCTATACGGCACCGGCGTGCCGTATCGACGAACACGCGGAGTGCCACGGCCCGTGCGAGACCCGGCTCCCCTGGCAGTCGCGCACAGGACCGGCGATCGAAACGCTGCGCTGCGACTGCCCCTGCCACGCCGTCCCCCGACCCCGGACGCACGCGGCCCCGGCCCCGGAGCCGGCCCACACCCCGGCCCGGCCGCCGGCGCCGGGAGGACTCCTCACCGGGGCGACCAAGGACTGAACGACCCGTCAGGGGCGCGGCGGGACATCGGCCGATCGGCGCCCCTTTTCGGCTTGCGGTTCGGTGGCACCGAACCCTCACGGTGTGGAGTGATCATTCCACGCTGTGGCGAAGCGAGGGAGATCATCACGGAGGGCGGAGGGAGTGCGACAGAGCGTGACGTGCCCCTGTCGCCCATCGCTCACCAGGCGAGCTTTCCGTCAGGAGTGCAGGCCCATGACGGTGGGGGCGGATCGCACTCCCGCCGCGGGCCGGGCGAGTGTCGGCCAATCCGCGCGAAGTGGGGCGACCGGGCTAGGGTTTTACCAGGGGGAATCGGAATAGCAGGAATGTCATGTACCGACACCGCAAAGCGCCTGACAGCACCCAGGAACTCCTCTGCACCCTGGCGCGTCTTGTCGATCAGGCACTGGAGAACATCAGGCTCCAGCAGGCCCGGGCGGAGCTCGGCATGGCGCTGCAGCGGCACATGCTCCCTTCCGAACTGCCCGACTTTCCGGGCATCCGGCTGGCAGCCCGGTACTCGCCCTCGCAGGACGGTCTGGCTGTCGGCGGTGACTTCTACGACGCCTTCCCGATGAGAGACGGGGTGGCGGGGATAGCCATCGGTGATGTGCAGGGCCACGGAGTGGAGGCCGCCGCCTTCATGGGAGAAGCTCGTGCCAGCCTTCGGGCCCTCGCCAGTGTCACGGGTGACCCCGGGGAGGTGTTGAACTGCGCCAATGACTTGCTGATCTCGCTCGGCTGCGACCTCTTCACCACCTGTTGCCTGCTGAGCCTCGCACCGCGGAGCGGCGATCTCGCTGTTGCCCGGGCCGGCCACGTCCCGATGGTGTGGGGCACCGACTCGGGCGATTCGGGTGTGTCCCTGGACGCCGGCGGGGTTCCTCTGGGGATTCTGCCCGGCCAGAGCTACCCGGTGGTTTATCGACGCCTGACACAGCCCGGTTACCTCGTCCTGCTGACCGACGGCGTGGTGGAAGGGCCGGCCTACCCGATCGAGGAGGGCCTGGCGGAGGTGGCCAGGCTGGTGGGCGCCGGGCGTGGTGTCGCCCCCAACATCCTGGCGTCGCGGGTGATCCGGGTCGCCGACCTCACCGGAAACAACGACGATGCCGCCGTTCTCGTCGTCCGCCACGACGGTCCGCCGGACGTCCAGTAGCGAAGGCGTTACGCCCGCGACCCGCCGGCAGTGCGGTGGTGTCGGCGCGTCCGTCCGGCCCGGCCCCCTCGGTGTGGTGTCTGATGCTGATGTGGTGGACAGCGCACAACTCAGGCGGCACAAAGCCACTGCCTTGCTGATTCTGGCGGTCGTCGCCCTCTACTACGCCACCGCCCGCCTGGGGCTGCTCCAGCAGCTGGTGCGCGGCCAAGTCACACCCCTGTGGCCTCCGACCGGTATCTCGGTCGCTGCCCTGCTCCTGTTCGGAGCGCGGGTCTGGCCCGGCATCGCCCTAGGCGCCCTCGCGGTCAACATCACCATCGGCCCCAATGTCCCGTCCGTACTGGCGATCGTCGTCGGCAACACCCTCGCCCCGGTCTGCTCCTACCTGCTGCTGAGGCGTGCCGGTTTCCACAACGGCCTCGACCGCTTACAAGATGCACTGGCCCTGGTCTTCCTCGGCGCCCTGGGTCCCACCCTGATCAGTACGACCATCGGCAGCAGCGCACTCTTCCTGTCAGGGGCACTGCCGGCCAGCGGCTTCTGGCCGACGTGGTCCGTGTGGTGGACGGGCGACGCCATGGGCGTGCTGGTCGTCACCCCCTTCCTGCTCGCGGTCCGATGGGCACGGTGGCCACCCGCCGCCGGCCCCCTGATCTGGGCCGAGGCGGTAGCGCTGGCGACGTGCACCCTGACCGTGACCCTCCTGGCGACCAGCACCGGCAGATCTTCTCTGCTCTTCCTCGTTTTCCCTTTCCTGATCTGGGCCTCGTTCCGCTTCGAACGTGCGGGGGCCGCACCCTGCGCCCTGGGCGTCTCCACGCTCGCGATCCTCGCCGCCGGCCGGATGACCGGCCCCTTCGCCCACCACGGTCTCCTCACCAACATGGTCACCCTCCAGGCGTTCAACGGCACCGTCTCCCTCACCGCCCTGCTCCTCACAGCGGTCGTTACCGAACGGAACCGCACCCACGAAGAGATCGGGCGCCTGTGCGCGCAGCTCTCCGACGCGGTCAAGCGCCAGGACACGGGACCTCACCGCGCTCCCCCCGAAGACTGAGATCGCGACGTGCGCGCAGACCGTCCCCACCCCCAGAGCTGCCATCGCTCCGCCGTCCGTCCCGCCTTCCCCAGTCGGCCGCGAGGGCCTTGGGCGGGCCGGGGCAGCGGCCCCGCTCCCGACAGCCGTGTCACCTGAATGACGCAGCATGACGTGCCGCCCACATGGGCGTAGATCAAGCTGGCTAGTGCCCCAACCGAGGCAATCTGTGAAAGGGGAACCACATGCGCATTCGACGAATCCTCGCCGCCGTCGTCGCCACGGCAGCCCTCGCCGGACTCGGCCTCGCAGGCGCCGCCACCGCCACCGCCACCACACAGGGTGCCCCATCCGTCGTCAGCCCTTCTCAGTGCAGGGAGGGCGGCGGGGTGCCCCGGATCGACTTGCCGGGCAACCCCTGCGTGGGCGGTACGTACGACGGCCAGGAGGTCGACTAAACCCCCACAAGGCGCCCCGCAGCCACGCGCTGCGGGGCTCGGCCGGAGAGCCGGGCGATTCCGGACGGAATCCCCGCTCGGGCGCGTCGAGGACGTCGAGGTACGTGGGTGTCTCGTTCCGGAAGCCGGAGACGGCATCCGGCGAGGACCGCGTCGCCGACCTCGACGAGGTTACGGTCGGCGCCCTGCTCTCCCACAAGCTTCGGCAGGATGCCGAACACGAGCAGTGGGGCGAGGCGTACGCCGACCACGGGCTGGTGTTCGCCCGGGAGGACGGCGACCCGCTGCGCCCCGACGACGCCACCAAGTTGGTCGCCGAGCTGGTCGACGCCGCGGGCCTGCGCCGCATCCGGCCGCACATCCCGCGCCACGAACAGGCGACGCAGCCGACCGCGCGTCGGCGCTCATCCCGCGGGCCCGCAAGACCCAGCAGTCGGCACCGGCCGACGACAAGCGTGACCACTCGGTGACCACCCCTGCTACGGATTCCACCATCGAGCAGGCGCCGGAAACGTCAGAACCCCCGTTGACGCAAGTCAACGAGGGTTCTGACGGTGATGCAGTTGGTAGGCCGTGTGGGACTCGAACCCACAACCAACGGATTAAAAGTCCGCTGCTCTGCCAATTGAGCTAACGGCCCTCGGCACAACACACACGAGCATAGCCCGCCCTCGGCCCTGCGCCGATCGGGTATCCCGTCGTGGGTATGTCGCGCGTCGGCGCGGGTGTCTGCGCGGTTCGTGGGGGAGGTGTCCGGCAGGGTGGCCGGAGGCGGTCTTCGTGGGCCCCGGGTGGACGGGGTGTCCGTAACCTCGGAGCCGCGGAGCCTCGGGGGCCTCAGGTCCTCGGACGCGGCCAGGGCCCGTGCGCCACCTCGGGGGTGGGGCACGGGCCCTGGTCGTGCGTCAGACCGGACGGTCAGCCGTGGCGACGGTCAGCCGTTGCGACGGTCAGCCGTTGCGCTTCCAGCGCGGCTTGTCGTCGCGGCGGCCGAAGGAGCCGGTGCCGGTGCCCGTCGTGCCGCCCCGGTGGTCGTCACGGCGGGTGGAGGGGCGGTCGTGGCCGCCGGCGCGGAAGCCGCTCGACGGGCGGTCGTCGCGGCGGTCGCGGTTGAACGGGCGGTCGCTGCCACGGTGGTCACGGCGCTCGAAGGAGCGGCCACCGCGGTCGTCACGGCGCTCGCCACCACGGTCGTTGCGGTCGTCACGACGGTCGCGGTTGAAGCCACCGCGCTCGCCACCACGGTCGTCACGGCGCTGGAACCCGCCGCGGTCACCGCCACGGTCGTCCCGGCGGTCACGGGTGAACCCGCCCCGCTCGCCACCACGGTCGTCACGGCGGTCGTCGCGGCGCTGGAAGCCACCGCGGTCACCGCCACGGTCGTCCCTGCGCTCGTCCCGGCGGAAGCCACCGCGGTCGTCGCGGCGCTGGAACCCGCCACGATCTCCACCGCGGTCCCCACCGCGCTCCGCGCCGCGCTCGGCACCACGGTCGTCGCGCGGCGTGTAGCCGCGCGCGCCGCCCCGGCCGCTGCGCTCGCCGCGGTCGTCGCGGCGAGCGAAGTTGCCCCGGTCGTCCCTGCGCTCCTCGCGCTGCGCCGGTACGGCAGCCGCGGCGGCCGCCGCCGCCTCGACCGCGCGCTCGGCCTCGGCGGCCACCTCGGCCACCGCCGCCTCCGGGTCGTCGCCCCGCTCGCGCGCCGCACGGGCGACCAGGCGCTCGGCCTCCTCGCGCAGTTCGGCGGCGCGACGCTGGACCCGCTCCAGCTGCTTGGCCAGCTCCGCGGCCTCGCGCTCGGCCTGCTTGGCCGCGTTGTTCGCGGAGTCCGCCTGGACCTCGGTGAGCGAACGGGCGCCGGTGATCTCCGCGACCTCCGGGTCGAACGCACCGGCTCCACCGACCATGTGGCGCGAGGCGTCCACGCCCGCGTCCTCCATCAGCCGGAAGATCTGGCGGCGCTGGTGCGGCAGCGCCAGCGAGACGACGACACCGGACTTGCCGGCCCGCGCCGTGCGGCCCGAGCGGTGCAGATAGTCCTTGTGGTCCCCGGCCGGGTCCACGTTCAGCACGAGGTCGATGCCGTCCACGTGGATACCGCGCGCGGCGACATCGGTGGCGACCAGCGCGTTGACGTAACCGTCCTTGAAGTCGGCCAGCGTCCGGGTCCGCGCGCCCTGCGTCATACCGCCGTGCAGCGCGTCGGCCTTCACACCGGAGTCGCGCAGCTGCTCGGCGATACGGTCGGCGCCCAGCTGCGTCCGTACGAAGATGATCGTGCGGCCCTTGCGCGCGGCGATCGCCGCGGTGACCGGGGCCTTGTCCTTCGGCTTCACGACGAGCACGTGGTGCGTCATGGTCGTGACATTGCCCTGGGCGCTGTCGACCTCGTGGCTGACCGGGTTGGACAGGTAGCGCTTGACCAACGTGCTGATCTCGTTCTCCATCGTGGCGGAGAAGAGCATGCGCTGACCGCCCGCGGGCACCAGGTCGAGCAGTTCGGTGACCTCGGGAAGGAAGCCCAGGTCCGACATCTGGTCGGCCTCGTCGAGGATCGCGATCTGGACCTGCTCCAGCGAGCAGGCGCCGCGGTTGATGATGTCGCGCAGCCGGCCCGGGGTGGCGACGAGGATGTCGACCCCGCGCTCCAGCGCGTAGATCTGGTTGCCCATCGACGTACCGCCGCAGACGACCTTCATCTTCAGGCCGAGCACATCGCCGTACGGCTGGAGGGCGTCCGCGACCTGCATCGCCAGCTCGCGGGTCGGGGTGAGGATGACACCGCGGGGCTTCTTCTTCTCGGTGTGGCCGCCGGCGAGTGTGGCCAGCAGCGGCAGTCCGAACGAGAGGGTCTTGCCGGAGCCGGTACGGCCTCGGCCCAGGATGTCCTTGCCCGCCAGCGCGTCCGGGATGGTCGCGGCCTGGATCGGGAAGGGCGCGGTGACGCCGTTCTGGGCGAGCTTGCGGACGATGCCGTCCGGGAGGCCCAGATCGCCGAAGCTGAGCCCGGGGGCCTCGTCGGTGTCTGACGCCTCGTCGGCCTCGAAGGTCTCGTCGATCCCGGAGGTCCCGCTGGCCCCGGAGGTCCCGCGGATCTCGGTGGCCTCGGTGGCCGTCTCGGGGGCCACGACGGCCTCCGCGCTCTCGACGATCTCAACGACCTCGGCGGTCACGTCGGCGACCGTCTCGGGGGACTCGTTCTCGGGCATGACGGCACGGTCAGTACTGGAAATGGACATGCGAAATGCGAAACCTTCCGGAGTCTCGGCACGCGCCCAAACTCCGTGATTCGCAAATCGACCGCCTCAATGCGGTCAGCCACGGCAAGGGAGAGTACGCGCCACACGGCGCTCTTCTGTGTCGGCGCCGGGCAATGATCAAACGATCTACTACCATACGCACCCTCCCCCCTCTTAGGCAAACCGCCCCCGCCGCGACCTCCCTCACACCGGCCCGGGCTGCGGCGACGCCGCCGGCTCCTTCCGCATCCCCATCCCGTCGCCGGGCGACCTCGCGCCCGAACGGACATCCGCCGCCGGTGACGCGGACGGCTGCTCCGGTGGCTCCGGCTCCGGCTCGGGCTGCGGTTCCGGGTCCGGTGGCCCCGGCGGCGTGGAGGCGGGCGGCGCCGGGCGCGTGGGCTCCTTGGGCGGTACGGGCCCGTCGCCCGGCGGCACCGGCTTTCCGGGCGTCGGACGCGTGCCCTTCGAGGGCTCGGGCGAGGGTGTGACATCGGAACTGGCGCTCGGCGAGGCGCCGTTGCCCCCCTTTTCGTCCTTATCGTCCGTTCCCTTGTCCTCGCTCTTCCCGTCCCGGCCTTCCTCCCCCTGGTCGTCACCGCCGCCGGGCTCCGGGTCGCCGCTCTCCGTACGGCCCTGCCAGGCGTAGGGCTCACCGGCCCCGGCGCCCTCGCCCGTGACGCCGTCGGGCTGGGCCGCGGCGCCCCTGCCCTCCGCCGACCGCGAGGGCGCCGGCTTCCCTTCGTCCTCACCGACGCTCATGCAGCCTGTGGAGGCCGCGACCGCCAGTGACGTGACGATCCAGACGGCGAATCGGCCTGGGGCGGACAACTGGCGCACGAGCGGCACCTCCGGGGGCGCGGAACGGGTCTCCCCGCCGACGGCGGGGGAAGGGTTTCACTGTTCAACTCCCTTTTCCCCGCCGGGGACACGCCCGGCGCACATCCCGCACCCGCGCGTCCGGAAGGCGGGGGCCGTTCCGCCGGACTCTGCTGGACAATGGCGATGTGCTGGAGATGACACGCGAGACCTTCGAAGAGCTGGTGAGCCAGGCCCTTGATCAGATCCCACCGGAGCTGACCAAGGTCATGGACAACGTCGCCGTCTTCGTCGAGGACGAACCCGACGCGTCCGACCCCGAGCTGCTGGGGCTCTACGAGGGGACTCCGCTCACGGACCGCGGCGAGTGGTACGCCGGGGTGCTTCCCGACCGCATCTCCATCTACATGGGGCCGACCCTGCGCTACTGCGAGACCCCGGAGGAGGTGGTGCACGAGGTCTCCGTGACCGTCGTCCATGAGATCGCCCACCACTTCGGCATCGCGGACGACCGGCTGCACGAGCTGGGCTGGGGCTGAACGCCCCCGCTCACCCGCGCCCGAGCCCGGCCCCGACGGAATCGGACACACCTAGGCCCCGCCCACTACTCCTGATGGCGGCAGGCAGGCATGGCCGGCCCTCATCGTGGGCATACGCGATCAATGGCCCGTGATGTACCACGCTTCCCGTTCCGTACCCCGCTCACCCGCATCCAGGGCCATCTCAGTTCCAGCCGCGACGCCCCCACCAGCGCCCTGGTCCACTCACCGCACCCCTACGCCCGCGCGCTCGGGCTGTTCGCGGTCGTCCTTCTCGGCGCCTGGCTCGGGCTGCTGATCGTCGGCAGCGTCAAAACCCCGGTCGGTCCGATGGACACCAAGATGACGCTGCGCCCGTCCCTGACCGGCGGCACCAAGATCAATGTCTCGCCGCTGGGCGCGCTGGAGCTGAGCACGCACACCGCCCCCATCCGCCTCGACGTCGATGTGGACCAGCTGGATCCGGTACGGTCCCAGGCGCTCGTCGAGCACCCCGAGCGGCTCTCCGGGCTCCAGGGCGAGGTCAGCCACGACGTCATGGACGGCACCACCGAGCTGGCCGTACGGTCCGTCGTCGCCGTCGTCTCCGGGGCGACCGCCCTCGGGCTCGCCGTCTACCGCCGCCCCCGCCGCGCCCTCATCGCCGGCGGGCTGGCGCTCACGCTGCTCGCCGCCTCGGGCGTCGGCGCGTACGCCACCTGGAACCCCAAGTCGGTCCTGGAGCCGCGGTTCTCCGGACTGCTCTCCTCCGCCCCGCAGGTGGTCGGCAGCGCGCGCTCGATCGTGAACGATTTCAACGTCTACCAGAAGGAGTTGGCGCGGCTGGTCACCAACGTGACCAAGCTGTACGACGCCGCCTCGACGCTCCCGACCTTCCAGCCGGACCCGGCCACCCTCCGGGTCCTGCATGTCTCGGACATCCATCTCAACCCGGCGGCCTGGCACATCATCGGCTCCCTCATCGAGCAGTACGGGATCCACATGATCATCGACTCCGGCGACACCATGGACCACGGCGCCTCCGCCGAGAACACCTTCCTCGACCCGATCGCCGACCTCGACGTCCCGTACGTCTGGGTGCGCGGCAACCACGACTCGCGCGGCACCCAGGAGTATCTGCGGCGTATGAAGAACGTCCGGGTACTGGACGAGGGCCGGGCCGTCACCGTCGCGGGCGTTCGGGTGGCGGGCAGCGGCGATCCGCAGTTCACCCCCGACCGCTCGGTGGCGGCCCAGGGCGACCCTGCCGAACGCATGACCGGCATCCGGCTCGCCTCCGCACTGCGCGACCAGCAGCGGGCCGGCACACCCGTGCACATCGCGGTCGCCCACAACCCGGTGGCCGCCCGGGAGACCGACGGTCTCGTCCCGCTGGCTCTCTCGGGCCATATCCACCACCGCGAGACCGAGATGCTGCCGCACGGCACCCGGCTGAAGATCGAGGGCTCCACGGGCGGCGGCGGGCTGCGCGCCGTGCAGAACGAGACTCCGGAGAAAGTGCAGATGTCCGTGCTCTATCTGGACCGGACGAGCAAGCGGCTCCAGGCCTGGGACGAGATCACCCTCGGCGGGCTGGGACTGACGACCGCCGAGGTCAGCCGCCATCTTCCGCAGGAGATCGGCACACCGGGGGCCGACGCCTCGCCCAGCCCGGATCCGTCGGGCACGGGCGGTACGGGACCGTCGTCGGGCACCGGCTCCCCGGCACCGCCGACCGGCTCCCCCTCACGTACGCCGGGCGCCGCCTCACCCGCGCCCGGCGCCGGCGCACCCTCGCCCACCCCACCGGACGTCCCCCTGCCCGCTCCCTAAACCGTTTTGGCGATAGCTCTGCCCATCCCATATGCTTCTCACGTCCCCGACGCGCTGCAAAGCGCCCAGGCGGGCCCTTAGCCCTCATCGTCTAGTGGCCCAGGACGCCGCCCTTTCAAGGCGGTAGCACGGGTTCGAATCCCGTTGGGGGCACGCAATACCGTGTGCGAGACTAGTGCTCGCACATTGCTTGGTCCTGTGGAGCAGTTTGGAGTGCTCGCCACCCTGTCAAGGTGGAGGCCGCGGGTTCAAATCCCGTCAGGACCGCTTGCAGATCACTCCGGTGAACTGCGTGGCTGGGTAGCTCAGTTGGTACGAGCGATCGCCTGAAAAGCGATAGGTCGCCGGTTCGATCCCGGCCCCAGCCACTTCGGCCCATGAGGGCGGTAGCCCCCCACTGAGATTCTCGGCGGGGGGCTTTTCTCATGCTCCCGTCTCGTTACGGACCGGCTCGGCACGCTCAGCGGGCTCAGCCCGCTCGTCGTACTTCTCGCGCCCCTCCCGCTCCTCGCGGTCGTCACGGCCCCGGGACCACCGCACCAGTGTGATCACCGCCACCACCAGCACCACCCCGCCCAGCAGCGCCCAGTCCGGGATCGCCGCCCCGACCCCGCGTGCCCACTGTTCGGTGGCGAAGGAGTCGTCGACCGACAGCAGCCCCGGCAGCGCCGTCGTCCCGTCGAAGGCGAGGAAGACCACTCCCAGGACGATGAAGAAGAGACCCGAGAGCAGCGAGGTCGTGTGCAGCTCGAAGCGTCCCAGCCGGAGGGCCCGGCCGCGCAGCCACCGTCGGCCGCCGAGCTCGAACCGTTCCCAGAGCAGGGCGAGCAGGAACAGCGGTACGGCCATGCCGAGCGCGTACACCGCGAGCAGCAGCCCGCCGTAGGCCGGACTGCCGCTCAGCGCCGCCACGGTCAGCACGCTGCCGAGGATCGGCCCCGCGCAGAAGCCCGCGAGCCCGTAGACCATGCCGAGCGCGCACACGGACAGCGCGGTCGTCGGCCGGATCCGGCCCGACAGCGCGGCCATGCGGCGCGAGGCGAAGCCGATGCCGACGATCTGGGCGACCCCGAGCGCGATGATCAGCCCCCCGCCGGTGGTGACCAGCAGATCGCGGTGCCCGTAGAAGAGCCGGCCGGCGAAGGAACCGGCGGCGCCCAGCGGGACGAGTGTGGTCGCGAGGCCGAGGTAGAAGAGGCCGGTACGGGCCAGGAGCCGGCCGGCCGAGTCGATGGAGTACGCGAAGAACGCGGGCAGGAGCAGGGCGCTGCACGGGCTGAGCAGCGCGAGGAGGCCGCCGATCAGGGCGACCGGGTATCCGATGTCGGTCATCGGTCCTCCTTGCCGTCCGTACCCGCCTTGCCGCTCTTCCCGGCCTCGGGGGCGTCCGTGGCCGCGTCCGCCGCCGCTTTCGCCGACTCGATGGCCTGGGTGAAGGTCTCGTCCGGCTGCGCGCCGGCGATGGGGCGGCCGTTGATGAGGAAGGACGGGGTGGATGTGGCGCCGAGGCCGAACGCCTCCTCCATGTCCTTCCGTACGGCCGCCGCTGCGGTGTCCCCTGCGCGGTCGCGATGGAACCGCTCCAGGTCCTTCACCCCGGCCTCCCGGGCGAGCGCTTCGAGCCGGTCGTCGCCGAAGCCCTTCTCCTTCGAGCCCTCGGCGTACGCGGCCGAGTGGAACTCCCAGAAGCGACCCTGCTGTCCGGCGGCCCAGCCGGCCTGGGCAGCGGCCTCCGACTCCTCTCCGAAGAGCGGGTAATTGCGCCACTCGATGCGCAGGGTGCCCTTCTTGACGTACGTCTCGATGAGGCCGGGCTCGGTGTCGCGGGCGAACTTGCCGCAGTAGCCGCACTTGAAGTCGGCGTACTCGATCAGGACGACCGGCGCGTCCGCGCGGCCGACGGCGAGGGGGTCCGCTCCGTCGCGGCGGGCGAGCTTGGCCAGCTCGGGGTAGACCCCGGCCGGTGGCTCCGCGGAGACCTCGGCGACCGGGCGCTCCCCGGTCGTGACGCTGGTGGCGGCGTCGGACGTGGTGGTGGCGGGTTTGGTCGCGGTGTACGAGACGACGCCGAGCAGGGCGGCGGCGGCCACGACACCGGCGCCGATGGCGACGGCACGGCGGGAGGACATGCGGGAAGGCTGTGCGGACATGGGTGATCGACTCTCCGTTGCGATCCGTGAGATAGGGGGACGAAAGCGGCGGACGCGGTCGGCCCCTATACGCGCAGCAGTACGGAGAGATCGATCGGAGAGGGCGCGGCGACCGGCGGGGGCCCGCGGTCGGGTATCACGGCGAGCACGGCCTGAGGGATGCCCCACGCGCCGGCGGAGTCGCGGGCGTCGTACAGCGCGGGCAGCAGTTCATGGACGAAGCCGCCGCGCGCGGGGGCGAGGGGCGGGGTGCCGGCGTCGTCCCGGTCGCCGCGCCCGCAGCCCGGAGCCCGACCGCCGTACCCGTCGGCGCCCGTAACGGTCTCGGTCCCGGCGGCCCCAGCAGCCCCAGCAGTCGCGGCGGTCCCAGCCGTCTCGGCAGCGACAACTGTCCCGACGGCCCCAGCGGCCGACGGGAGACAGAACAGCAGCGCGACCAGCATCCCCAGCAGCGCCCCGCCCATGCCCACACCCACGAAGCGGCGGCGCCTGCTTCCGATGGGCACGCGGGACATCAGGTGAATGAACCTCTCCGGGCGACGGCGGCTGTACGGGACGAGTCGTGCGGGGACAAGGGAAGACGAGTGGTGCGGGGACAAGGAAAGCGGAAGGACCAGGCACGGGATTCGGGGTACGGGGTACGGCGTGCCTGTCTCGCATCGTAAGGGGTGCTCGTCCCCACCGGGCAATACGGCCCTCCGCCCCGCCGTGCCGCCGCGCCGGATCCGCCGCCGAAATGGGTTCGCCACTCCCGAGCCGCGGGTGAGATCCTGGGCCAGGTATGTCTACTTCCTTCGCCGACCTCCAGACCCTGCTGGCCGACGTCCCGCTGCGTGACGCGCAGCGGCTCGGCCGCCGTCTCGAAGGCGCACGCCGCATCCGTAAGCCCGACGCGCGGCAGGCCGTGCTGGACGAGATCGCGGGTCAGGCCGAGAAGGCCGCCGAGCGGACGCGGTTGCGCGCCGGACGGATGCCCGCCGTCTCGTATCCCGAGCAACTGCCCGTCAGCCAGAAGAAGGACCTGATCCTGGAGGCGATACGCGACCACCAGGTCGTGATCGTCGCCGGGGAGACCGGGTCGGGCAAGACGACCCAGATCCCCAAGATCTGTCTGGAGCTGGGCCGCGGTGTCCGCGGCATGATCGGGCACACCCAGCCACGCCGGATCGCCGCCCGTACGGTCGCGGAACGGGTCGCGGAGGAGCTGGACACGCCGCTGGGCGAGGCGGTCGGCTGGAAGGTCCGCTTCACCGATCAGGTCGATCAGGACGCGACGTTCGTCAAGCTGATGACGGACGGCATCCTGCTCGCGGAGATCCAGACGGACCGCGAGCTGCTCGCGTACGACACGATCATCATCGACGAGGCCCATGAGCGAAGCCTCAACATCGACTTCCTGCTGGGCTATCTCGCCCAGCTGCTCCCCAGACGCCCCGACCTCAAGGTCGTGATCACCTCCGCGACCATCGACCCGGAACGTTTCTCCCGGCACTTCGCGGACGCGCCCATCGTGGAGGTCTCGGGCCGTACGTACCCGGTCGAGGTCCGCTACCGGCCCCTGCTGGAGGAGGACGGCGAGGAGGGCGACCGCGACCAGATCACCGCGATCTCCGAAGCCGTGGACGAACTCCAGTGGGAGGGGCCGGGCGACATCCTGGTCTTTCTCTCCGGCGAGCGTGAGATCCGGGACACCGCCGACGCCCTGGAGAAGCTCCAGCACCGGAACACCGAGGTTCTGCCGCTCTACGCGCGGCTCTCGCACGCCGAGCAGAACCGGGTGTTCCAGAAGCACAGCGGACGCCGGATCGTGCTCGCGACGAACGTCGCCGAGACCTCGCTGACCGTCCCCGGCATCAAGTACGTGATCGACCCGGGCAACGCCCGGATCTCCCGCTACAGCCACCGCACCAAGGTCCAGCGGCTGCCGATCGAGAAGATCTCCCAGGCCAGCGCCAACCAGCGCAAGGGCCGCTGCGGCCGTACCTCGGACGGCATCTGCATCCGGCTCTACTCCGAGGAGGACTTCACGTCGCGCCCGGAGTTCACCGACGCCGAGATCCTCCGTACGAATCTGGCGTCCGTCATCCTCCAGATGACCGCGGCCGGGCTCGGCGACATCGAGAAGTTCCCCTTCATCGACCCGCCGGACCACCGCAATATCCGCGACGGTGTGCAGCTGCTCCAGGAGCTCGGCGCGTTCGACCCGTCGGGGGCCGCGTCGAAGGACCCGAAGAAGCGGCTCACCCCGCTCGGCCGCAAGCTCTCCCAGCTGCCCGTGGACCCGCGGCTGGCCCGGATGGTCATCGAGGCCGACCGCAACGGCTGCGTGCGCGAAGTGATGGTGATCGCCGCCGCGCTCTCCATCCAGGACCCGCGCGAGCGGCCCGTCGACAAGCAGACGCAGGCCGACCAGCAGCACGCCAGGTTCAAGGACGAGACGTCCGACTTCCTGGCCTTCATCAATCTCTGGCGCTACCTCAGGGAGCAGCAGAAGACGCTGTCCTCCTCGGCCTTCCGCCGGATGTGCAAGTCGGAGTATCTGAACTTCCTGCGGATCCGCGAGTGGCAGGACATCTACTCGCAGTTGCGCACGGTCGCCAAGCAGATGGGCATCCATCTCAACGAGGAGGACGCGGCGGACCAGTCCATCCACGTGTCGCTGCTGGCCGGGCTCCTCTCGCACATCGGGCTGAAGGATGTGAAAGAGGCCGGGGCGGAGAGCGGGAGAAGCACCGGCAAGAACGAGTATCTGGGCGCCCGCGGCGCCAAGTTCGCGGTGTTCCCCGGCTCATCGCTCTTCAAGAAGCCGCCGCGCTTGCTCATGTCCGCCGAGCTGGTCGAGACCTCCCGGCTCTGGGCGCGGGTCAACGCGAAGATCGAGCCCGAGTGGATCGAGCCCCTGGCCGGCCATCTCCTCAAGCACACCTACAGCGAGCCGCACTGGGAGAAGGACATGGCGGCCGTGATGGCGTACGAGAAGGTGACGCTGTACGGAGTACCGATCGTCGCCCAGCGCAAGGTGAATTTCGGCCGAATCGACCCGGAGGCCTCCCGGGAGCTGTTCATCCGCCACGCGCTGGTCGAGGGCGACTGGCGCACGCACCACCAGTTCTTCCATGACAATCGCAAACTCCTGGGCGAGGTCGAGGAGTTGGAGCACCGCGCCCGGCGCCGCGACATCCTCGTGGACGACGAGACCCTCTACGACTTCTACGACCGGCGGGTGCCGGACGAGGTGGTCTCCGGCGCGCACTTCGACTCCTGGTGGAAGAAGAGACGCCGCGACGAGCCGGAGCTCCTCGACTTCGAGCGCTCGATGCTCATCAACGAGAAGGCCGGCTCCGTCACCAAGGACGACTACCCGGACTCCTGGCGCCAGGGACCGCTCAAATTCCGCGTGACGTACCAGTTCGAGCCGGGTACGGACGCGGACGGCGTGACCGTCCATGTCCCGCTCCAGGTGCTCAACCAGATCACCTCCGAAGGCTTCGACTGGCAGATCCCGGGCCTGCGCGAGCAGGTGGTCATGGAGCTGATCCGCTCGCTGCCCAAGCCGATCCGCCGCCACTACGTGCCCGCGCCGAACTACACCAAGGCCTTCCTGGAGCGGGCCGTGCCCCTCCAGGAACCGCTGCCGGTGACCCTGGCCCGCGAGCTCCAGCGGATGGTCGGCGTGCCGGTCGCGGCCGACGACTTCGATCCCGCCCGGATGCCCGACCATCTCAGGGTCACGTTCCGTATCGTCGACGAGCGGCGCCGCAAGATCGCCGAGGGCAAAGACCTGGAGGCGCTCAAGCTCCAGCTGCGCCCCAAGGCCCGTCAGGCGCTCTCCAAGGCCGCCGCGGCCACCGCCGAGCGCTCGGGCGGCGAGGCGATCGAACGTACGGGGCTGACGGACTGGACGATCGGCACGCTCTCCCGGGTCTTCGAGACCCGGCGGGCCGGCCAGCCGGTCAAGGCGTACCCGGCGCTGGTCGACCAGGGCGCGACCGTGGCCGTACGGCTCTTCGACACCGAGGCGGAGCAGCGCCAGGCGATGTGGGCGGGTACGCGCCGGCTGATCCTGCTGAACATCCCGGTGAACCCGGCGAAGTTCGCCTCCGACAAGCTCACCAACCAGCAGAAGCTGGCGCTCTCCCGCAATCCGCACGGCTCCATCCAGGCGCTGTTCGACGACTGCGCCATGGCCGCCGCCGACAAGCTGATCGGGGACCACGGGGGTCCGGTGTGGGACGAGGAATCGTTCCGGAAGCTGTACGACAAGGTGCGCGCCGATCTCGTCGACGCGACCGTGCGGACCATCGGGCAGGTCCAGCAGATCCTGGCCGCCTGGCAGGCCTGTGAGCGCCGTTTGAAGGCCACGGGCAGTCCGACACTGATCAACAACGTTCAGGACGTCAGGGACCAGCTGGCGGCCCTCGTACCGGCCGGCTTCGTCACCCGCACCGGGCTTCGCCGGCTGCCCGACCTGATGCGCTATCTCGTCGCGGCGGACCGCCGGCTCCAGCAGATGCCGACGAACGTCCAGCGCGACACCACACGCATGGAGAAGGTCCATGAGATGCGGGACGAGTACGCCTGGCTGCTCGAACAGCTCCCGCGGGGACGACCGGTGCCCCAGCAGGTGCTGGACATCCGCTGGATGATCGAGGAGCTGCGGGTGAGCTACTTCGCGCACGCCCTGGGCACCGCGCAGCCCGTCTCGGACAAGCGCATCATCAAGGCGATCGACGCGGCGGCGCCGTAACGCGTTCATGGCGGAGGGTGCGCGGGGAGTGAGTTCGACCGGACCCCGCGAGCTGCTGTAGAGTCTCGTTTCGCAGCCGCCGGTACGGGGCGGCGAAACCTGGTCCTGTGGAGCAGTTTGGAGTGCTCGCCACCCTGTCAAGGTGGAGGCCGCGGGTTCAAATCCCGTCAGGACCGCAGTCGCAGTACGCAGGAGCCCGCATCCACATCGGATGCGGGCTCTTCTCGTTGTCCCCCTCTCTCACCACCCCGTTCACAAGTGACCCCATTGCATACGGCAAGCGCCGTCGACGCCCTGGTCACGCCGCAGTAATGGCGTACCCAAATCCACCGGGCCGGGGCCGCATCTCCTTGACGACGCCAACGGCCGGGGGTACCCAAGCAGAAGGGCCCCACGCTCATCGCATCCACGGGCCCGCACCGGGGGTGGTGTGCGTGACGGCATCGACGACGAAGCATGAGACCCGCGCGCTGTTGCGCGCCCATCTGGCGGCCGCGTCCGGGCATCCGCATCGCACCGGGTACTGCCCGATCTGTCATCGCCTCCAGCGGCTCGCCATGGAGTCCTCGGCGAACGACGATCTCTTCCTCGAAGAGTGCTTCCTGGACGACGAGTTAGCCGAGGGCCGGGCCACCTCCGCTCCGTGACCGATCGTATGAGCGTGATCCATTCGGTAGCGCTCCCGCTGTTGGCAAGACCTTGGCGGTGTGACGCTAGTCACCGAATGAGTTTCTGGAATGACGGCGCTTACACCCCACCTACAATCCACCAATTTAATATGTGCAATTGCACCCCATCCCGAACCCCTCCGGAGGCACCTTCGACACCGCCCGCACAGCGCCCCAACAGGGCCGGGGCACCGCACCCCCGGCGCACAAAAAAGATCGCGCTGGACCCGGCGGAGTCCAGCGCGATCGACGACTTACCCCGTGATGCGGGGGCATGGGGCCTGTTGGGGCAGGCGCCCGCCGTGTGGAGCTATGGGTCGGGACGACCGAGTTTGGGGGACCCGGCTGTGCCCTGCTTGTAGTTGAGCCCTAATGAGCCTTGCTGGGTTGTTCAGGCCTCGCTGCGCTGCTGCGGAATACCCGCAAGCAGTGCGCGGACCTCTGCCTCGCGATACCGGCGATGCCCACCGAGCGTGCGGATGGACGTGAGCTTGCCGGCTTTTGCCCAGCGCGTGACCGTCTTCGGGTCCACGCGGAACATCGTGGCAACCTCAGCCGGGGTCAGCAGCGGCTCGGCATCAGGGGTGCGAGCGGTCATGAGCGGCCTCCTCGGGAGAACCGAACCATCTCGGTTCTTTCCTCTAAATTCTGCACCTTGACCCGCGTTGCCCGAAATGGCGGACGCGGGCCGAGTCGGTTATAGGACGAACGGCTTGTCCTCGGCACTACAACTACACCATCCGTCCAGCCACGTCGGCCAAACCGATGGAATTGCCCTCTGAGGTGTTCATCAGTGGCGGAAGCCGATGGACCATGCCATAGCGGACAGTCACGTCACAGATACGATCAGTCACAGAGCGATCAGGAGTCAACAGACCCCCCATATAGAGTGCAATGCTGAGCGTTCCGCCCACACTTGGGCGGAAGGAACCCTCCCCGGACTCCTTGTCCTATTTTGACACGAGGGTAGGCGATGGACGCAAGAGCCCCGTTAGTGCGGTCCGTCACGCTTGAGGCAAAGGCCCGGATCGGGACCTCCGCCCTAGGCCCCGCTCACCGCCCGTGAAGGACCGGGCACTGCCCGCTTCGGCGCCCGTTTTCGCCTGCGCACCGCCCGTCACTCTCCGCCTCGCGGGAGTCGGAAAGGGAGACGGAGGATGAACGCGGGGGAACTCAGTTCGCGAACTGACGGTCCCGGACCGCTCGCCACCGCTCCGTGAGCCGTCCGTACGCCTCCCCGGCACCCTCGTCGTCCCCGTCCCGCAGCGCCGCGATCGCCGCCGCCACATCGGCCGCCGAGTGGTCCTCGGCGAGCTGAGCGCAGGACAGTACGTGCACCAGACCTCCGTAGTCCAGTTCGACCAGTGAGCGCGGGTGGAACTCCTCCAGCCAGCGCCCGACGTCCACCAGGCCGTCGATCAGCGGGCCATCGTCCAGGGTGTCCCGCAGGGTCTTCAGCGAGCGGGCCAGCCGGCGCCGGGCCTGCACCATCGGGGTCCGGTACCGCAGCACCGGCGCGCCGCCCGCTCCCGCGCCGCCCGCTCCCGCCCCGTCCGATGCGGCGTCTCCCGGCCCCGCCCCACCTGGCTCAAAAGTGCGCTCGTCGTCGGAGAAGAGGGTGAACCAGCGCACCGGCACCTGCCAGACCGCCGTCCGGATCCACGGCCGCGCGTCCGGGTTGCTGTCCCGCCAGCGCTCGTAGTCCTTCGCCGCCTGCCCGCGCACCACCGGCGGCAGCACCGCGTCCAGCAGCGGTACCGGCAGCAGCTCGCCCAGTTCCTCCAGCGCCAGCCAGCCGCGCAGCCGGGTCCGCCAGGGACAGACGCACACCACACCGTCCACCTCGGTGATGAAGGCGTCCGCGCTCTCGTGCACCGGCACGGGCACCGGCGGGGTGGGCAGCAAGTCGGCCAGGGAGCGCCGTAGTTCGTCCTGTGCGGTCGGCGTTCCGTCCCGTGCGGCGTAGCGTCGCCAATGGCCCCGTTCGGGCTCGGCGAAGGCCGCCAGCGGCTCGTAGACCCGCAGGTAGGACGCGTAAGGGACGAGAACTGAAGACACCGCAGGCATGCGGCGCATCGTCCCATGCCTGTACCCCACAAGGGGGTGATCCTTGGCACTGCGGCTGATCCGCGCCCCCGCAGGAATTACTCTCTTGCTTGCTCGACCGCCCAACCCTTCAACGGGTCCCTCCCCCACCCAGCAGGAGGGGCCCTCCCACCGCCGCTTCGTACTTGGGAGTCACCACAGTGACCGATGTGACCGGCGCTCCTGTCGACGTACTGCACACCCTGTTCCGTTCGGAGCAGGGAGGCCACGAGCAAGTCGTGCTCTGCCAGGACCGTGCCAGCGGCCTCAAGGCCGTTATCGCCATCCATTCGACCGCCCTGGGCCCCGCCCTGGGCGGTACCCGTTTCTACCCCTACGCGTCCGAGGAAGAGGCCGTCGCCGACGCGCTGAACCTCTCCCGGGGCATGTCGTACAAGAACGCCCTGGCCGGGCTCGACCACGGCGGCGGCAAAGCCGTGATCATCGGGGACTCCGCGCAGTTCGAGGGCGACAGGAGGACCGAGCTGCTGCTGGCCTACGGCCGGTTCGTGGCCTCGCTCGGCGGCCGGTACGTCACCGCCTGCGATGTCGGCACCTACGTCGCGGACATGGACGTCGTGGCGCGCGAGTGCCGGTGGACCACGGGACGGTCCCCGGAGCACGGCGGGGCGGGCGACTCGTCGGTCCTGACGGCCTTCGGGGTCTTCCAGGGCATGCGGGCGAGCGCGCGGCACCTGTGGGGCGACCCGTCGCTGCGCGGCCGCACGGTCGGGGTCGCGGGCGTCGGCAAGGTCGGACAGCACCTCGTGGAGCATCTGCTCCAGGACGGCGCGCAGGTGGTCATCACGGACGTACGGGAAGAGTCGGTCACCCGCATCACCGATCGCCACCCGCAGGTCGCCGTCGTCGCCGACAACGACACGCTGATCCGCACCGCGGGCCTGGACATCTACGCCCCGTGCGCGCTCGGCGGCGCGCTGAACGACGAGTCCGTACCGGTCCTCACCGCGGCCGTGGTCTGCGGAGCGGCCAACAACCAGCTCGCCCACCCCGGCGTCGAGAAGGACCTCTCGGACCGCGGGATCCTCTACGCACCCGACTACGTGGTGAACGCCGGCGGGGTGATCCAGGTCGCCGACGAACTGAACGGGTTCGACTTCGAGCGGTGCCACGCGAAGGCGGCGAAGATCTTCGACACCACGCTGTCGATATTCGCACGTGCGAAGGAGGACGGTATTCCGCCGGCCGCGGCGGCGGACAGGATCGCCGAGCTCAGGATGGCGGAAGCCCGCCACCGCTGACCGCGCGAGAGGCCGGCGTGACGTACGCGGGACCGTTCGGGAGACCAGACTCACGCCGGTCGGCGGGTCGCCCGGCAAGAAGAGGTTAAAATCGCAGCTGACCAGCGAGGACGGGGCGCCTCGTTGGTCCTGCGCCAAGGCACGTCATGCGGGCGGCGTACCGTATGGCCGCGGAAGCAGGTACCGTTGAAGCCCTACGGACGGGTCTCTCCGCGGAGAGCTCGTTCTGATTCATGAACGCGTGTCAAGACTCTGGGGCCGTCGAGCCCCGTCACCGAGGGGGTCGAGCCATGGGGCGCGGCCGGGCCAAGGCCAAGCAGACGAAGGTCGCCCGCCAGCTGAAGTACAACAGCGGCGGGACTGACCTGTCGCGTCTGGCCAACGAGCTGGGCGCATCGCCTTCAAGTCAACCACCGAACGCGGAGCCGTTCGAGGATGACGAAGAGGAAGATGACCCGTACGCACAGTACGCGGATCGGTACAACGACGACGAGGACGAGGACGACGAGTCCGGACCCTCGACGCGGCGCCGCGGCGCTTGACGTCCTTATACGTCGATATACCCCGAGCAGTAGCTCATTGCCCGGTCCTGGGCGTTAGTCCGGGACCGGGTTCTGTGCTGTCCGCTTCCGGACGGTCCGCTTTTGTATGGCCTCGTACGGTCCTGGGCCCCCCGGCGGTGCCGGAGCGGCCCCGGGCCAGGTCTGCCCGCACTCAGCCCGCGTAGTCACCGGTCAGCGTGGCACCGGTGGAGTGGCCGGCCCGCTCGGTGATCTCTCCGGCGATCCAGGCGTCCACCCCTCGGTCGGCGAGCGTGGTGAGCGCGGCGCCGGCCGACTCCGCCGGGACGACGGCCATCATGCCCACGCCCATGTTCAGCGTCTTCTCCAGTTCCAGCCGCTCGACCCGGCCCGCCGTGCCGATGACGTCGAAGACCGCGCCGGGCGTCCAGGTCGAGCGGTCCACCGTGGCATGCAGTCCCTCCGGGATCACCCGGGCCAGATTGGCCGCCAGGCCGCCGCCGGTGATGTGGCTGAACGCGTGGACCTCGGTGGTCCTGGTGAGCGCCAGACAGTCCAGCGAGTAGATCTTGGTCGGTTCCAGCAGCTCCTCGCCGAGGGTGCGGCCGAACTCCGCGACCTCGCGGTCCAGCGACCAGCCGGCCCGGTCGAAGACCACGTGCCGGACCAGTGAGTACCCGTTGGAGTGAAGACCGGAGGACGCCATGGCGATCACCGCGTCACCCGTACGGATACGATCCGCGCCGAGCAGCCGGTCCGCCTCGACCACGCCCGTACCGGCGCCCGCGACATCGAAGTCGTCCTCGCCGAGCAGTCCGGGGTGCTCCGCGGTCTCGCCGCCGACCAGGGCGCAGCCGGCCAGTACACAGCCCTCGGCGATGCCCTTGACGATGGCGGCGACCCGCTCGGGGTGGACCTTGCCGACACAGATGTAGTCGGTCATGAAAAGGGGCTCGGCGCCGCAGACCACCAGGTCGTCGACGACCATGCCGACCAGATCGTGACCGATCGTGTCGTACACGCCCATCTTGCGCGCGAGATCGACCTTCGTACCGACCCCGTCGGTGGCGGAGGCGAGCAGCGGGCGCTCGTAGCGCTTGAGGGCGGAGGCGTCGAAGAGGCCGGCGAAGCCGCCGAGGCCGCCGAGGACCTCGGGGCGCCGGGTCTTCTTCACCCACTCCTTCATCAGCTCGACGGCGCGGTCACCGGCTTCGATGTCGACGCCCGCGGCGGCATAGCTGGCACCAGTAGTCGTTTCGGACATGGCTGGGTACTTTCCTGTCGTCTTGCGGTCGTCTGTGGGACGGACGGTCACGGGCGGGGAGGGGCGCGGGCGGCTACGGGCGGCGGAGCGCGTCCGCGGCGGCGGTGTTGGCCGGGCCCGCCGCCAGCTCGCTCTCCAGCAGTTGCTTGCCGAGAAGCTCGGGGTCGGGAAGATCCATCGGGTACTCGCCGTCGAAGCAGGCGCGGCAGAGATTCGGCTTGGCGATGGTCGTCGCCTCGATCATCCCGTCGAGGGAGATGTACGCGAGGGAGTCGGCCCCCATGGAGACGCCGATCTCCTCGACCGTCATGCCGTTGGCGATCAGCTCGGCGCGGGTGGCGAAATCTATTCCGAAGAAGCACGGCCACTTCACCGGCGGCGACGAGATCCGGATATGGACCTCGGCGGCGCCCGCCTCACGGAGCATCTTGACCAGGGCGCGCTGGGTGTTGCCACGGACGATCGAGTCGTCGACGACGACAAGACGCTTGCCCCGGATGACTTCCTTCAGCGGGTTCAGCTTGAGACGGATGCCCAGCTGGCGGATGGTCTGGGACGGCTGGATGAAGGTCCGGCCGACATAGGCGTTCTTGACCAGGCCCGAGCCGTACGGGATGCCGCTGGCCTCCGCGTAGCCGATCGCGGCCGGGGTGCCGGACTCCGGCGTCGCTATGACCAGATCCGCCTCGACCGGAGCTTCCTTGGCGAGTTTCCGCCCCATTTCGACCCGGGACAGATAGACATTCCGCCCGGCGATGTCCGTATCAGGACGGGCCAGATAGACATACTCGAAGACACAGCCCTTGGGCTTCGCTTCCGCGAATCGCTGCGAACGGAGACCGTTCTCGTCGATGGCGATCAGCTCGCCGGGCTCGATCTCCCGGACGTACGAGGCACCACAGATGTCCAGGGCGGCGCCCTCGGAGGCGACGACCCAGCCACGTTCGAGCCGGCCGAGGACCAGCGGGCGGATGCCCTGGGGGTCGCGGGCGGCGTAGAGGGTGTGCTCGTCCATGAAGACGAACGAGAAGGCGCCCTTGACATCGGGCAGCACCTTGGCGGCGGCGTCCTCGACCGTGAGGGGCTTGCCGTCCTCGTCGACCTGGCTGGCGAGCAGCGCCGTGACCAGGTCGGTGTCATTGGTGGCGGCGACCCGGGTCGTCCGGCCGTTCTCCTTGGGGAGATCGGCGACCATCTCGGCGAGCTGGGCGGTATTGACCAGATTGCCGTTGTGGCCGAGCGCGATGGAGCCGTGGCCCGTGGCCCGGAAGGTCGGCTGCGCGTTCTCCCACACCGAGGCTCCGGTGGTGGAGTAGCGGGCGTGGCCCACCGCGATATGGCCGAGGAGTGAACTGAGGGAGGTTTCGTCGAAGACCTGCGAGACGAGGCCCATGTCCTTGAAGACCAGGATCTGGGACCCATTGCTCACTGCGATGCCCGCGGACTCCTGTCCACGGTGCTGCAGGGCATACAGTCCGAAATAGGTGAGCTTGGCGACCTCTTCGCCCGGGGCCCAGACTCCGAAGACGCCACAAGCGTCCTGGGGGCCTTTCTCTCCGGGGAGCAGGTCGTGGTTGAGTCGTCCATCACCACGAGGCACGCCACCGAGTGTAGGCGAGATCGACCACTGGTCCGAATTGGGGATACGGACCGGCCCCCCGTCGGCCCCGTACTACTTCCCCGGAGCGGGCGCGGTGGCGGACAGTCCCTGGCCGTCGGCGGCCCTGAGGGTCAGCCCGCGGTGACGCAGCTCATAGGAGACCTTGCCCTCCAGCACCTTCTGAACCTGGCGTTCCAGGGTCATTTCGGGCCCCGGACAGAGCTTGCGGGTGGAGCTGACCCGGCCGATCGTGAGGGTGGCCGGGGCACCGGACGCGGACTCGGAGAGCCGCGCGGACGCGCTGAAGGAGTTGCAGCCGAGGCTGCCCTCCATGGCCAGGTCCTTGCCGTCCTTACGGAACGTGAAGTGCGCCTTGCCGTCCGTCCCCTTGGGCAGGGAGGTCGCGGTGGCGCCCTGGGCCAGCGCGTCGACGGTCCACTCGGTGCCCACGAGGGGCGCGGGGGGCTCGGAGGTGAGGGCGATGGCGTCGCCGTCGGCGCTGGTGAGCGTGAGCCGTTTGTCCTGGACAGTGGCTTTGAGCTTGCCGGAGAACGCGCCGTCCAGCGCCTTCTCGAAGGTCTCCAGATCCTTTGGACAGCCGATCATCGTGGTCTGCTTGTCGCCCACGGTGACCGTGTCGCCCTCGAAGGTGACGTCCGCGCCGATGGAGTTGCAGCCCGTTTTCGCGCTGGCCCGCCCCTGGGAGTCGATCTCCACGCTGGCACCGGCGGGGGCGGCGGTCTTCCGGCCGCCTACGGTCACGCTGTCGACGTTCCAGTGGACATCGGTGAGCGCGGTCTCGGTCCGTACCTCTCCGCCGGAGCCCGCGCCGGTGCCCGATCCGGAGCCCGAGCCCTTGCCGGACTCCGTACCGCAGGCGGTCAGTGTGAGCAGAGCGACGGTAGTGACGGCTGTGACAGTGGTGAGTGGGGTGATCCGCTGCTTCGGCATACCCGTGGGACGGGACGGGCGGGGCTCCGGTTCCGCGGTTCTTCCCGTATCGCTCGGGTGGCGGGGTCCTGTCACCCCATGAGCGGGAGCAGCCCGGCCAGATCCGCGCGCTCTCCGCTCGCGCTGACCCGCGCCGCGGCGAGCTCGTCGTGCCAGGTCGTACGTCCGGTGGCGAGCCTGACCCAGGTCAGTGGATCGGTCTCCACGACGTTCGGCGGCGTGCCACGGGTGTGCCGGGGACCTGCCACGCACTGCACCACGGCGTACGGCGGGATCCGCACCTCGGTCGAGGCGCCAGGCGCCTTCACGGCGAGGGCGTCGGCGAGCAGTCGCGTACAGGCGGCGAGCGCCTGCCGCTCGAACGGGACGCTCAGCCCGGTCGCCCGGTTCAGGTCGTCGGTGTGGACGATCAGCTCGACGGTCCGGGTGACCAGATAGTCCCCGAGACGTATGGCACCGATCCGGGTCGCCAGCAGCCGGTCGTCGGGGGCGTCGGGCAGCAGCGCGGCGATCCGGGTCCCGGCCCGCTCGAACAGTTCGTCGGGGGTGGCGGACGCGGCGAGCGTGCGAATGTCCTCGGAGATGGCCGTGGCGTGGGCGGCGGTCGTGAAGGGCCACTCGGGCAGGACGACCACGGGGCCGGGCGGCGGCCCGGGATGTGCGGGCTGTTCGAGATAGCGGTTGACGGACTCGACGGCCATGCTGAGATGCGCCGCGAGCTCGCGTACGGTCCAGTCGCCGAGCGCGGTGGGCAGCGCGAGCTGCTCGGGGGTGAGCCGGGCGACCGCCTCGCGTACCGTCCCGAACTGGGTCAGCACAGCGGTCCGGATCTTGGCGGAGTCGTAGCTGCGCAGACGCTTCTTGGCCGGTGGCATGGCGCGAGCATATGCGCGGCCCCCGGCCGGCCGCCGGGAGCCGTACGCATCCCCGCCACCGCCGGCGCGAAGTGACCCGCGCCGGCGCGTGATCCTGTCGGCGCCCTTGCGCACCGCGTTCCGCGCGGAGACGCACCGCGTTCCGCGCGGAGATACGCGACGAGCGGACCGTGGGCCCCGCCCGGTGGAGACCGGACGGGGGCCCATCGCCGCGTTCGTTCGGATACGGACCGGGATACGGCTCGGATACGGCCGGACCTCAGGCCAACAGTGCGGGGATCGTGCCCTCGTGGGCTTCCTTCAGCTCGGCCAGCGTCACGCTGAACTCGTCCTGGATCTCGATCGCCTCGCCGTCCACGACCCCGATCCGGGTCACGGGCAGCCCGCGCGCACCGCACATGTCGGTGAAGCGGAGCTCCTCACTGCGCGGTACGGAGACGACCGCGCGCCCCGCGGACTCGCTGAGCAGGAACGTGAACGCGTCCAGACCGTCCGGTACCACCAGCCGGGCGCCGTTCCCGCCACGCAGGCAGGACTCGGTGACCGCCTGGATCAGACCGCCGTCGCTCAGATCGTGCGCCGCGTCGATCATGCCGTCGCGGGACGCCGAGATCAGGATCTCGCCGAGCAGCTTCTCCCGGCCCAGGTCCACGGCAGGCGGCAGCCCGCCGAGGTGGTCGTGCACGACCTGCGACCAGGCCGAGCCACCGAACTCCTCGCGCGTCTCGCCCAGCAGATAGAGGAGCTGGCCCTCTTCCGCGAAGGCGATCGGCGTACGGCGGTTGACATCGTCGATCACACCGAGCACGGCGACGACCGGCGTCGGATGGATGGCCGTCTCGCCGGTCTGGTTGTAGAGGGAGACATTGCCGCCGGTGACCGGGGTGCCCAACTGGCGGCAGCCGTCCGCCAGACCGCGCGTGGCCTCGGCGAACTGCCACATCACGGCCGGGTCCTCGGGCGAGCCGAAGTTCAGGCAGTCGGAGATGGCGAGCGGCGTGGCACCGGAGGCGGCGACATTGCGGTACGACTCGGCCAGCGCGAGCTGTGCGCCCGTGTACGGGTCGAGCTTCGTGTACCGGCCGTTGCCGTCGGTCGCCATCGCCACGCCCAGGTTCGACTCCTCGTCGATCCGGACCATTCCGGCGTCCTCGGGCTGCGCGAGGACGGTGTTGCCCTGCACGAACCGGTCGTACTGGTCGGTGACCCACGCCTTGGACGCCTGGTTCGGCGACGCGATCAGCCGCAGGACCTGGTCCCTCAGCTCGGCGGAGGTCGCCGGGCGGGCCAGCTTGTTGGCGTCGTCCGCCTGGAGGGCGTCCTGCCAGTCGGGGCGCGCGTACGGCCGGTGGTAGACCGGACCGTCGTGCGCCACCGAGCGCGGCGGTACGTCGACGATCTGCTCGCCGTGCCAGAAGATCTCCAGGCGCTCGCCCTCGGTCACCTCACCGATGACGGTGGCGATGACGTCCCACTTCTCGCAGATCTCCATGAAGCGGTCGACCTTGTCGGGCTCGACCACCGCGCACATGCGCTCCTGCGACTCGCTCATGAGGATTTCCTCGGGCGAGAGGGTCGCGTCACGCAGCGGCACGGTGTCCAGCTCGACCCGCATCCCGCCAGAACCCGCGGACGCCAGCTCGCTGGTGGCGCAGGAGAGCCCGGCGCCGCCGAGGTCCTGGATACCGGCGACCAGCTTCTCGCGGAAGATCTCCAGGGTGCACTCGATGAGCAGCTTCTCCTGGAAGGGGTCGCCGACCTGGACGGCGGGCCGCTTGGCCGGTCCGGTGGACTCGAAGGTCTCGGACGCCAGGACGGAGACACCGCCGATGCCGTCGCCGCCGGTGCGGGCGCCGTACAGGATCACCTTGTTGCCGGGGCCCGAGGCCTTCGCGAGGTGGATGTCCTCGTGCTTCATCACACCGATACAGCCGGCGTTGACCAGCGGGTTGCCCTGGTAGCAGGCGTCGAAGACGACCTCGCCGCCGATGTTCGGCAGGCCCAGGCAGTTGCCGTAGCCGCCGATGCCCGCGACGACGCCCGGCAGGACGCGCTTGGTGTCGGGATGGTCGGCGGCGCCGAAGCGGAGCGGGTCCACGACGGCGACCGGGCGGGCGCCCATGGCGAGGATGTCGCGCACGATGCCGCCGACGCCGGTGGCCGCGCCCTGGTAGGGCTCGATGTACGACGGGTGGTTGTGGGACTCGACCTTGAACGTGACCGCGTACCCCTGGCCGACGTCCACGACGCCCGCGTTCTCCCCGATGCCGACGAGCATGGCGTCGCTGGCCGGGGCCTTCTCGCCGAACTGCTTGAGGTGCACCTTGCTGCTCTTGTACGAGCAGTGCTCGGACCACATGACGGAGTACATGGCCAGCTCGGCACCGGTGGGACGGCGCTCCAGGATCTCGCGGATCCGCGCGTACTCGTCCTCCTTGAGGCCGAGTTCCTTCCAGGGCTGCTCGGCCTCGGGCGTGCCGCTCGCGTGCTTGACCGTGTCGAGGGTCTTGATGGTCATCAGGCGCTTACCAGCTTCTTCAGGATCGAGGTGAAGAACCCCAGGCCGTCGGTACGGCCCGTACCGATCAGCGGCTCCACCGCGTGCTCGGGGTGCGGCATCAGGCCGACGACATTGCCCGCCGCGTTGGTGACTCCGGCGATG
Source organism: Streptomyces sp. NPDC094034 (assembly GCF_040303865.1). Classification (NCBI taxonomy): domain Bacteria; kingdom Bacillati; phylum Actinomycetota; class Actinomycetes; order Kitasatosporales; family Streptomycetaceae; genus Streptomyces; species Streptomyces sp. NPDC094034. Next base: position 8,091 of record NZ_JBEOUD010000043.1, on the reverse strand, counting down.
TCGCGCAGCGAACCGTTGGGGTTGCCGTCCAGATAGCGGAAGGCGACCCTGCCCTCGGCCTCCAGCTCATCGAGCGTGCGCTCGTCGGCGACGTACCGGCCGTCGATGTTCTTGAGGGGTACGGAGATCTCCTGGCCGGCCTCGTAATCGGCGGTCCAGGCGGTGTCCGTGGTCTCCACCCGCAACTTCTGGTCGCGGCAGATGAAGTGCAGGTGGTTGTTCCTGAGCATCGCACCGGGCAGCAGATGGGACTCGGTGAGGATCTGGAAGCCGTTGCAGATACCGAGGACCGGCAGACCGGCCTTCGCCTGCTCGATGACCGTCTCCATCACCGGGGAGAACCGGGAGATGGCGCCCGCCCGCAGATAGTCGCCGTAGCTGAAGCCACCGGCCAGCACGACGGCGTCGACCTGCTTGAGGTCCTTGTCGCGGTGCCAGAGGGAGACGGGCTCGGCCCCGGCGATCCGGACGGCGCGCAGGCTGTCCCGGTCGTCCAGCGTGCCGGGAAAGGTGACGACTCCGATACGAGAGGTCACTTCGACTCCTCGACCTTCACGATGAAGTCTTCGATGACGGTGTTGGCGAGAAACGTCTCGGCCATCTCATGGATTCGGGCGAGGGCGGCTTCGTCGACCGGCCCCGCCACCTCAAGCTCGAAGCGCTTCCCCTGGCGGACGTCGGCGATCCCCTCGAAACCCAGACGGGGCAGTGCGCGCTGCACCGCCTGGCCCTGCGGGTCGAGGATCTCCGGCTTGAGCATGACGTCGACTACGACGCGTGCCACTGGCACTCCCGGTGGTGTGGTGCGGCTGGTTCTCGCTGCTGTCTTCTCCGGGGAATCCCCCAGACCCCCCGAGCTCTCTCAGCGTACCCGGCTCCAAAATCTACGCGGGTAGATATGGCGGTTCGCAGATCACGTCGCGATTTCGGCCCCGGCGACAACGGGAAAAATCCAGGGAAAAAGTCGCATCCGCCATTGCCGTGGGACACGCGGATGTAATTGGCTGGGCTTCACAATGCGACGCCCACCGCTGTACAAAGGAATGCAGAAGAAAGCAGCATTGCCCCATAACAGCCGGAAGGCCGGTATCACCGCACGTCAGCCGCGTTTCCCGCAGGTGACGCAGGCGAGTGGCACCGCAGGAAAGGACCGATATCCGTGGCGCAACGCGTAGTGGTCACGCTCTCCGACGACATCGACGGAGGAGAAGCGGCGGAAACGGTCACGTTCGGCCTGGACGGGAAGTCGTACGAGATCGACCTCAATCCCGCCAATGCAAAGAAACTGCGCAAGGCCCTGGCGCCGTTCATGGCCGCAGGCCGAAAGCAGACAAACGCCAGCAAGCACGGCAAGTCCCGCACCAGCTACCGGCACACCACCCTCGCGCCCGACCCGGCGGCGGTCCGCGCCTGGGCACAGTCCCACAAGATGGAGGTGCCGGCCAGGGGCCGGATCCCCAAGCGGGTGTACGAGGCGTTCCGCGAGGCGAGTTGAGCCCGCGGCGCCCGGATCCGCGGGCTCGGCGCGGCCCGGTCCCGCGGACAGTGCGCCCCGAGGCAGACGGAGTTGCACAGCACCCCCATTGATCGGCTAGAGTTTGGACCACGCCGAGGGGCAAGGCCGAAAGGCCAAACCCCAAGCAGCGTGCGGGTGTAGTTCAGTAGCAGAACGCCCCCTTTCCAAGGGGGAGGCGCAGTGTGCAATTCCTGTCACCCGCTCTGCATCGCTCTCCGGTCCAGTGGTCCGGTGGTTCATTTGGATCAGGTAGAGTGGTGTCCGCGTCGTTCTTCCGACGCACTGCGGACGTAGCTCAGTTGGTAGAGCGCAACCTTGCCAAGGTTGAGGTCGCCAGTTCGAACCTGGTCGTCCGCTCAGAGATGAAGGTCCCGGTCATTCCGACCGGGACCTTCTTCGTTTGTTCCGGTCGCCGGTTTGCTCCGGCCGCCGATGACAGATGACAAATGTCATCCCCCGCGATGACACCGCGCACTGCCGTCCCCACCGGTCCGGCGGAAACCTCGAAGGCATGATGAACGACGCGGTAATCGAGGTGGAAGACCTGAGGCGGGCATACGCCGGCGGCTTCACGGCGGTGGACGGCATCTCCTTCTCCGTGGGGCGCGGGGAGCTGTTCGCGCTGCTGGGGACGAACGGCGCGGGCAAGACTTCCACCGTCGAACTGCTGGAGGGCCTGGCCCGGCCCAGCGGCGGCACGGTCCGGGTGCTCGGCCATGATCCGTACACCGAGCGGACGTCCGTCCGGCCCCGGATGGGAGTGATGCTCCAGGAGGGCGGCTTCCCGTCCGATCTGACGGTCGCCGAGACCGTGCGGATGTGCGCCGGCTGCACCACCGGGGCACGGCCGACCCAGGAGGCACTGGCACTGGTGGGGCTCACTCAGCGCTCCGGCGTACGCGTCAAGCAGCTGTCCGGTGGGGAGAAGCGGCGCCTCGATCTGGCGCTCGCGCTGCTCGGCCGGCCCGAGGTGCTCTTCCTCGACGAGCCGACGACCGGGCTGGACGCCGAAGGGCGGCGCGACACCTGGGAATTGGTCAGGGAGCTGCGGGACGGTGGTACGACCGTGCTGCTGACCACGCACTATCTGGAAGAGGCCGAAACCCTCGCCGACCGGCTGGCGATCATGCACCAGGGCCGGATCGATGTCACCGGCACCCCGGCCGAGGTGACCGCCTCCCGGCCGGCCCGGATCCGCTTCGTCCTGCCCGAGGACGTCCCCGCCGGACGGCTCCCGCTGTCCCTGCGGGCGGGGGCGAACGGACAGGCGGTGGAGATCCGTACCCAGCGGCTCCAGCGGGATCTGGGCGAACTCCTCCGGTGGGCCGAGGAATCGGGCGTGGAGCTGGAGGCGCTGGACGCGCGGTCCGCCTCCCTCGAAGAAGCCTTCCTCGACATCGCGGCGCGCGGGACGGAAACGGCGGGAATCGTCGGAACGGTCGGAACAGCGGGAATCGTGGGAACGGTCGGAACGGCGGGAACGGTGGACGCGCGATGAGCACGGTGAGCTCGAAGAAGACGGAGAGCCCCCGGCGCGGGGAGACCGGCGTACGGACAACGACGACCGGGGACCACCTCAAGTCGCTCGGCCGGGCCGAGTTCTCGCTCCTCGTGCGGAACAGAACGGCGCTGTTCACCGCCCTGTTCGTGCCGCTCGGGATGATCGTGGCGATCAGGCAGTCGCTCGGCGGGATCGACCTCGCCGAGACCGGGATCAGCGCCCTTGAGGCGGCGATGACCGGCGGCATCGGCATGGTGCTGATCATGGCCGTCTACGGCGGTCTCACCTCGGCGTACACCGCGCGGCGTGAGGAACTGGTGCTCAAGCGGCTCCGCACGATGGAAGCGTCCGACCGGGAGATCCTGATCGGCACCGCGCTGCCGGCGACCGGACTCGCGTTCATCCAGTCGGCCGTGATGATCGCCGCCGGAGTCGCGTTCCTCGATGTCCGCGCGCCGCAGCAGCCGGTGGTGCTGGTCGGCGGGCTCCTGATCGGTCTGCTGCTGCTCAGCGCGCTGGCCGCCGTGACCTCCGCGTTCACCCGTACCGTCGAGAGTGCCCAGATCAGCATCATGCCGCTGTTCATGATCTCGGTGATCGGCTCGGGGCTGTTCGTCCCGCTGGAGGCGCTGCCGGAGCGGATGGCCTCGTTCTGCGAGCTGCTGCCGGTGACCGGGGTCATGACGCTGATCCGCGCGGGCTGGCTCGGCGGGACGGAGGGCCCCGACCTGCTCGGCGCGGCGCTGAGCGCCTTGGTGTGGACCATCCTCTCAGTGTTTGCTGTACAGCGATGGTTCCGCTGGGAGCCACGTCGCTGAGACACGGACACAGGCACCAGGACACCGAGGAAGGGCGCGATGTCCAGACTGACGGGCTGGTGGAACGGCAGGGGCGGGCCGGCCAGGAGCAACATGGTCAAGGTCGAGCTCTACACCCGCTGGACGTTCCATGCCCTGGCCGGCCTCGAAGTCGGCGCGATCGGCATTCCGCAGCTCCTCGACGGAGCCGGGAGCAAGGTCGGGGGGCAGCTCGGCGGCTGGCTCTTTCTGTTGGTCGTCACCCATGCCGTGCTCTGCGGTGCGCTGCTGTCCATGGCCATGGACTGGCGTCTCGGCCGACGCGAGCAGCCCCTACGGCTGATTCTGAGCGTTTCCGCGCTGACCGGCGGAGGCATCATCATCCTGCTCGCACTGCGGAACACCAATTCCATTCCACAGGATCAGGGCTACGCGTTTCTCTTGATGGGGATCGCCGGCTTCGGCCTGGCGGCGATCGCCCTGGGCCTGCGCACGGCGGCGCACAGGGTGTACGCCGTGCTCGGTACGGCGGCCGGGACGGCGGTCATGAGTCTGGTGGTGGGGCTGGAGTGGAACAACGCCGTCGCGAACGCGGCCGGGGTCACCGCCACGGGTGCGGCTCTCGCGTTCACCTATGTCTTCTCGGCCTGGCTGGTCAGCGTCGTCTGGGAGCTGGACGAGGCACGCGAGCTGCATACGCGGCTGGCGATCGCGGAGGAGCGCTTGCGGTTCGGGCGCGATCTGCACGATGTCATGGGCCGCAATCTCGCGGTGATCGCGCTGAAGAGCGAGCTGGCGGTCCAGCTGGCCGAGCGTGACCGGCCGGGGGCGGTGACCCAGATGACCGAGGTGCAGCAGATCGCGCAGGACTCGCAGCGGGAGGTACGGGAGGTCGTACGCGGCTACCGGGAAGCGGATCTGCACACCGAACTGGAAGGAGCCCGGGGGGTGTTGAAGGCGGCGGGCATCGACTGCCGGATCAAGGGGGGCGATGTCGAAGGACTGTCCGCCGAGATCCAGTCGGCTCTCGGGTGGGTGGTAAGGGAAGCGACGACGAATGTGCTGCGGCACGGGGACGCCCGGCGGTGCACCGTACGGCTGTCGCAGACCGGCGAGTCGGGGGCCTTGGCATCCGGTTCCTGGGGATCGGGTGGCGGATCCGGTGGGGGATCGAGTGGCGGATCCGGTGGCCGGGAGGCGGTCCTGACCGTGGAGAACGACGGGGTGCCGGACGTCGGCGCGAGCGGGTCGGCCGGGAAGGGCGCCGGGCTCGGGCGCCGCGGATCGGGACTGTCCGGGAAGGGCTCGGGACTGTCCGGGAAAGGCTCAGGGCTCGCCGGGCTGCGGGAGCGACTGGCCGCGCTGGACGGGACCCTCGAAGCGGGGAGTACGGGGGACGGCTGCTTCGTACTGACGGCGCGGGTGCCGCTGCCGAGGACGGTCACCGAGCCCACCGACCACACCGGGCCCCCTGGGCACACTGGTCACACTGGTCACACCGGGCACGCCCGCCCCGTGGACGATGAGGTCGGTGAGACCGGCGAGACCGGGACCGGCGAGGAAGTGACGGTATGAGTCCTGTTCGCGTCCTGCTCGCCGACGACGAGCATCTGATCCGGGGCGCGCTCGCCGCCCTGCTCGCGCTCGAAGACGATCTGGTCGTGGTCGCCGAGGCGGCCTCCGGGCCCGAGGCGCTGGCGATGGCACGGGCCCACCGGCCCGATGTGGCCGTACTGGATCTCCAGATGCCCGGCGCGGACGGTGTGAAAGTCGCCACATCGCTCCGTACCGATCTGCCCGGCTGCCGGACGATGATCGTGACGAGCCACGGCCGGCCCGGCCATCTGAAGCGGGCGCTGGCCGCGGGCGTACGGGGCTTCGTACCGAAGACGGTGAGCGCGCGGCGGCTCGCCGAGATCATCCGCACCGTCCACGCCGGGAACCGTTTCGTCGACCCCGAGTTGGCGGCGGACGCCATCTCGGCCGGGGACTCGCCGCTGACCGCACGGGAGGCCGAGGTCCTGGAGTTGGCGGCGGACGGAGCGCCGATCTCGGAGGTCGCGGAGCGCGCGTCGCTGTCGCAGGGGACCGTGCGGAACTATCTGTCGTCGGCGGCCTCCAAACTGGGGGCGGAGAACCGACATACGGCGGTGCGTCTCGCACGCGAGCGAGGTTGGGTATAGTGGGCTCCGCGCCACGGCGCACGCGGACGTAGCTCAGTTGGTAGAGCGCAACCTTGCCAAGGTTGAGGTCGCCAGTTCGAACCTGGTCGTCCGCTCAGTACAGAAGCCCCCCGGTTGAATCGGCCGGGGGGCTTCGCTGTGTTCCGGTGGCAGCTCTCGGTTCCGGCGGCGGCTCTCGGCCGCCGCTCGTGCGAGGCCGGGGCTTACTGCCAGCTGAGGCCGGTGAGAAGTTCGTACGCCTCCAGGTACTTCGCTCGGGTCGCGTCGACGATCTCCCGTGGCAGCGGGGGCGGCGGCTGCTCGCTCCGGCGGTCCCAGCCGGAGGCCGGGGAGGTCAGCCAGTCGCGTACGTACTGCTTGTCGAACGACGGCTGCGGGTGGCCAGGCTCCCAGGTGGCGGCCGGCCAGAAACGCGAGGAGTCGGGGGTCAGCACCTCGTCGGCGAGCACCAGATGATCGCCGTCGAAGCCGAACTCGAACTTGGTGTCGGCGAGGATGATCCCCCGGTCGCGGGCGATGTCCCGGGCCCGGCCGTAGATGTCGAGGGTCGTCCTGCGCAGCAGGGCGGCGGTTTCCGCGCCGGCCTGGTGGGCGACTGCCTCGTACGGGACGTTCTCATCGTGGTCACCGACCGCCGCCTTGGTGGCGGGCGTGAAGATGGGGGAGGGCAGCTCGGAGCCGTCCGTGAGCCCTTCGGGGAGCGCGAGCCCGCAGACGGTGCGGGTCTGCTCGTACTCCGCGAGACCCGAGCCCGTCAGATAGCCGCGGGCGACGCACTCCACCGGGATCATCCGGAGCGACCGGCAGATGAGCGTGCGGCCGGCCCAGTCGGCGGGGGCGCCCGGGGGGAGGTCGGTGGAGATCACATGGTTGGGCACGAGGTCGCTGAGCTTCTCGAACCACCAGAGCGAGAGCTGCGTCAGCACCCGGCCCTTGTCGGGGAATTCGGTGGGCAGCACCCAGTCGTACGCGGACATGCGGTCACTGGCGACCATCACGAGGTCGCCCGCCTCGTTCCGGTACAGATCCCGCACCTTGCCGGTGTGGATGTGCACCAGACCCGGCACCTCGACGGGCTCGGGCTTTTCTACGAATCCGGACACGGTTCCTCCCCGTGGTTCTGTCCGATCTGAGAGATCGCCTCGATTCTCCCGTATGCCGGAAGTCCCAGCTCGCAGGGGTGCTGTGCGCCGTGGGCGGTCGGGTCGGCGGCGGTTGGCCGCCTGGTCGCGGTGCTCGGGGATCGTGGCGACATGCATCCCCTTTTTACGGGCGCCGGCTGCTTTACGGGCGTCGGCTGCGTGCTGGTGGGCCCGGTTGACGGTGGAGTCGATCGAGACGGTCCAGCCCACCAGGCCCACCGCGTCTTCGCGGACCTGGACGTGCTCCAGTAGCTTCGCCCACGTCCCGTCCGCCTCCCAGCGGGCGAACCGCTCGTAGACGGTCCGCCACGGCCCGTACCCCTCGGGGAGATCGCGCCAGGGCGCTCCGCTCCGCAGCCGCCACAGAACGCCGTTGACCACCTGGCGGTGATCACGTCAGGGACGGCCACGCCCGTCCACCTGAGGCAGCAGCGGCTCCATCCGCTCCCACGCCGTATCCGTCAACTCACCTCGACCTGCCACAAGATCAATGATCGGAGTGCTCGTGATCGGACTCGCACGCGGGGCCCGCCACGAACCGGCTCAGCCGGTAGGTGGTCGGTAGCGCCAGACGGCCGCACAGCGTGTCGACCCGGATCATCGAGCCGTCGATTCGTGCCTCCCGAAGACGGCGCAGGTGCGCGCGCAACTCCGCCTCGTCCCGAGTCTCCAAGAACACTTCCCACCGCCCCACGTTCGGTGCGGTGCGAGCAGCAAGCCGCTGCCTCTCGGCCTGTTGTCGCCGCCTTCTTTTCCCCTGTCCTGGCACCGGCACAGAATCGCTGGCCGGCGTCGGGACGGCAAGGCAATTGGACTGATCACCACATCCCCGCTCGGTGATCATTTGTCAGACAGGGCCTAGTCTTCTGAGTCTGGAATTCTGTTCAGATGTGTAGGGTTGTGGGGTGGCGCGTACTGGGCGGCCGAAGGCCGAGTTGATCCTGTCGGACGA
>NZ_JBEOUD010000042.1:0-75515 GCF_040303865.1 Streptomyces sp. NPDC094034 | reverse complement strand
AGCGCCGATGGTACTGCAGGGGGGACCCTGTGGGAGAGTAGGACGCCGCCGAACAATTATTGTGGGAATGCCCCGCACCTCTGGTGCGGGGCATTTCTGCGTTCTCATTCTCTTGCCTCTTACCCCCCTGTGATCGTGTGCCGGCGCTGAGGGTAGGGTCAGGAGGCATCGTTGGCACGTTCCACACAGGAGGCCCCCGGGTGGAGGTCCAGGAGACTCGCGTTCAGACGGACCGGGTGCTCACCATCCCCAACATCCTCAGCATGGCCCGCCTCGTCGGCGTACCGCTCTTCCTGTGGCTGATCCTGCGTCCCGAGTTCGGCGGTCCCAAGAGCGACGGCTGGGCATTGCTGGTGCTCATGCTGAGCGGCGTCAGCGACTATCTGGACGGCAAGCTCGCCCGTCGCTGGAACCAGATCAGCAGCTTGGGACGATTTCTTGATCCCGCCGCTGACCGGCTCTACATCCTTTCCACCCTGGTTGGCCTCACCTGGCGGGAGATTCTGCCTCTCTGGCTGGCCCTGGCCCTCGTGGCCCGGGAACTGATGCTTCTGGTCATGGTGGCCGTCCTTCGCAGGCACGGCTATCCGCCTCCCCAGGTGAACTTCCTCGGCAAGGCGGCTACCTTCAACTTGATGTACGCCTTCCCGCTCCTGCTCCTCAGTGACGGAAGTGGCTGGCTTGCGTCACTCGCTGAAGTTTTCGGATGGGCGTTCGCCATTTGGGGTACAAGCCTGTACTGGTGGGCAGGGATTCTGTACGTGGTCCAGGTCCGTCGGCTTGTCAAGGCGGACAACGTGGCCGACTGAGCTCGTCGATGTGGTGCCGTGCAGCGTCGCCGGCCCACGCCCGACGTCAAAGGGGCCTCTGTCCAGACGGGTGAAGTCGGCGAGACCGTCTCTTCAAGGAGGACGCTTCCGACATGAAGGCCGTCGTGATGGCCGGTGGCGAAGGAACTCGACTTCGCCCCATGACCTCAAGCATGCCCAAGCCGCTCCTGCCGGTCGTAAATCGCCCGATCATGGAGCATGTGCTGCGGTTGCTCAAGCGCCATGGGCTCAGTGAGACCGTCGTAACCGTGCAATTCCTCGCCTCTCTCGTCAAGAACTATTTCGGTGACGGCGAAGAGCTGGGCATGGAGCTGACCTATGCCAACGAGGAGAAGCCGCTCGGCACCGCGGGGAGTGTGAAGAACGCGGAGGAGGCGCTGAAGGACGACGCCTTCCTCGTCATTTCCGGTGACGCGCTCACCGATTTCGATCTGACCGATCTCATCGCCTTCCACAAGGAAAAAGGCGCACTGGTGACGGTGTGTCTTACCCGGGTGCCGAATCCTCTGGAATTCGGCATCACGATCGTGGACGAAGAGGGAAAGGTCGAGCGCTTCCTGGAGAAGCCCACCTGGGGACAGGTCTTCTCGGACACCGTGAACACGGGTATCTACGTGATGGAGCCCGAGGTCTTCGACTATGTCGAGGCCGACGTGTCGGTGGACTGGTCCGGCGATGTCTTCCCTCAGTTGATGAAGGAAGGCAAGAAGATCTACGGCTATATCGCCGAGGGCTACTGGGAGGACGTCGGCACACACGAGAGCTATGTCAAGGCACAGGCCGACGTGCTCGAAGGAAAGGTCGACGTCGATATCGACGGCTTCGAGATCTCGCCGGGTGTGTGGATCGCCGAAGGTGCCGAGGTCCATCCCGACGCCGTTATGCGCGGGCCGTTGTACATCGGTGACTACGCCAAGGTCGAGGCCGACGCGGAGATTCGCGAGCACACCGTCGTCGGATCCAATGTCGTCGTCAAGACCGGCGCGTTCCTCCATAAAGCCGTCGTCCACGACAACGTCTACATCGGGCAGCACAGCAATCTGCGCGGCTGCGTGATCGGCAAGAACACCGACATCATGCGCGCCGCGCGGATCGAGGACGGCGCGGTCATCGGCGATGAGTGCCTTGTCGGCGAAGAGTCGATCATCCAGGGCAATGTGCGGGTCTACCCGTTCAAGACCATCGAGGCCGGCGCCTTCGTCAACACGTCGGTGATCTGGGAGTCCCGAGGGCAGGCGCATCTCTTCGGAGCGCGCGGTGTCTCCGGCATCCTGAACGTCGAGATCACGCCAGAAGTCGTGGTGCGGCTCGCGGGCGCGTACGCCACCACCCTGAAGAAGGGCTCCACGGTCACCACGGCGCGCGACCACTCACGTGGTGCCCGTGCGCTCAAGCGCGCCGTGATCTCGTCGTTGCAGTCCAGCGCCATCGACGTGCGGGACCTTGAGAATGTGCCGCTGCCCGTCGCCCGGCAGCAGACGGGCCGGGGGAGCGCCGGCGGCATCATGATCCGTACCTCGCCCGGGGTGCCTGACTCCGTGGACATCATGTTCTTCGACGAGCGGGGCGCCGACCTGTCGCAGGGCGGTCAGCGCAAGCTGGACCGCGTGTACGCGCGACAGGAGTACCGCCGCGCGTTCCCCGGGGAGATCGGCGATCTGCACTTCCCCGCCAGCGTCTTCGACTCGTACACCGGCTCGCTGCTGCGCAATGTCGATACGAGCGGGATCGCGGAGGCCGGGCTCAAGGTCGTGGTCGACGCGTCCAACGGCAGCGCCGGACTCGTACTGCCCAGTCTTCTGGGCCGGCTCGGGGTCGACGCGCTGACCATCAACCCCGGTCTCGACGAGTCCCGGCCGACCGAGACGGCCGAATCGCGCCGTTCGGGCCTGGTCAGGCTCGGTGAGATCGTCGCCTCGGCGCGCGCCGCGTTCGGAGTGCGGTTCGACCCTGTCGGTGAGCGGCTGTCGCTGGTCGACGAGCGGGGCAGGATCATCGAGGACGACCGCGCGCTGTTGGTCCTGCTCGATCTGGTCGCGGCCGAGCGGCGCAGCGGCCGGGTGGCGCTGCCCGTGACGACCACGAGGATCGCGGAGCAGGTCGCCGCCTACCACGGCACACAGGTGGAGTGGACGACCACCTCGCCCGACGATCTGACCAGGGTGGGCCGCGAGGAGACCACGATCTTCGGCGGTGACGGGCGCGGAGCCTTCATCGTGCCGGAGTTCAGCAGCGTCCTGGACGGTACGGCCGCCTTTGTGCGGCTGATCGGTCTGGTCGCGCGTACGCAGCTCACGCTGAGCCAGATCGACGCCCGTATTCCGCGTGCGCATGTACTGCGCCGGGATCTGGCGACGCCGTGGGCCGTCAAGGGTCTCGTCATGCGCAGCGTCGTCGAGGCGGCCGGAGACCGGCAGGTGGACACGACCGATGGGGTGCGTGTGGTGGAGGCGGACGGCCGCTGGGTGATGGTGCTGCCCGACCCGGCCGAGGCCGTCACTCATTTGTGGGCGGAAGGCCCCGATGACGCGTCGGCGCAGGCGCTGCTCGACGAGTGGTCGTCGGTGGTGGACAGCGCAGGTCATTGAGGCCCTTTACGGGTGTGTCACCGGCGTGCCGTACGGTGTGATCGACCGCCGTCCGGCACGCCGGTGGGGCCATTCGGCGGTAGCGCCCCCGACGTGCGACGATGTGCGTCATGTCGCAGCAGCCCCCCATTCGGAGCACCGGTTCTCCGCCGCGCCCCGACGCGTCGATGTCGCTGCTGAACAATGTGATGGACCACAGCCTCGATGAGGGCTACGCGGAGGCGGCGGCCCGCAGGGACGCCGAAGAAGGCGGGCTGCCGCGCACCCTCAAGGCGAAGCTGGGCCTCGCCGCGGGGCTGGTGCTGGCCGCTCTGGTCGTCACGGTCGGAGCGGCCCAGGCGCGGATCTCGGCCCCTGTGGTGGCCAAGGAGCGCGAGGAGCTGATCAGCCGGATCGACGCGGAGACCGCCACGGCGGACACGCTGGAGCGGACGGTCGAGAAGCTGCGTACCGAGGTGGGTGAGCGCCAGCGCGCGGCCCTGCGGGCCCACGGCGGCGACCAGGGCGGACTGGTCGCCCTGCTCGCGGGTGCGACGCCGGTGCACGGTCCTGGCGTGCGGCTCGTGGTGGATGACGCCAAGAACACCGATTCCGGTGGCGGCGGGCCCCGGGAGAGCAGCGACTTCTCCGATACGGGCCGGGTGCGCGACCGTGACATGCAGCGGGTCGTCAACGGGCTTTGGGAGTCGGGCGCGGAAGCGATCGCGATCAATGGGCAGCGACTGACCTCGCTGTCCGCGATCCGGGCCGCGGGCGACGCCATACTGGTCGACAACAGGCCGCTGGTGCCGCCGTACGAGGTGCTCGCGGTGGGGGACGGGAAGAAGCTGAGCACCACGTTCCAGAACAGCGCCGACGGTCAGTATCTGCACGCGCTGCAGGAGAACTTCGGTATTCGCACCAGCATTTCGGATCAGGACGAGGTGCGTCTGCCTGCCGCGCCCAGCCTGATCGTACGTACAGCAGAGCCGAAGGCCGCCGACGCCGGGAAGGGCAACGGACAGGGCGCGGCCAACACCGGGAAGGGCACATCGTGATCGCGGTACTGGGCCTCGTCGTGGGAGTCGTGGTCGGATTGTTGGTCCGGCCCGAGGTGCCGGCGGTGGTCGAGCCCTATCTGCCGATCGCTGTCGTCGCCGCGCTCGACGCGGTCTTCGGGGGATTGCGCGCCATGCTGGACGGGATCTTCGTCGACAAGGTCTTCGTCGTCTCGTTCCTGTCGAATGTGGTCGTCGCGGCGCTGATCGTGTTCCTCGGCGACAAGCTGGGCGTGGGCGCCCAGTTGTCCACCGGCGTGGTGGTCGTGTTCGGTATCCGTATCTTCTCCAACGCTGCCGCGATCCGCCGGCACGTGTTCCGGGCGTGAGGCCGATGAGCGGCGGAGAGACCCCCAGGAACGAGGACGGTGCCCACACCCCGGCGGAGCCGGAGCGCCAACAGCTCACCGGCCGCCAGCGGTTGGCCGCGGGACTGTGGCCGCCGAGGGTGACCCGGGCCCAGCTGATCGTCGCGGTCCTGCTGTTCGTGCTCGGCCTCGGGCTCGCGATCCAGGTCACGTCGAACAACGACGACAGCGCGCTGCGGGGCGCGCGCCAGGAGGACCTGGTGCGCATCCTCGACGAACTCGACAACCGTACGCAGCGTCTTGAGGACGAGAAACAGCGTCTCGACGCCCAGCGCACCGAGTTGGAGACCAGCTCGGACCAGGCCGAGGAGGCGCGCAAGCAGACGCGCGAGAAGGAGCAGCAGCTGGGCATCCTGGCCGGCACGGTCGCGGCGCAGGGGCCCGGAATCACGCTGACCATCAACGACCCGAGCGGCACGGTCGAGCCGGACATGCTGCTCGACGCCATTCAGGAATTGCGGGCGGCGGGTGCCGAGGCCATCCAGGTCGATGACGTGCGGGTGGTCGCCAATACATACTTCTCGGGTACGGGAGGTGACGTGCAGGTGGACGGCAAGGCGGTCAGGGCACCGTACGACTTCAAGGTCATCGGCAAGCCACAGGATCTGGAGCCCGCCCTCAACATTCCGGGCGGAGTGGTCCAGACGCTGGAGAAGGAGCAGGCCACGGCCACGGTGACCCGGGCTGAGAAGATCATCGTGGATGCCTTGCGACCGGCGGAGCGTCCTGACTACGCTCGGTCGTCGTCGCAGTGAGGCGGGGGCGCATGGCAGTCGCCGTACGCGGGCATGAGGTTGCGGGGGGTCGGCGCACGATCAGCGTGGTGCGTGGTGGAAACTGTCCGGTGGATACGGACGTTGTCAAGATGTCCGGGTCGGCAGGTGTGTTCATTCAGGGTTCGTCCTGCCCCACGGGCGGGTCTGTTTCGGTCAAGGGGAATCGCCCGTGAAGTTGTTTGCGAAGTTGTTCGGCAAGAGCGCACGCGAGGAGGGCGGCTCCGCCCGCCATCGCGCATCGCGCCATGGCCAGAGCGAGGAGTCGGGTGGCGAGCGCCCGCTCTTCCGTGACCAGGTGGGTGGTGACGCCTCCGGCGCGTCGTCTGTTGACCCTGCTGGTCCCGGCCGCATAGGTTTCGAGGACTCATCTGTCCCGGGGGGGCAGTCGCGGCAGGAGGTTCCCTCTATGTCGGCCTTGCCTGTGTGTACGAGGTGCGGACACCGAAACGCCGAAGCCAGTCGGTTCTGTTCCAACTGTGGTGCGCCCCTGCGGGGCGCGGCGCCCGCGGAGCGCGCCTCGGAGACGACCTCGACGATCTCCATCTCGGGTCTTGAGGCGTATGACTCCGAGGTGACCGGCCAGACGTCGCTTCCCTCGCTCACGCCGGAGGCGCAGGCGGCGGTCGACGCGCTGCCGATGGGATCGGCGCTGCTGGTGGTGCGCCGCGGTCCGAATTCGGGCAGCCGCTTCCTGCTGGACGGCGAGCTGACCACGGCCGGCCGCCATCCGGAGAGCGACATCTTCCTGGACGATGTGACCGTGTCACGTCGCCATGTGGAGTTCCGCAGGGGCGCGGACGGCCGCTTCACTGTCTCGGACGTGGGCAGTCTGAACGGTACGTACGTCAATCGTGAGCGGATCGATTCGGTCCTGCTGGCGAACGGTGACGAGGTCCAGATCGGTAAGTACCGGCTGGTCTTCTACGCGAGCCAGCGGGGCGCCTGACCCTCAGGGAAGGTCCATGCTGCGCACACCGAAGGGCGGTGCCGGATCCGGCACCGCCCCCGCGGCCGAGCCGCCGCTGAGCATCGGAGCGGTGCTCGCGAGGCTGCGGGAAGAGTTTCCCGGTATCTCCATCTCCAAGATCCGGTTCCTGGAGGCGGAGGGTCTGGTGGAGCCGGACAGGACCCCCTCCGGTTACCGGAAGTTCAGCCCCGGGGATGTCGAGCGACTGGCCCGGGTGCTGCGGATGCAGCGCGACCACTACCTGCCCCTGAAGGTCATCAGGGAGCAGCTGGACGCCCTGGGACACGGCGAGCACGTTCAGCTGCCGGGCCCCCAGCGGGGCCCGCTGAGCGCCGTCCCGGCGGCCCGCCCCGAGGTCCCGACCGCGGCGAGGATCGGCCGTGACGAGCTGCTTGCGGCGGCGGGTGTCGGCGAGAGCCTGCTCGCCGAGTGGGAGTCGTACGGCCTCATCACTCCGTTGCCGGACGGCGGCTATGACGCCGGGGCCGTCACCGTGGCCCGGCTTGTCTCGGATCTCGGACGGTTCGGTCTGGAACCCCGGCATCTGCGGGTCATGAAGGCGGCGGCGGAACGCGAGGCCGGGCTCGTCGAACAGGTCGTGTCGCCGCTGCGTCGCCACCGTAATCCGCAGACCAGGGCCCGTGCCGAGGCGGCCACGAAGGAGCTGGCCGTGCTCTCCACGAGCCTGCACGCGGCCCTGGTGCGGACGGCTCTCGGGGTCCGGCCGGGCTGATCACGGGGGAGCCCGACTACCCAAACCTGCCGGGCACGTCCTAGGGTTGCTGTGTGAACGAGCTCGACGTTGTGGGTGTCCGGGTGGAAATGCCCTCCAACCAACCGATCGTGCTCCTGCGTGAAGTGGGAGGCGACCGGTACCTCCCCATTTGGATCGGACCGGGGGAGGCTACCGCCATTGCCTTCGCCCAGCAGGGCATGGCCCCGGCCCGGCCGCTGACCCATGATCTCTTCAAGGACGTGCTGGAAGCGGTGGGTCAGGAGCTCACCGAGGTCCGGATCACGGACCTGCGTGAAGGGGTCTTCTACGCGGAGCTGGTCTTCGCGAGCGGGGTCGAGGTGAGCGCCAGGCCGTCCGATGCCATAGCGCTCGCGCTGCGCACGGGTACGCCGATCTACGGCAGTGACGGGGTTCTGGACGATGCCGGCATCGCCATCCCGGATGAGCAGGAGGACGAGGTGGAGAAGTTCCGCGAGTTCCTCGACCAGATCTCTCCGGAGGACTTCGGGACCAACAGCCAGTGAGCGGCCGGTGAGCGCTGCGCCGGGCTCTGTCAGCGCATTCGGTCAGCCTTTCCCCGTATCGGGGTACGGGAAACCACACTCAGGGTGATTATCACTCGGCGTGGCGAGTGTGGCGATCGTTGACGCACCCCGGGTGACTGCCTACCTTCGACAGGGCAGGTCAAGGACGGAGGGTCGGCGTGAGAAGCAGCGGCGACAGTACGGCGGCGGGCGGTCCGTATCCGCTTCACGGCAGTGCCCCCGATCCCCGAGCGGAGACGGTCGGATACCGGGGTCCGACCGCGTGCGCGGCGGCGGGGATCACGTACCGCCAGTTGGACTACTGGGCACGCACCGGACTCGTCGAGCCGAGCGTCCGCCCCGCGTACGGGTCGGGCACCCAGCGGCTCTACAGCTTCCGGGACGTGGTCGTCCTCAAGATCGTGAAGCGGTTCCTGGACACCGGGGTCGCCCTGCAGAACATCAGGGCGGCGGTCCAGCATCTGCGGGCCGGGGGCTTCCAGGATCTGGACCGGGTGACGCTCATGAGCGACGGCGCGACCGTCTACGAGTGCTCCTCACCGGACGAGGTGGTGAGTCTGCTCCAGGGGGGCCAGGGGGTCTTCGGGATCGCGGTGGGTGTCGTGTGGCGGGATGTCGAGGCCGCGCTGTCCCAGCTCCACGGGGAGCGTACCGACACCGGCGAGACGCTGATCGGCCACAACCCCGCCGATGAACTGGCCAGACGGCGCCGGGACCGGGCTGTCTGACCCGTGGCCCGCGCCGATTGTCAGTGGCGTGAGGGAGCATCGGTGAGGTGAGATCCGCGCCGACGATCCTGCATCTGGACATGGATGCCTTCTTCGCCGCCGCCGAACAGGCGGCGAAGCCGAGTCTGCGCGGAAAGCCGGTGGTGGTCGGCGGTCTGGGCCCGCGTGGGGTGGTCTCCACGGCCTCGTACGAGGCGAGACGCTTCGGGGTGCACTCGGCGATGCCGATGGCCCAGGCGAGGCGTCTGGCGCCGAACGCCGCCTATCTCGTCCCGCGCTTCTCGCTCTACCGCGCGGTCAGCGAGCAGGTGATGGAGCTGCTGAGGAGGCTGTCGCCGCTGGTGGAGCCGCTGAGCCTGGACGAGGCGTTCGTGGACCTGGAGGCGGGCGGCTCGGCCGATGACACCGCCTCGGCGCTGGCGGCGGGTGAGCGGCTGCGCGCGGACATCAGGGCGGTGACGGGGCTCAGTGGCTCGGTGGGCCTCGCGGGGTCCAAGATGCTGGCGAAGATCGGCTCCGAGCAGGCCAAGCCGGACGGCCTCGTGCTCATAGAGCCCGGTACGGAGCGCGCTCTGCTGGGGCCCATGCCGGTGCGTACGCTGCCCGGGGTCGGGCCCGCGACGGGGGACCATCTGCGCCGGGCGGGCATGACCACGGTCGCCGATCTGGCCGAGGCGGGTGAGGACGAGCTCGTACGGCTGCTGGGGCGGGCCCATGGCGCCTCGCTGTACCGGATGGCGCGCGGACTCGACGACCGGGCCGTGGTGTCCGAGCGTGACGCCAAGTCCGTGTCGGTCGAGGACACCTTCGATGTCGATCTGCACGACCGGGTCAGGGTGCGCACGGAGGTGGACCGGCTCGCGGACCGCTGCGTCGAGCGGCTGCGGGCGGCGGGGCGTTCGGGGCGGACCGTCGTCCTCAAGGTGCGGCGGTACGACTTCTCGACGCTGACGCGTTCGGAGACCCTGCGCGGGCCCACGGACGACCCCGGGGTGGTGCGGGAGGCCGCGGGGCGGCTGCTGGAATCGGTGGACACCACGGGCGGGGTACGGCTGCTCGGGGTGGGCGTGACGGGGCTCGCGGACTTCACGCAGGAGGATCTTTTCGCCCAGGCCGCGGCCGATGAGTCCGCCGCCGCGGCGCACGCGTCGGCGGACGAGGGGGCGCGTGAGCCGGCGAGTGCGGAGCGGGCGGTGGGGGAGGGGGCGGCGACGTCCGGAGCCCTATGGGCCGGTAGCGGCGGCGGTGGGCCCGCGCAGGCTCCGGATGTGCCCGCCGAGCGGCGTTTCCCGGCGGGACACGACGTACGCCATCGCGAGTTCGGTGCGGGCTGGGTGCAGGGCAGCGGGTTGCGGAGGGTGACCGTACGGTTCGAGGAGCCGGGGTCCGCGCCGGGGCGGGTGCGGACCTTCTGGGCCGACGACCCTGATCTGGAGCTCTCGGAGCCGCTTCCCCTGGTGCCGGCGGTGGCCGGTCAGTCGTCCTGGCCGGCCAGCCGTCCGAAGTCGCGTTCGGAGTCACGATCGGACAGCGAAGCGGGCCGTTCGGGTGACTCGGGGTCCGGAAGGGCCAGGCCGTAGTGGTGGTACAGCTGGAGTTCCTGATCGGGGGAGAGGTGCCGGCCGACACCGAAATCAGGGGCGTCCCGGATCAGCGCCCGCTCGAACGGGATCCGCAGACCGTCCTGGGAGAGCGTGCTGGGGGCAAGGGGGACGAAGGCGTCGCGACTGAAGAGTCCGGTACGGACGGCGGCCCATTCCGGGATTCCGGTGGCGTCGTCGAGATACACCTCGTCCACTGTCCCGAGCTTATGACCGTTACGGTCGAACGCCTTGCGGCCTATCAGACTGCGCGGATCAATGTCGGTCTCCACGGTCCCTCCAACTGGTCGCAACTGCTTGTGAATACTACAAAAGTGCAGAACTCGGGCGTCGGCCACTCGAAAGTTGTGCCGAAGGTCGCGCTGGTAGGCTGGCAAGCGGCTACTGACCCCGTGCGGGAGAGTCCTCCGGAGAGAAGGCCGGAGGCGCCGAAGGAGCAAATCCTCCCCGGAATCTCTCAGGCACCCGTACCGCACGGACGAGGTCACTCTGGAAAGCAGGGCGGGCGTCGGACGGCATCCGCTCTCACCGACGGTGAAAGCCGGGCCGCCTCCGGGCGGGCCGGTGAAGCTCTCAGGTCGAGATGACAGAGGGGGAGGCCGTTCGGGCACCCGTGTCTCGGTGCCCCTCACAGGTCGCGTCGACCAGGAGGCCTCCGCAATGACCGTCAACCGCATTCCGCTCTCCCAGCTGGAGCGGGGCACCCCCTTCGAGCAGCGCCACATCGGGCCCGACGCGCCGGCGCAGGCCAAGATGCTGGCTCAGGTCGGCTACGGCTCGCTCGACGAGCTGACGGCCGCCGCGGTGCCGGACGTCATCAAGAGCACGGAGGCGCTGCGGCTTCCGGGGGCCCGTACCGAGGCCGAGGTGCTGGCCGAGCTGCGCTCCCTCGCGGACCGCAATCAGGTACTCGCGCCCATGATCGGGCTCGGCTACTACGGCACGTACACACCATCGGTGATCCTGCGCAACGTGATGGAGAACCCGGCCTGGTACACCGCGTACACCCCGTACCAGCCGGAGATCTCCCAGGGCCGGCTTGAGGCGCTGCTCAACTTCCAGACCGTGGTGGCCGAGCTGACGGGGCTGCCGACCTCGGGCGCCTCCCTGCTGGACGAGGGCACCGCGGCGGCGGAGGCCATGGCGCTCGCCCGCCGTGTCGGCAAGGTCAAGGGAGGCGTCTTCCTGGTGGACGCCGACGCCCTGCCGCAGACCATCGCCGTGATCGAGACCCGGGCCGAGCCGACCGGTGTCGAGGTCGTCGTCGCGGACCTGAGCGAGGGCATCCCCGCCGAGGTGGCCGAGCGCGGGGTCTTCGGTGTGCTGCTCCAGTACCCGGGCGCCTCGGGAGCCGTACGGGACATCAGGCCCGTGGTCGAGCAGGCGCACGGCCTCGGCGCGATCGTCACCGTCGCCGCCGACCTGCTCGCGCTGACGCTGCTCACCTCACCGGGAGAGCTGGGCGCGGACATCGCGGTGGGCACCACTCAGCGCTTCGGGGTCCCGATGGGCTTCGGCGGACCGCACGCCGGATTCATGGCCGTACGCGAGAAGTTCGCGCGCAGCCTGCCGGGCCGGCTCGTCGGGGTGTCGGTGGACGCCGACGGGAACAAGGCGTACCGGCTGGCGCTACAGACCCGCGAGCAGCACATCCGGCGCGAGAAGGCCACCAGCAACATCTGTACCGCGCAGGTGCTGCTCGCCGTCATGGCCGGGATGTACGCGGTGTACCACGGCCCCGAGGGGCTGCGGGCCATCGCGAGCCGCACCCACCGCTACGCCACGCTGCTCGCCGAGGGGCTGCGCGCGGGCGGTGTCGAGATCGTGCATGGCGCGTACTTCGACACGCTCACCGTCCGGGTCCCGGGCCGGGCCGCCGCCGTGGTCGCCGCCGCGCGTGAGGGCGGCGTCAACCTCCGGCTGGTCGACGCCGACCATGTCTCCATCGCCTGTGACGAGACCACCGGCCGTGCGCAGCTGGCCGCCGTGTGGACGGCCTTTGACCTGACCGGGGACATCGAGGCGCTGGACGCGGCCACCGAGGACGCGCTGCCCGGCGCGCTGCTGCGGACCGACGACTATCTGACCCACCCCGTCTTCCACCAGTACCGCTCCGAGACCGCGATGCTGCGCTATCTGCGCAGGCTCGCGGACCGCGACTACGCGCTGGACCGCGGCATGATCCCGCTCGGCTCCTGCACGATGAAGCTGAACGCGACCACCGAGATGGAGCCGGTCACCTGGCCCGAGTTCGGCGCGCTGCACCCCTTCGCGCCCGCCGAGCAGGCGCAGGGCTATCTGACGCTGATCAGGGAGCTGGAGGAGCGGCTCGCCGAGGTCACCGGCTACGACGCCGTCTCCCTCCAGCCCAACGCCGGTTCGCAGGGCGAGCTGGCGGGACTGCTCGCGGTACGGGCGTACCACCGGGCCAACGGCGACATGGGGCGTACCGTCTGCCTCATCCCGTCCTCCGCGCACGGCACGAACGCCGCGAGCGCGGTGATGGCCGGCATGAAGGTCGTCGTCGTCAAGACCCGTGAGGACGGCGACGTCGACGTCGAGGACCTGCACGCCAAGATCGCTCAGTACGGCGCCGAGTTGGCCGTCCTGATGGTCACCTACCCGTCCACGCACGGGGTGTTCGAGGAGCACATCGGTGACATCTGCGCGGCCGTGCACGACGCGGGCGGTCAGGTGTATGTCGACGGCGCGAACCTCAACGCGCTGGTGGGGCTGGCGAAGCCGGGCAGGTTCGGCTCCGATGTGTCGCATCTGAATCTGCACAAGACGTTCTGCATCCCGCACGGCGGCGGCGGTCCCGGCGTCGGTCCGGTCGGCGTACGGGCCCACCTCGCCCCGTATCTGCCCAACCACCCGCTCCAGCCCGCGGCCGGGCCCGAGACGGGCGTCGGACCGATCTCGGCGGCTCCGTGGGGTTCGGCCGGCATTCTGCCGATCTCCTGGGCGTATGTACGGCTGATGGGTGGCGAGGGCCTCAAGCGGGCGACGCAGGTCGCCGTGCTCGCAGCCAACTACATCGCCAAGCGGCTGGAGCCGCACTACCCGGTGCTCTACACCGGCCCCAACGGGCTGGTGGCGCACGAGTGCATCGTGGATCTGCGGCCGCTCTCCAAGGCGACCGGCGTCAGTGTCGACGACATCGCGAAGCGGCTGATCGACTACGGCTTCCACGCGCCGACGATGTCGTTCCCGGTGGCGGGGACGCTGATGATCGAGCCCACCGAGAGCGAGGACCTGACGGAGATCGACCGCTTCTGCGAGACGATGATCGCGATTCGCGCGGAGATCGAGAAGGTCGCGTCGGGTGAGTGGCCCGCGGACGACAACCCGCTGTGCAACGCCCCGCACACGGCCGCCGCGCTGGGCGGTGCGTGGGAGCACGCCTACAGCCGCGACGAGGCGGTCTTCCCTGCCGGGGTCTCGGCCGCGGACAAGTACTGGCCGCCGGTGCGCCGTATCGACGGTGCCTTCGGCGACCGTAACCTGGTCTGCTCCTGCCCGCCGTTGGACGCGTACGACAACTGACGGGACGGGTACGTACGGTGACGCGGGCCGGGCCGGACTCACAGGGCCGGCCCGCGTCGGGGCCGGACATGCGTCGGGGCCTGGACATGCGTCGGGGCCGGTGCGGAGGAAGGTCTCCGGGCCGGCCCCATTCATTCCGGCGGCGTCCGAACGCCGCCGGGCGGCGTCAGGCCGCCGTCACCACCTGTTCGGTCCGCAGCGGCCGGTGCGGGGCGATGATCTTCCCGTCGGGCAGCAGCTCGCCGGTGTCCTCGAAGAGCAGAACGCCATTGCACAGCAGGCTCCAGCCCTGCTCAGGGTGGTGAGCCATCAGTCGGGCGGCGTCGCGGTCGGCGGAGTCGGCTGTGGGACAGGCTGGTTGATGCTGGCACATGGGCGAGATCTTTCGCTGTGTCGTAGTGAGTGTCCTGCGGCTCGATGTGGTCAAGGCCGCCCCCCGTATCTGTCTGGTCCAGTCCTAGTGTTGCCCTAGGGATGGTAATCCGCAGGGATTTCGCGACAGCGCTTCCTTCTGCTTGAGGACGCGTCACCCAGCCGGACGGTTCAGTTCAACTTGACCGTCTTTTCGGGTGGTTCGGGGTGGCCGAACCGGGCTAGTCCGATCGAGCAGAAAGGTACCCCGCGACCATAGCGGTCGCGGGGTACGAGAGGAACACGCGTCGCGGACGCGCCGCCGGCGCTCGGGTGTCAGGCAGGCGTACGCAGGAGTGGCGCGGGTGCGAGCCGCAGTCCGATCATGGGCAGCAACTCGGCGACCCGGTGCGGGCGGTGGGCCGCGATGCCCGGCGGGGCCGGTGCGAGAGGCACCAGGATGTCGGCCGGCGCGGGGGAGCCCGTGGAGGCGTCCGCCTCCGTGTCCCCGTGCAGCCAGAGCGTCAGCATGTAGAGCTCGGGCACCGAGAGCAGCCGGGGCTGATACGCGGTCCCCAGGGTCTCCGCCTGCCGTACCGCCCGCTCCGTCGCGGTGATGTACGGGCCCTCGAAGAAGCGGGAGAAGGCCCAGCCGTCCGCGGTGAGCATCGTGTCCGCGGCCGCGACGGCGCGGTCGCCGCTGCGGATCAGGAAGCGCCAGCCGGCCAGCCTGGTCCGTGGCGTACGTCCCGTGGGGGCGGTCCCCCGGGCCACCGGGCCGACCTGGTCGAGCACATGGACGGGCAGCGGGAGTTCGGGGCTCAGCGGTCCCTGGACGGACTGCAGAGCGGGGGTGCGGGCATCGCGCACGGCGGTAGGGGAACCGAGTGCCGCGAGAACGCTGCGCAGGGCGGGCGCGGGGGCCGGGGGAACATGCAGCGGCATGGTGGGTTGCCTCTCACTCAGGAGACAGGGGTGACGCTTGAGGTGGTGCATGGGCGGGTGCGGACGTCGCTGTCAGCGTGCGGGGTCAGAGGTGGGCTCAGGGCGGTAAGGCCGGACGCCGACTCTCTGCCTCGTATACGGGAGTTTATACGACACGTGTTCGTGCCGTGTTTCTGCTAGCTGTCCTGCATATTGCGGACAAGGCACTATTAAGTCCATCTCCTGCGTAGTTTCTGCTGATAAGCGTGGAACGCAGGCGTCTGGCCTGGGGTGATTCGCCCACTGCGGACGGCCGAAACTCGTCGGCGTTTTTCGCGGCCGGCCGGGCAGTGGATACAGAACACCACGCCATGCCAAAGGAATGTGCCGCACGACCGATGTCCACACCCTACCCGGTACGCGGCGTGGGCGGGGCGTTACGGATCACTCCGTGTGGGCATTATCGATCGTGACGCGAGCGCCCGGTGCCGCGGGCTGCCCACTCGATCGAGGAGGGACACTTCGATGGGTGAGAAGGTCGAAGCGGGCGGTTCCGGACTGTCCGATCGGCAGAGATACCGCAGGAAGCTACAGCAGTGCCTGGCGGTGCTGGGGCGACTCCTGGCGGAGGAGGGATTCGACCGGCCCAAGAATCTGATGGGCCTGGAGATCGAGCTGAATCTCGCGGGGTCCGACGGGATGCCCCGGATGATGAATGCCGAGGTGCTGAAGCGTATCGCGAGCGGTGATTTCCAGACCGAACTCGGAATGTTCAACATGGAAGTGAACGTCGCTCCGCACCGGCTCGACGGACGGGTTCTCGACCAGCTCGCCGAGGAACTCCGCACCGGTCTCGGATATGCCCACCGCAAAGCGAGCGAGGTCGACGCGGGGATCGTGATGATCGGAATTCTCCCTACCCTCACCCGGCATGACGTCGTCTCCGCGAATCTCTCCGACGTCCACCGCTACACCCTGCTCAACGAACAGATGCTGGCGGCCAGGGGCGAGGATTTCACCCTCGACATCGAAGGGGTCGAGCGACTGACATGCACCTCGTCGTCGATCACCCCGGAGGCCGCCTGTACCTCCGTACAACTCCATCTCCAGGTAACGCCCGACCGGTTCGCCGATGTGTGGAACGCCGCCCAGGCGATGGCATCGGTGCAGGTGGCACTCGGTGCCAATGCGCCGTTCCTGTTCGGCCGGGAGTTGTGGCGGGAGTCCAGGCCGCCGCTCTTCGAACAGGCCACCGACACCCGGCCGCCGGAGCTGAAGGCCCAGGGGGTGCGGCCCAGAACCTGGTTCGGGGAGCGCTGGATCGAATCCGCGTACGACCTCTTCGAGGAGAATCTGCGCTACTTCCCGCCGCTGCTGCCGATCTGCGACGACGAGGACCCGCTGCGGGTGCTCGACAGCGGCCGAGTGCCGGAGCTCCAGGAGCTGGCGCTGCACAACGGGACGGTCTACCGCTGGAACCGGCCGGTGTACGAGGTCGCGGACGGTGTACCGCATCTGCGGGTGGAGAACCGCGTACTGCCCGCGGGCCCCACCGTCACCGATGTGATCGCCAACACCGCCTTCTACTACGGGCTGGTGCGCGCGCTCGCCGAGGACGCCAGACCGGTCTGGAACCGGCTGCCCTTCGCCGACGCGGCGGCCAACTTCGACCTCGCCTGCCGCTACGGCATCGACGCGGAGCTGCGCTGGCCGCGCCCCGGCCGGGCCGCCGGACTGACGACCGTGCCGGTGGTCAAGCTCGTACGTGACGAACTGCTCCCGCTCGCCGCCGCCGGCCTGGACGCGTGGCAGATCGAGGCGGTGGACCGCGACTTCTATCTCGGGGTGATCGAGGAGCGCTGCAAGCGGCGGATGAACGGGGCCGCGTGGCAGGTGGACACCTTTCACCGGGCGCTGGAGGCCGGTCTTGAGCGGGACGCGGCCCTGGCGGCCACCACTCGTCGCTACTGCGAGCTGATGCACCAGGGCGAGCCGGTGCACAGCTGGCCGTTGGGGTTTCCCGGGGTCTCCCTCGACGGGACCGGATGAGCTGTGACGTGTGGCCCGGGGCCGTGTGGCGTATGGCCCGGGGGCGTGTGACGTATGGCCGGGGGCCGCGTCGGTGTGCGTCACACGCGGGCGGCCGGCCGCGCTCAGGAGCGGTCGG
The DNA here is from genome assembly GCF_040303865.1 of Streptomyces sp. NPDC094034. Lineage (NCBI taxonomy): Bacteria > Bacillati > Actinomycetota > Actinomycetes > Kitasatosporales > Streptomycetaceae > Streptomyces > Streptomyces sp. NPDC094034. Next base: position 58,351 of record NZ_JBEOUD010000042.1, on the reverse strand, counting down.
ACGCCGTGGAGTCGGTGCCGGTCAGTCCCGCCGACAGCATGACCGCGCGCAGCATCACGGTCCGGATCTCGGCCGGATCGCTCACCTCGTAACCCGCGCCGCCGGTGGCCCTGGCGATGGTGTCGACCTCGTTACGGTCGGCGTCAGGGCCCACGGCGATGGCGATCAGCGGTACCGGGCGGCGGGGGTCCACGACGGTTTTCAGCCGCTTGATCAGCTCGGCACGTGAGATCGAGTCGTCGTCCTTGTTGGAGCCGTCGGTGAGGATGACGAGCGCGTTGAACTTGCCGCTCACGTAGGTGGCGACCGCCTCCCGGTAGGCGGCCAGCATCGTGTCGTACAGGCCGGTGTCGCCGTCCGGGACGGGCTTGAGCGCGGTGACGGCGTCCGAGAGCCGGTCCCGGTGGGTGCCGCCGCCCTTCACCGGCTCGCCGAGCCGGGCCGTGCTCTCCAACTCGCGGTAGTCCTTGGCGCCATCGAGCCGGGTCGAGAACTCCCACAGGCCGATCTCGTCCTCGGGGGTGAAGCCCGCGAGAGCCCGGAGCAGCGAGGCTTTCGTGACATCCATCCGGTTCTGGCCGTCCCGGTCGGGCACGGGCGCCGCCATCGAACCCGAGGTGTCCACGACCGTCGTCAGCCGTGCGCTGCGCACCGTCACCGTCCACAGACCGAGCGCCCACTGCCGCGACTCGGAGGACGGCGGCAGGGCGTCCTTCCCGTCGTACGGCTGGGGTGAGAGGGCGCCCGCCGTGCGGAGCACGGTGGGATCCAGCGCGGTGTCCGCCACTCTGAAGCCGTGTTCCTGGAGGGTGCGGTATGCGGCCTCGTCGCCGAGCAACGCCATGAACCGCATGGCGGCGCGGCTCTGGTCGGTGGTCAGCTCCGTCTCGTCGACCAGGCTGTACGGGTAGTCGAGTACGGGCGCGCCGTCCGAGGGATAGAAGAGGTTGAGGTTGGCCGAGCCGCTGCCCTTGGAGTTGTGCGCGAACGCGGCCTGTTCGGAGAGCAGCACCGCCTCATTGCGCCGGGGACGGCCCTTCTCCGCGCCCGAGTCGTCGCGGGCCAGCGTCTCCAGCACATGCGTGTCGGTGTCGGAGACGCGCCGAGTGAGGAATTCGGCGGTGGCGGCGGTGCGGGTGTCGCCCTCGGCGCCCGTACGCCGCGAGGACTCGGCGATGCTGCTGAGCGCGAGCAGCCCCGTGGCGCTGCGGGCGGGGTCGGCCGAGCCGAGCAGCAGCCCGTCCGCGCCGGTCGTGGTCGCCGTCGCGGCCAGCTCGGCCCAGGTATAGCTCTTGCGGGGCCAGCCCAGTGTTCGCGCGGTCGTGGGTACGGCGGCCAGCGTCACCGGCGAGGTGGCGACCGTACCGGCCGGTGTCAGCGACGTGCCGTCGCCCTGTCCCTTGGCGCGCTCCACCCAGATGTCGGAATCAGGCACCCAGACCTGGTAGCCGGATGTTCCCGAGCCGTCGGCGAGCGCGGCGGCGACCTGGTGGTTCTCGCGTGCCTCGACCCGTACGTCGAGGCAGTGGCCGTCGGTGGTCACCCGGTCCTGTCGCGCGCGGTCCGCGATGGCGCGCAGTGCGGGGGCGATGTCGGGAGAGGCCGCCAGATCCAGCCGTACCGGCGCGTCGGCGCAGGCATCCGCGAAGGAGAGGAGACCGCTCTGAGCCGCCACCCCTGTCCCCGCCGCTACGGCCAGGACCAGCGCGGTGGCGATGGAGACGGTGCGACGGCGCGGTGAGCGGACCCTGCCCGTGCCGGCCGCCTTCGCGTCGGGCAAGCTGTGACGTCCCATGACGGTGGCGCCCCTCCTTCATGAAGGGTGTACAAGGGCTGGGAGAGTGGACGAGAACGAGCCTCGCCACGCGAACGGCGAATTGCTCCCCCGGCCTGTCGCGCGCGATCTTCGTACCTGCATTCGAGACCCTAGCGGCACCGCGTGGGGCATGAGGCGGGATTACTCAACTGGAGGCAGGTGTGCAGGCGGAGGCGGGCCAGGAGGACGGTTCTCAGCCCCGGGAGGCCATCTCACAGCGGACGTTGCGGTCCGAGACCGTACTCGTACTGGCGCTCTCGCTCGGCGCGAGCGCGGTGTCCGCGCTGATCAGCTTCATCGGGTCGGTGACCAGACCCGAGGCGTTGGCCGACCAGGCGGCGAAGCTCAACGCGTCGGCCGCGCCCGGCCGGCCGTGGCTCGACCTCAGCTGGCAGCTCTTCGGGATCTGTACGGCGCTGGTGCCGGTCCTGCTGGTCGCGCATCTGCTGACGCGGGAGGGCAGCGGGCTGGGGGCCATCGGCTTCGACGGCCGACGGCCCGGGCCGGACCTGGGCCGCGGCACACTGGTCGCGGCCGGTATCGGCAGCGCCGGGCTCGCGTTCTATCTGGTGATGCAGGCGGCGGGCTTCAATCTGACGGTGGAGCCGGAATCACTGCCCGATGTGTGGTGGAAGTTTCCGGTGCTGATCCTCTCCGCGGCGCAGAACTCCGTGCTGGAGGAGGTCATCGTCGTCGGCTATCTGCTGCGCAGACTCGACCAGCTGGGGTGGTCGCCGATGGGCGCGCTGGCGGCCAGCTCGGTGCTGCGCGGCTCGTACCACCTGTACCAGGGGATCGGCGGCTTCATCGGCAACCTGGTGATGGGCGTCGTGTTCGTCCTGCTGTACCGGCGCTGGGGGCGGGTCGGGCCACTGGTGGTGGCCCACACACTGCTCGACATCGGGGCGTTCGTCGGATACGCGCTGCTGGCCGGGAAGGTGGGCTGGCTGCCCACGGTGTAGCCCTCGCCACGGTGTAGCCCTCGACACGATGTGGCCCTCGACACGACGCGGCCCTCGCCGGGCGGGCCCGGCAAGGGCTCACTTCGCGGAGGGCTCACTTCGTGAGGGGCTGGGTGAAGCGCAACAGATTGCCGGCGGGGTCGCGGAACCCGCAGTCGCGGACGCCGTAGGGCTGGTCCATCGGCTCCTGCAGCACCTCGCCGCCCGCGGCGCTGATGCGCTCGAAGGCGGCGTCGCAGTCGTCCGTCGTGAAGATGACGCCACGCAGCAGGCCCTTGGCCATCAGCTCCGCCATGACCTGTTTGTCGGCCGACGAGGCGTTCGGGTCGGCGAGAGGCGGTTCCAGGACGATGTTCACGTCCGGCTGCGAGGGTGCCCCGACGGTCACCCAGCGCATCCCCTCGAACGCGACATCGTTGCGTACCTCAAGGCCGAGCACATCGCGGTAGAAGGCGATCGCCTTGTCGTGGTCGTCGACGGCGATAAAGCATTGGGCAAGTTTGATGTCCATGCCGTTCACGCTACGGCCGGGCGGTGGGGCGCGCTTCTCCGTTCCTGACCGGTCGCGTATGGATCTTGGCCATACAGGCCGGAATGGCGGCGCCGAGGTCATGGCGCCGGGCGCGGTAGGCGCTCGGGCTCTCGCCGACCAGCTGGGTGAAGCGCGAGCTGAACGATCCCAGCGATGTACAGCCGACCGCGAAGCAGACCTCGGTCACCGTGAGATCGCCGCGCCGCAGCAGCGCTTTGGCCCGCTCGATGCGACGGGTCATCAGATAGCTGTAGGGCGTCTCGCCGAAGGCGGCCCGGAAGCTGCGGGAGAAATGGCCCGACGACATCAGGGCGTCGCGGGCCAGCGCGGGGACGTCGAGCGGCTCGGCGTAATCGCGGTCCATCCGGTCACGGGCCTGTCGCAGCCGGACGAGGTCGTCGAGGTTCTGCCGTCTCACCTCATCAGCTTGCCACAGCACCCGCGACCGGTGACGAGGACCGTGCTCGGTCGGCTCGGACGCGAGGGATCCCGGGTCAGGAGGGGTCCTGGGTCAGGAGAGATCCTGGGGCAGGAGGGGGCCTGGGTCAGGTGGAGACGTACGCCGCCAGGTGCTCGCCGGTGAGGGTCGCGCGGGCGGCGACGAGATCGGCGGGTGTGCCCTCGAAGACGATCCGGCCGCCGTCGTGGCCGGCGCCGGGGCCGAGGTCGATGATCCAGTCGGCGTGCGCCATGACCGCCTGGTGGTGTTCGACGACGATGACCGACTTGCCCGAGTCGACGAGCCGGTCGAGCAGACCGAGCAGCTGCTCGACATCGGCGAGGTGCAGGCCGGTGGTCGGCTCGTCGAGGACGTAGATTCCGCCCTTCTCGGCCATGTGGGTGGCCAGCTTGAGCCGCTGCCGCTCGCCGCCGGACAGTGTGGTGAGCGGCTGGCCGAGGCTGAGATAGCCGAGCCCGACATCGGCGAGCCGGCCGAGGATACGGTGCGCGGCCGGGGTGCGCGCCTCGCCGGCGCCGAAGAACTCCTCGGCCTCGGTCACCGACATCGCGAGGACCTCGCTGATGTCGCGGCCGCCGAGGTGGTAGTCCAGCACCGCCGCCTGGAACCGCTTCCCCTCGCACTCCTCGCAGGGTGTGGCGACTCCGGCCATCATGGCCAGGTCGGTGTAGATGACCCCGGCGCCATTGCAGGTGGGGCAGGCACCCTCGGAGTTGGCGCTGAACAGCGCCGGCTTCACGCCGTTGACCTTCGCGAACGCCTTGCGTATCGGGTCGAGCAGTCCGGTGTACGTCGCCGGGTTGCTGCGCCGCGAGCCGCGGATCGCGCTCTGGTCGATCGAGATGACACCTTCGCCGGCGGGGATCGAGCCGTGGACGAGCGAGCTCTTGCCGGAGCCGGCGACGCCCGTGATGACGGCGAGCACACCGAGCGGGATGTCGACGTCGACACCCCGCAGGTTGTGCGCCGTAGCACCGCGGATCTCCAGTGCCCCGGTGGCCTTCCGCACCGTCTCCTTGAGGGCGGCCCGGTCGTCGAAATGGCGGCCGGTGACGGTGCCGCTGTCCCGTAGCCCCTCGACGGTGCCTTCGAAGCAGACGGCGCCGCCCGCCGAGCCGGCGCCGGGGCCGAGGTCGATGACATGGTCGGCGATCGAGATCGTCTCCGGCTTGTGCTCCACGACGAGCACGGTGTTGCCCTTGTCCCGCAGCCGCAGCAGCAGGTCGTTCATCCGCTGGATGTCATGCGGGTGCAGGCCCGTGGTGGGTTCGTCGAAGACATAGGTGGTGTCGGTGAGCGAGGAGCCGAGGTGGCGGATCATCTTGACGCGCTGTGCCTCGCCGCCCGACAGCGTGCCCGACGGCCGGTCGAGCGAGAGATAGCCGAGACCGATCTCCACGAACGAGTCGAGGGTCTGCCCCAGCACCGCGAGCAGCGGCGCCACCGAAGGCTCGTCGAGACCCCGGACCCATTCGGCCAGATCGCTGATCTGCATCGCGCAGGCGTCGGCTATGTTGATCTTGCCGATCAGCGAGGACCTGGCCGCCTCGCTGAGCCGGGTGCCCTCGCAGTCGGGGCAGGCGGTGAAGGTGACCGCCCGGTCCACGAATGCCCGGATGTGCGGCTGCATCGCCTCCCGGTCCTTGGAGAGGAACGACTTCTGGATCTTCGGGATCAGCCCCTCGTAGGTGAGGTTGACGCCTTCGACCTTCACCTTGGTCGGCTCCCCGTAGAGGAAGTCCCGCATCTCCTTCTTGGTGTACTCGCGGATCGGCTTGTCCGGGTCGAGGAAGCCCGACTCGGCGTAGGTCCGCACCGTCCACCAGCTGTCCGACTTCCAGCCGGGGATGGTGAACGCGCCCTCGGCGATCGACTTGGAGTCGTCGTAGAGCTGGGTGAGGTCGATGTCGGAGACCGTGCCCCGGCCTTCGCAGCGTGTGCACATGCCGCCGGTGCGGGTGAAGGTCTGTTTGACGGCCTTGTTGCCCGTGCCGCGTTCGACCGTGATCGAACCGGTCGCCCGGACCGAGGCGACATTGAAGGAGAACGCGTTGGGCGAGCCGATGTGCGGCTGCCCGAGCCGGCTGAAGAGGATGCGCAGCATGGCGTTGGCGTCCGTGGCGGTGCCGACCGTGGAGCGGGGGTCGGCGCCCAGCCGCTGCTGATCGACGATGATCGCGGTCGTCAGGCCTTCGAGTACGTCGACCTCGGGCCGCGCCAGCGTCGGCATGAAGCCCTGGACGAAGGCGCTGTACGTCTCGTTGATCAGCCGCTGCGACTCCGCGGCGATCGTGCCGAACACCAGAGAGCTCTTGCCCGAGCCCGAGACACCGGTGAGCACCGTCAGCCGCCGCTTGGGGATCTCGACGCTGACGTCCTTGAGGTTGTTCACGCGCGCGCCATGCACACGGATCAAATCGTGGCTGTCGGCCACATGCGGCGCGGGCGACCGCGTGTCCTTCCTCGGGGCCATGCTCATCGTGTCTCCATCTGTTGCGGGTGTGACGCGGAGCCGCCTTCGCGGTCTCCGTCGGCCTCGTTGTCTCGGTCTGCCTCGTTCCAGGCCGGGACGCGGCGTGGGGAGACGCGGGGCCGGCCATGCGGGGTGTCCGCCGTCCGGCGCGGGCGGGCCTGAGCCGGTGCGCGGCAGCCGGTCCGTCCACTGCCGCGGCGACGCGTCGGTCTCAGGGCCTCGATTTCGCCCTCGATGATAGACACGTCGCGTGTGTGCCCCGCCCCCGGCGGCGGCGACGCGGAACCGGGGAGCGGGTGCCGCACTCATCAGTCCTGAAGCAGCCCGAGCACGTTGCCGTCGGGGTCGGTGAAGGTGGCCACGAGGCGGCCGCCGCCGACATCGTGCGCGGGCTCCTTCACGGTGGCACCCGCGGCGGTCACCTCGGCGAGCTTCGCCTCGATGTCCGGCACGTGCCAGTAGGCCACCGGTGAGGTCATGCCCTGCGGCCCACCGCCCGGCACCAGCCCGATGTGCTGGCCCCCGGCCTCGAAGCCGACGTAGTAGGACCCGTCGGCCACCGGCTCGACGCCGAGCAGCGCGGTGTACACGGCCTTGGCCGCCGCCAGGTCGGAGACGGGATGCAGCACGGTCTTGATTCCCTGCGTGGCAGAGCTGGTCATGGTCACTCCTGAAGTCATGGATCCGGTGGGGATGTGTCCGCCGTGGCGACGGACGAGATGTGTGGGAAACGACAGCCCGGAGAGGAAGCTCGCGTGGCTGGTGATGTCCACGGCGATCACGCTAACCGCGGCCCGCGATCGACGCTTCTCGATTCCTGATCGGTTCTCTCCCGCGGCCCGGCGGCGGAACCGAGCGCAGGGATCGCTTGCCGAGCGACGTGTTCCGATATATCGTTGACGCATCGCGACGGATCAACGATGTCGTGAAAGATCGACGATGTGAGGAGTGTGAGAGCCATGCGTTCACATGGACATGACCATGGACACGAGCGTGGGCGCGGACACGGTCCGGGGCCCGGCGGCTGCGGACCCGGCCATCCGGGCAGGGGCGACTTCGAGGCACGGCGCGGGGCTTTCGGCCCGTTCGGACCCGGTTTCGGCGGTCCCTTCGGTGGCGGCGGCCGCGGGCGTGGCGGCGGCAGGGGAAGGGCGCGGCGCGGCGATGTGCGCGCGTCGATCCTGGCCCTGCTGAAGGACCGGCCCATGCACGGATACGAGATGATCCAGGAGATCGGCGAGCGCAGCGGCGGAGCCTGGCGTCCCAGTCCCGGCTCGGTGTACCCGACGCTCCAGCTGCTGGAGGACGAGGGCCTGATCACGAGCCGGAGCGAGGGCGGCAAGAAGCTGTTCACGCTCACCGAGACCGGGCGCTCGGAGGCCGAATCGGGGCCCGAGGCCCCCTGGGAAGAGGCCGGCCGGGGCATCGACTGGGAAACGATGAACGAGATCCGTCAGGCCGGCTTCGGGCTGATGGAAGCGTTCGGGCAGGTCTGGAAGACCGGTACACCCGAGCAGCGTCAGAAGGCTCTGGCGGTCATCACCGAATCGCGCAAGAAGCTCTATCTGATCCTCGCCGATGAGGACTGAGCACGCTTCGGCCCGTCGTTCGGCGGGGGAGGCCCCGCGGCGATGCCTGTAGGTCATGCCTGTAGGCCATGCCTGTGTTCGAGGCGCCGCGGGGCCTCTTCCTGCCCCCGCTCGCCGCGCGGGGGCAAGGCGGCGCGCCTCCCTGGGGAGAGAAGGGGGGCGATCTCATTCGTAAGGAGGAGGACCGGTCCGGATGTGCCCAACTCCCGTCGGACGCGAGAATGCTCCCCGCCGGGGATGTTCCACAAGCCCGGGACTGATGGGGTGAGAGGGTGCAAAGCCCATCTCCGTGGGTGCCGGAACAGTCCGCACCGAACCGACCCGATGCCGCGCCCGTGCGCGCCGATGTCGAGGCCCGGCTGACCCCGGAGCTGGCATCCGTCGTCTCGGCCGCGCGCAGAAGGGCGCACCGCGACGGTGACCACCAGATCGATACGGCCCATCTGCTGCACTCACTGCTGGAGACGGACCCGGAGGTACGGGCCGCGTTCGACGGCGGCCCCCAGCTGGCCCGGGTGCTCGGCTATCTCGTCCAGCGGAGCATCGGCTACGGACTGCGCTGGCAGGGGACCGTGGAGGACTCCGGGGCCGTGCCCGTCGTACGGGAACACGCGGTGACGGGCTGGTCGCCCCCGGCCGTCACCGCCATGGCGAGCGCGCTGGAGCGGGCCGCGCGGCGTGGTGAGCCACTGGCCGGCGGGCTCGACCTGCTCGCCGCCCTCGCCGCCGACCGGGAGTGCCGCGCGGTCGACGTGCTCGAACGGGCCGGGGTGGACGCGCGGTCGCTGGCCGGAAAGCTGTCCGGTACACCCCGATCGGTCTGAATGCCCCGATCGGTCTGAGCGTCCCCGATCAGGCTGAACACCACGATCCGCATAACGCCCCGATCAGGCCGGACATGACGATCGTTCTGATCGCGGGTGATCCGGCCCGCCGCGGCGGCCGATTCCGCGGGGCCTCGGCTGTCTCGACAGGTGTCATGAGGATGACGCTCCTGACGTCGGCTGTCATGATGACGCCATGCGGATGTCTCAGGGGAGGAGCGTCGGCCTGGGCCTTGCCCTCGCGTCGGCGTTCGCGTTCGGCGGTTCGGGTGTGGCGGCCAAGCCACTCATAGAAGCGGGGCTCGACCCGCTCCATGTCGTCTGGCTACGGATCACCGGCGCCGCCCTGGTCATGCTTCCGGTGGCCTGGCGCCATCGGGCGCTGATACGGCGACGGCCCGCGCTGCTCGCCGGGTTCGGCCTGCTCGCCGTGGCGGGCGTACAGACCTTCTACTTCGCCGCGATCTCCCGGATCCCCGTCGGCGTCGCGCTGCTCATCGAGTATCTCGCCCCCGCGCTCGTCCTCCTCTGGGTCCGGTTCGTCCAGCGGCGGCCCGTGACCCGCGCCGCCGCGGTCGGGGTCGTTCTCGCGGTGGGCGGGCTCGCCTGTGTGGTCGAGGTCTGGGCGGGGCTGGGGTTCGATCCGGTGGGGGTGCTTCTCGCCCTCGCCGCCGCCTGCTGCCAGGTCGGCTATTTCGTCCTCTCCGACCAGGGCGCCGACGGGGAGGACGCCGCCGATCCGCTGGGTGTGATCGCGTACGGACTGCTCGTCGGTGCCGTCGTGATGACGGTGGTCGCCCGGCCCTGGGCGATGGAGTGGTCGTTGCTCGGCGGGAGCGCCGACATGGGCGGATCGAGTGTGCCCGCCGCACTGCTGCTCGGCTGGATCGTGCTGATCGCCACCGTGCTCGCCTATATGACCGGGGTGATCTCCGTACGCCGGCTCTCGCCGCAGGTGGCGGGCGTGGTCGCCTGCCTGGAGGCGGTCATCGCGACCGCACTGGCCTGGGTGCTGCTGCGGGAACACCTCTCCGCACCGCAGATCATCGGCGGGGCCGTGGTGCTGATCGGCGCGTTCATCGCCCAGTCGTCGACGCCGAAGGCGCCCTCCGGGCCGATGGCCGGCGGTACGGGGGCGGGTGACCCGGCGCGGTTGTCCGCCGGACACACCACGACGTAGGGTGCCGATCATGCACTTGACCGTTCTTCCGCCTCCCGCGTCATAACGCGGGCGGCCATCCGCTGACGAAGACCGGGCTCGGACAGGACCTCGGCCGTACAGGCCCCTGCCCCGAGCGGCTCGTCGCTGCCCGCGTGACGGAGCTGAGCGACCACACCATCCCGCTTCTTCACACGGAGACGTCACGTGTCCTCTTCTGTTTCCGCCACTCCTTCCGGCCTGCCCGGCCCCGGCCTGCCCGTGGGGCGGAGTCTGTTCTTTCTGATCGTCGCCGGGGTCGCCTGGGGAACCGCCGGAGCCGCCGCCTCGCTGCTCTACCGCGTCAGCGACCTCGGCCCCCTCGCGCTCTCCTTCTGGCGCTGCCTGGGCGGTCTCGTCCTGCTGCTCGGCGCGCTCGCCCTCCGGCGCCGCCGCGAACCCGCGCCCGCGGAACCGCGCCGGCGGCGGCTGATCCGGATCCTCGGTACCGGCATAGGTCTCACCGTCTTCCAGAGCGCCTACTTCGCCGCCGTGGAAGCGACCGGTCTGGCGGTCGGTACGGTCGTCACCCTCGGCGCCGGGCCCGTCCTCATCGCGCTCGGCGCCCGCCTCACGATGGGCGAACGGCTGGGCGGCGGCGGTGTGCTCGCGGTGACGGGCGCGCTCGGCGGGCTCGGGGTGCTGGTGCTCGGCGGCGAGGGCGGCTCCGTACGCCCGGCCGGAGTCGCGCTCGCGATCCTGTCCGCCGCCGGCTACGCGGGGATCACCCTGCTCACCCGGTGGCTCGGGCGCGAGGGCCGCGGCGGCGACTCGATGACCACCACCGCCTGGGCGTTCGCCATCGGCGCGGTCCTGCTGCTGCCGATCGCCTGGGGCGAGGGACTGCTGCCGCACACCGCGGAACCGGCCCGGGTGGTCTGGCTGTTGGTGTATGTCGCGGCCGTGCCGACCGCGCTCGCCTATGCCCTCTACTTCGCCGGGGCCGCTGTGGTGCGGGCGACGACCGTCTCGGTGATCATGCTGCTTGAGCCGGTGAGCGCGGCGGCGATCGCGGTCGTTCTGCTCGATGAGCGGCTGACCGCGGCGACCCTGCTGGGTACGGTCCTGCTGCTCGCGGCGGTGACCGGTCTCGCGGTGGCCGAGGCGCGCCTCGCCGCCGGGCGCCGGCGGTCGGCGGCGGTCGGCTGACGCGCGACCGGTCACCGCCGCCGCCCGTGCTCAGCGTGGTGTCGTCCGCGGGGTCGCCCGTCGTGTCATCCGTCGTACCGTCCGTCGGGTGGGCTCAGCGCCCGGCGAGATAGTCCGGCAGCGTGATGCCCGGGTCGAGATCGTCGGACGGGACGGGGGCGCCGTAGCCGCGCACGAGCGGGACGACCCCGGCCCAGTGCGGCAGCGTGATGTCCTCGGCGTCGTCGTGGGGGCCGCCCGTACGGACCTTGGCGGAGACCTCGTCGAGATCGAGGCGGATCACCGCGGTCGCGGCCAGTTCACGGGCGTTGGCCGGGCGTGAGTCGTACGAGCGGCCCGGTACGACATGGTTGACGATCGCGTCGAGCGCCGTGCGCCGTTCCTCGGGGTCGCTCACCGGGCGGGCGACGCCGTGGACCATGACGGACCGGTAGTTGATCGAGTGGTGGAAGGCGGCGCGCGCCAGCACCAGACCGTCGACATGCGTCACGGTCAGGCAGACGGCGAGACCGGGGGCGGTCTCGCCGTCCGTGCTCTCCGTGCTCTCCGTACCGCCGGGGCTCGTCATACGCAGCGGTCGCGAACCGGTCGAGCCATGGACATACAGCCGCTCGCCCACCCGGCCGTACAGCGTCGGCAGGACGACCGGGGCGCCGTCGCGGACAAAACCGAGGTGGCAGACATACGCCTCGTCGAGTATTCCGTGCACCAGCTCGCGGTCGTATGCCGCCCGCTCCCGCAGGCGGGTGGGGACGGTGCGTGGGGTGGGCCGATACTCGGCGGTGCTCTCCGGCATTGCGCTCTCCATTGCACTAGTGCATAATCTTCTTTGTGCTAGGAGAGTATCGGATTGTGGGGCGGCGCGCGGCGGAGATTTCCGCCAGCGTGGAGCGAGCGGTGGGTTCCGGAGAGCTGGCCCCGGGCCAACTCCTCCCCTCGATGCGGGAGTTGGCGACGGCGCTCGGGGTCAATCCGAATACGGTCGCCGCCGCCTACCGGAGCCTGCGGGACCGCGGGGTGATCGAGACCGCGGGACGCCGGGGGAGCAGGGTGCGCGCCCGCCCCGCCAGTACCGTGCGTGGCTCGATCCGGGTCGAGGCTCCCCCTGGCGTAGGCGATGTGTCGGAGGGCAACCCCGATCCGGCACTGCTGCCGCCGCTGCACGACGCCCTCGCCGCCGCCGCGCTGCACAACGCGGAACACCCCGGGCTGTATGGACAGGCGCCCGTGGACCCGGAGTTCGCGCGGCTCGCACGCGCGGGGTTCGACGCCGACGGAGTGCCCGCCGGACCGGTCGCCGTGACCTCCGGATCACTGGACGCGATCGAACGCGTACTGGCGGCCCATCTGCGACCGGGCGACGCGGTCGCCGTCGAGGATCCGGGCTGGGGCGCGCTGCTGGACCTGGTGCCCGCGCTCGGGCTGCGGCCGGAGCCGATGGGCGTCGACGACGAGGGACCGCTTCCCGCCGGTCTGGCCCGGGCGCTGCGGGCCGGTGTGCGCGCGGTCGTCATCACCGACCGCGCGCAGAACCCGACGGGCGCCTCGGTGGGAGCGGCCCGTGCCGGGGAACTGCGCGCGCTGCTCGCCGAACATCCCGAGGTGCTGCTCATCGAGGACGACCACGGCCACGGAATGGTCGACCTGCCGCTCCATCCGCTCGCCGGGACCACCGGCAGCTGGGTGCTCGTACGCTCCACCGCGAAGGCGTACGGACCGGATCTGCGGATCGCGGTACTCACCGGGGACGCCCTGACCGTGGACCGGGTGACGGGGCGTCAGCGGCTGGGTCCCGGCTGGGTCAGCCGGCTTCTCCAGCGGGCCGTCGTGGAGCTGTGGACCTCGGGGGCCGTGGATGTGCCGGCCGTGGCGCGGTCGTACGGCGAGCGGCGCGACGCGCTCGTACGGGCCCTGGCGGAGCGGGGCGTCGAGGCGCGCGGCCGGAGCGGAATGAACGTCTGGGTGCCGGTGGCGGACGAGACCGGGGCGGTGGCACGGCTGCTGCACGCGGGCTGGGCGGTCGCGCCGGGGGCCCGCTTCCGGGTGGCCACGCCGCCGGGCGTTCGGCTGACGGTGTCGGAGCTGACCGGAGACGACATCGAGCCGGTCGCCGACGCGCTGGCCTCGGCGGCCGGCCCGGCGCCGGCGCGCAGCTATGGCTGAGGCGTTGGCCTACGGTTGGGGTGCACCACTACGGCTGAGGTGCCGGTCGATGACGGGGCGTCGGGCTACGGCTGAGGCGTCGGCCGCCTTCTGGCCTTGGTCTGGGTGAGCGCGGCCCCGGCCAGCACGACCAGGGCGCCGACGGGCGTGTTCCAGCTCAGCTGTTCGCCCAGCAGGGTGACACCGGCCGCGGTGGCGATGACCGGGATGAAGTACGTGACCATCTGGCCCGTCGTCGGGCCGACTTCGGCGACCACACCGTACTGGAGCAGGATCGCCAGACCGGTGCCCAGCGCACCGAGCACGATCACGGCGAGCAGCGGACCCGCCGGGAACGCGTCCGGCAGGGTGGTGAACAGCGGTGTCACAACGGCGAGTTGCAGCGTGGCGAGGAAGAGCTGCGCTCCGGTCAGGGAGAGATGGGAGCCGCTGTTGCCCGCCAGGGTGCGGCGTACGTAAATCCAGCCGACCGGATAGCTGAGCGAGGCGAGCAGCGCCATCGCCGTACCCGTGACATCCAGACCGGAGAAGCCCTGCCAGGCTCCCAGCACGGTCAGCACACCGAGGAAGCCGAGGCCGAGCCCGGCGACCCGGCGGCGGGTGGGACGGTCCTCGGAGAGCGCGACCAGCGACAGGGCCATGCCCCAGAGCGGCGATGTGGCGTTGCAGATGCCCGCGAGCGTCGAGGGAATCGTCAGCTCGGCGTAGGCGAACAGCGAGAACGGCAGCGCGTTGAGGAAGAAGGCCGCGACGGCGAGATGCCCCCAGGTGCGGAGCCCGCGCGGCAGGCGGTCCCGCTTCACCGCCATCGCCACGGCCAGCACCGCCGTACCGAAGAAGAGCCGGCCGAACGTGACCTGGAAGGGGGCGAAGCCATGGGTGCCCACCTTGATGAGCAGAAAACTGAAGCCCCAGATGAGCGCGAGCACCGCGAACCGGATGCGCCAGTCCACGGCCGGGCGGGTACGGCGGGCGTCCGCTCGCGCCGGATCGACGGCGGCGGACGCGGCTGTGACGGCGGCGGACGCGGCTGTGACGGCGGGGGCCGCCGTCGTGACGGCGGGGGACGGGGAGGCGGGGTCCGGCCCGGGACGGGGCGGGGTGGCGGTGCTCATACGGACAGCCTGACGTGGACCACCTCGTAGAACAAGCGAGATTATGTCCACCATTCCGATTAGAATTGCTTACATGTTGAATCTGGAGCGCCTGCGCACGCTGGATGCCCTGGCCCGCCACGGCTCGGTGAGCGGCGCCGCCGAGGGGTTGCATGTCACCACCTCCGCCGTCTCCCAGCAGTTGGCCAAGCTGGAGCGGGAGGTGGGCCAGCGGCTGCTGGCCAGGAACGGGCGCGGCGTACGGCTCACCGACGCGGGACGTCTGCTCGCCGACCATGCCGCGCGGATCCTCTCCCAGGTCGAGGTCGCGCAGTCCGACATCGAGGCGCAGCGCGGCCGGGTGGTCGGGGAAGTGCGGATCTCCGCCTTCCCCACGGCCGCCCGCGGGCTCTTCCCGATGGCGATCCGCGCGCTGCGCGAAGGCCATCCGGAGCTGCGGGTCCTGACGCGCGAGCTGGAACCCGAGGCCGGAATCCGCGGGGTCGTCAGGGGCGATCTCGATCTCGCCGTGGTGCTCGACTGGAGCAACAAGCGGCTGCCGGTGCCCGGCGGGCTGGCGACGGCGCGCCTGCTCGACGATGTCCCCGATGTGGCCATGCCCGCGGACCATCCGCTCGCGGACCGGTCGGAAGTGGATCTGGAGGAGTTCGCCGACGACCCGTGGGTCTCCTGGCCGGAGGGCGAATTCTGCTACGACTGGCTGATGTTCACGCTGCGCTCGAAGGGGTTCGAACCGCGCATCGCGCATCTCGCGGGGGAGCACCACACGCAGCTCGCGCTGATCGCGGAGGGGCTCGGGGTCTGTGTGGCGCCGAGGCTGGGACGCGGCGCCGTGCCGGAGGGCGTGGCGGTCGTGCCCGTACGGCAGCGGATGCGCCGGCACATCTACGCCGCATGGCGGGCGGACGCGGATCGGCGTCCGTCGATCCGGGCGGCCGTCGAGGCGCTGGAGGAAGCGGCCGGGGCCGCGAACCGGCTGGTCGGCGGCTGACCGAGGCCATAGCGCGGGCGATACCGCGGGCGGAGTGGGGCGGCCGGGGGCTTCACCTTCTGCCGACGAAAAGTGGAGCCCACCGGCCGCCGGTCATGGGTGCCGACACTCCCGGGTCATGAGTGTGTGGAGCGTCGGCCACACGGGACGCCGTGACGCGACGGATCGGGCGGGACGCGACGCGACCGTGTCGGACGGGACGCGACGCGACCGTGTCGGGCGGGACGTGACGCGACGAGTCACGCCAGCGTGATCGAGTCCCCGGCGACCTTGATCGGCGTCGCGGGCAGCGGCCGCGTCGCGGGTCCGGCCTTCACACTGCCGTCCGCCACGCTGAACCGACTGCCGTGACAGGGGCAGTGGATGGCTCCGTCGGAGATGTCCTTCACGGCGCAGCCCTGGTGCGTGCACTTGGCGGAGAACGCCTTGAACTCGCCCGCCGTGGGCTGGGTGACCACCACGCCCTGGTCGGCGAAGACCATCCCGCCGCCCTCCGGGATCTCGCTGGTCTTCGCGAGGACAGCGGTCAGCCCCCCGCCGCCGCCCGTGCCGTCGTCGGGCGTCCCGGGGTTCGAGGCATCCGAGGCCGCGGGGTTCGCGGGGTCCGCGGAGTCCGCCCCGGTGTCCGAACCGGTGGAGTCCGCCGCGGTGTCCGAACCGCCGCACGCGACCAGCGCCGCCGCCAGCCCGGTCGCGCCCGCCGCCGCGACCACGGTCCGGCGTGCGACGACCCGTGCGGTCCCCTGCGTTCCCGTCATTCCGAGCTCCGTTCCCTGATGGGCTCTGCTGCGCCGGCCGGTCGGCCGTTCAGCCATAGGTACGGCTATACCCGCCGCGATGTTCAGATACCGAGGTTCTTTCCGAGGAAGCCGAGCTCGTGGCGCAAAAGTGCGTCCGCCTGCCCCACACGGGTGACGAGATGGCCCGCCCCCGGCAGCGGCAGTACGGTGTGCGGCCGGCCCGCGGCGAGCAGCGCGGCGGAGAGCCGCAGCGTATGGGCGGGGAACACATTGTCGTCGGCGAGCCCGTGGACGAGCATCAGCGGCCGGGTCAGCCTGTCCGCGTACGGAATCAGCGAACAACGGTCGTAGTTCTCCGGCCGGATGCCCGGATGACCGAGATAGCGCTCCTCCCAGTACGTGTCGTACAGCCGCCGGTCGGTCACCGCGGCTCCCGCGACCGCCGCGTGGAACACATCGGGACGGTGCAGTACGGCGGCCGCCGCCAGATAACCGCTGAACGACCAGCCCCGGATCCCCACCCGCCCCAGGTCCAGCGCGTCGTACCGGTCGGCCGCCGCGTGCAGCGCGTCGACCTGGTCGGTCAGTACGGGCGTCAGCCGGTCCCCGACGACGGCCCGCTGCCACTCCACGCCGCGTCCCGGGGTGCCGCGCCCGTCCGTGGCCAGTACGGCGAACCCGTGCTCCGCGAACCACTGGCACACGGCGGTGTACCAGCCGCCGCCCTTCGTCACGACCCGCATGCCGGGGCCCGCGTACGGGCTGAGCAGTACGGGCAGCTTCCCCGCGTCCGGTGTGTACCAGGACGGCAGATGCAGGCGGCTGCGCAACTCCCGCTTCCCGAGCGAGAGATGGACCGGCCTCGGGGTGACCAGCGGCTGTTCGGCGAGTACCGCGATCCGGCCCGAAGGGACGCCGCCGCGCACGACCGTGACCGTGTGCCCGTCCGGGGTCCTGCTGTCGAGGACGACGGTGTCGCCGCCCGCCGACGCGGTGTGCACCCCCGGCTCGTCCGTCAGCCTCACGAACCCGGTGTCCGGGGCGTACGACCAGACATGGGTCTCCGTCGGTTCCTCGCTCGCGGTGAACAGGACGCGCTCACCCACCGCGCCGAGCACCGCGTCGACCTGGAGCCCCGCAGGCGCGAGGGCGTCACCGACGCGCAGCGAGCGGGCATCGCCACGCGGGCACGGCAGGACCGCGGCCCCCGACGCGGTGTGCAGCGGAGCGCCCGGCAGCCACTCCACCCAGTGCTCGTCGGTCTGCCGGAACAGCCGCCGGACCTCGCCACTCGCCGGGTCGACCCGCAGGACCCACAAGGTGCGCTGGTCCCGGGTCTGGAGGCCGACCACCGGGCCGCCGCTCTCCCAACCGGCGCTGACGACATACTCGAAGGCCGGGTCCCGCCAGACACCCGCCGGAGCCTCGTCCTCGGGAGCGTGCTCCGGCAGCCGCACGGGGGTGTGCCGGCCGTCGAGTGTCACCACGCACAGCGAGGTCCGCGCGTTGGCGGTGCCCGCCGCCGGATACGGCACCGAGCGCGGCGCCCGCGCCGGATCGGCCGGATCGCCGAGGTACCAGCGCCGCACCATCGAGGTGTCGACCCGGGCCACCAGCAGGGCGTCCCCGTCCGGCGACCACCAGTAGCCGCGCGTCCTGCCGATGGACTCGGCGGCGGAGTGATCGGCCAATCCGTAGGCCACATCGGAGGCTTCGGGCTCGGCGAGCGGCCGGTCGCCCGTGCCGTCGGTCCCCACCACGCGCAGCGCGCCGCCGCTGACATAGGCGACGTGGGTGCCGTCGGGCGAGGGGCGCGGATCGACGACCGGGCCCTCGGTACGGACCTGCCAGGGCGCACCGCCGTCCGTCCGTACGATCCAGAGGGCACCGCCCAGCGCGTACGCCACGACGCGCGCCTCGCGGTCGGTGGCGTACCCCACCACCCCCACGGAGGTCTCGCGTGCCCGTTCGCGTCGTATCCGTTCCGCGTCGGAGACGTGGGCGTCGTCGGCGGGGGCCGAGGGACCGGCGAGGATCCGCTCCTCGCCCCGCTCGTACAGCCACAGCGGGCTGCGCGGATCGACACCGGAAAGGGATCGTACGAACAGCACGCGCTCGCCGTCCGGTGACACGGTGAACTGCCGGGGGACTCCCAGCGAGAAGCGGCGGGTACGGGCGAACTGCAACGGAAAGCCAGTGGTGTCCATGGGGCTCCAGGTCTCTTTCACGGGGGCATGCCGAAGCGACGCCAGGCGGACTCCGACGGACCGACCTGCTCTGTCACGCCCTTGCGTGGGGCGGCTCGCTTCCGCTTCCGGGGATCGTCGAGGCCGACGATCCCGGTGCGTATGTCTTGAAGTTGTACACCCGGTGGCGTGGAAGCCCGGTAAGGCGGTCGCATCCGTGGCTCCGTGTGCGTCGGGTCAGTGGCCTCGGGGCGCGTACATGATCACGGCCATCCCGGCGAGGCAGATCAGGGCGCCGATGATGTCGAAGCGGTCGGGGCGGTAGCCGTCGGCGACCACGCCCCAGGCGATGGATCCGGCGACGAAGATGCCGCCGTATGCGGCCAGGATGCGTCCGAAGTTCTCGTCGCTCTGAAATGTGGCCACCACGCCGTACAGCCCCAGGGCGATCACCCCGGCGCCGATCCAGATCCAGCCCTTGTGTTCGCGGATCCCCTGCCAGACCAGCCAGGCGCCTCCGATCTCGAACAGAGCTGCGACAGCGAACAGGGCGATGGAGCGGGCGACAAGCACGTCAGGGATCTCTCTGGTGGGGAGGCGTTGCGGGGGATGCCGGGATCAGGGAGCGGCCGTGCCGAACAGGTCGGCGAGCAGGCCGGCGCCTTCGGCGGGGGCGCGCACTTCGAGGTGGAGGCGCCGGCCGTCGAGGTGGAGGCGGAAGTCGAAGAAGGGGCAGCAGCGCTGCTCGGCGGCGGCGAGTTCGGCGATGGTCCCGCACCGGTCGGCGGGCAGGGTCAGTCGCAGCCCGCCCGCCATTGCGACGCGGGCGGCGCCGTCGAGGGCGTGGTGCCACCGTTCGACGCGCTCGGCCATGCCGTCGCCGGTCAGGGAGCAGGCGACGGGCGCGCTTCGCCACCGTTCCTCCTCCTCGGCGGCCGCGGGGCCGGGGGAGAGCGTCACATCGACCGGGGCGGCCGTGGACCGTTGCGGCCGGGCGAGGAAGCCGCACCGTGGATCACAGGGTTCCGCCCAGTCGGGCAGCGCGTCCAGGTGTTCCAGCGCGGAGTTCAGTGAAGCGATGAACGCGGTCAGTTCCGCGACGCGCCGTTCCGCCTCGTCCAGGCGTGTGGCGACGCGGGGCCGCAGCTCGGCCTTCACCTCGCGGCACGCGCCGCCTTCCCATACGGCGAGCAGCTCACGGATCTCGTCCAGGGACAGGCCGAGGTGTTTGGCGGCGCCGATGAACGCCAGTCGTTCCACGGCGTCCTCGCCGTAGGCGCGGTAACCGGCCGGGGTCCGGTCGGCGGGCAGGAGACCGGCGCTCTCGTAATAGCGCAGGGTGGTGGCCGGGACGCCGCCGCGTGCGGCGAGCTGGGAGATCCGCATCGCGCTCATGCCCGCCACGGTAAACCTTCGACTCGGCTCGAAGGTCAAGGCGGGTCGGCGGTCGGCGACCGCGGGGTTCCACTTGGCATGCCGAAGCGACCCCAAGCGACCTCAGGTGGCCAGGCGCTCTGACGGGCTCTGGTGGGCTCTGACGGACCTGGCGGGCTCTGACGGGCGGAAATGGCCGAGCGGTGCCCCACGGCCCCGAAGTAATCTGGCGCGATGCTCACCGAAGTCACCGCGACCCGCTATGTCACGCCCTTGCGTGAGGGCGGCTCGCTTCCGGGGATCGTCGAGGCTGACGATCTCGGTACGTACGTCATGAAATTCACCGGCGCCGGACAGGGCCGCAAGACCCTGGTCGCCGAGGTGATCTGCGGGCAGCTGGCCCGCAGGCTGGGACTGAGAATCCCCGAGCTGGTCCGTATGCAACTCGACCCCGTGATCGGACTCTCCGAGCCCGACCAGGAGGTGCAGGAGTTGCTGAAGGCGAGCGGTGGGCTGAACCTCGGAATGGACTATCTGCCGGGATCGATAGGCTTCGATCCGCTGGCTTACCAGGTGGGTCCGGAGGAGGCTGGGCGGATCGTCTGGTTCGACGCGGTCGTCAACAATGTCGACCGCTCCTGGCGCAACCCCAACATGCTCGTCTGGCACGGTGACGTGTGGCTCATCGACCATGGCGCGACGATGATCTGGCACCACAACTGGCCCGGCGCGCGGGCTTCCGCGGCGAAGCCGTACAACGCCTCCGACCATGTGCTCGCCGCCTTCGGCCCCGACATCGCGTCGGCCGCGGCCGAGCTGGCGCCGCTGGTCACCGAGGAGTTGCTGACGGAGGTCACCGCCGACGTACCGGACGAGTGGCTGGTCGACGAGCCGGGCTTCGACTCCACCGACGCGCTGCGCCAGGCGTATATGGAGCCGCTGCTCGCGCGGGCCGGCACGATCCATGAGCGCATCACCCTCGACGCGCCCACCACGAACGGCCCCTCGCGGGCGCCCGGTTGGCTGGCCGACCGGCTGACGCCAGGAGCGCGGACCGGCGGGCGGACGGCTGACGGACAGAGCACCGAGGACGGCGGCCGGTGAGCACCAAGGATGTCTACGAGTACGCGCTGCTGCGGGTCGTGCCGCGGGTGGAGCGCGGCGAGTGTTTCAACGCCGGGGTGCTGGTCTACTGCCGCGCCCGGTCCTACGTTTCGGCCAGGACCCATCTGGACGAGGCCAAGCTGAGGATCCTCGACCCGGACGCGGATGTCGTGGGGGTGCGGGCGGCGCTGCGTGCCGTCGAGAGCGTCTGCCGCGGCGGTGACGCGGCCGGTCAGGCCGCGCAGGACGACGCGGGGCGGCGGTTCCGGTGGCTGATCGCGCCGCGCTCGACCGTCGTACAGCCCGGTCCCGTACACACCGGACTGACGGACGACCCGGGTGCGGAGGCCGAGCGGCTGCTCGATCTGTTGGTGCGCTGACGAACGCCCTGTCCGGCCGATCCTCGCGGGCTGATCCACGAAGATCGACCGGACAGGACCTGGCCATGTCGCTGTGACAGGGGCGGGGTGATGCCGGTGGTGTGACGTCGGCGCCGGATCCCGCCATCGCCGCCATCGGCCGTTGACACCACGTGCCGTGGCTTCTAGCGTCTGTCTGCTGGACCTACTAAGCGGTTGCTCAGTGGTCGTGGCGATCAGGAGTCGCAGGAGCCTAGGGCGAGGAGAACAGGGATGTCGACCACCGAGCAGCGCGTAGCCGTCGTGACCGGGGCGGCGCGTGGCATTGGCGCCGCCACCGCGCTACGACTGGCGGCGGAGGGCCGCGCCGTCGCCGTACTCGACCTCGACGAGGCGGCGTGCGCGGACACCGTCGAGAAGATCACCTCCGCCGGTGGCACGGCACTCGCCGTCGGCTGTGATGTCTCCGACAGTGCGCGGGTGGAGACCGCCGTCGCGCGGGTCGCCGCCGAGCTGGGGGCGCCGACGATCCTGGTCAACAACGCGGGTGTGCTGCGGGACAACCTGCTCTTCAAGATGACCGAGTCCGACTGGGACACCGTGGTGAACGTGCATCTCAAGGGCGCGTTCCTGATGGCCAAGGCCTGCCAGAAGTACATGGTGGACGCCGGGTTCGGCCGGATCGTCAGCCTCTCCTCCAGCTCCGCGCTCGGCAACCGCGGCCAGGCCAACTACGCGGCGGTCAAGGCCGGTCTCCAGGGCTTCACCAAGACCCTCGCCAAGGAACTCGGCAAGTTCGGCATCACCGCCAACGCGGTGGCGCCCGGCTTCGTCGTCACCGATATGACCGCGCAGACCGCCGCCCGTGTCGGCATGGATTTCGAGGAGTTCCAGGCCGCGGCGGCGAGCCAGATCCCGGTGCGGCGCGTCGGCAGGCCGGAGGACATCGCGAACGCCATCGCCTTCTTCGTGGGCGAGGAGGCCGGCTTTGTCTCCGGCCAGGTCATGTACGTCGCCGGCGGACCGCTCAACTGAGGCCGGGGGCAACGGACATGGCGAATACGACGGAGGCGGCGCGGCAGCCGGAGCCGGAGCGACGGGCACCGGACAGCGGGAAGGTCGCCCTGATCACGGGCGCGAGCCGGGGCATTGGATACGGAGTGGCCGAGGCGTTCGTCGCGCGCGGCGACCGGGTGTGCATCACCGGCCGGGGCGAGGACGCGCTCAAGGAGGCCGTGGAGAGGCTCGGTTCCGACCGGGTGATCGGCGTGCCGGGCAAGGCGCACGACGAGCGGCACCAGGCGGTCGCGGTCGAACGTGTCATGGAGGCGTTCGGCAGGGTCGACTTCCTGGTCAACAACGCGGGAACGAACCCCGTCTTCGGCCCGATGGCCGAGCTGGACCTGAACGTGGCGCGCAAGGTGTACGAGACCAATGTGATCTCGGCGCTCGGCTTCGCCCAGCGGACCTGGCGGGCCTGGCAGAAGGAGAACGGCGGCGCGATCGTGAACATCGCCTCGGTCGCCGGGGTCTCGGCGTCCCCCTTCATAGGCGCGTACGGCATGAGCAAGGCGGCGATGGTCAATCTGACCCTTCAGCTGGCACACGAGTTCGCGCCGGCGGTACGGGTCAACGCCATCGCACCCGCCGTGGTCAAGACCAATTTCGCGCGGGCGCTGTACGAGGGCAGGGAGGCGGAGGCCGCGGCCGCCTACCCGATGGGACGGCTCGGGGTGCCCGAGGACATCGGCGGCGCCGCCGCGTTCCTCACCTCGGACCAGTCCGACTGGATCACCGGCCAGACGCTGGTCGTCGACGGAGGAATCTTCCTCAACGCCGGGGTGGGGTGACGATTCCCGGCCCCAACCTCCCCAAAAGCCCCACCGGATCAGCGTATTGATCCGGTGGGCGCCGCGATATGGTCTGCCGATCCATGGCTGGACAAGGAGCGTGAACGTGTGCGACGTGAACGTGTTCAACCGGACGACTCGGCGGGCCGCCACAACCCTGGCGGCCCTCTCTCTGCTCGCGGGATGCGGCCTGTTCCCGGACGATGACGCGGAAGCCGAGCAGAGGATAACCGTCGGCACGACGAGTGAGCCGAGCACCCTCGATCCGGCGGCGTCCTGGGACAACTCCTGGGAGATGTTCCGCAATGTCTTCCAGACCTTGCTGAGCTTTCCGACCGGCAGTTCGTCCCCGCGGCCCGATGCCGCGCGGGAGTGCCGATTCACCGACACCGCCAGCCGGGTGTTCCGGTGCGAGCTGCGTGACGGCCTGAAGTTCTCCAACGGCCAGCCGCTCGACGCGGCGGCCGTCAAGCACTCCTTCGACCGTATCCGCGGGATCAATGTGCCGGGCGGCCCCGCCGGTCTGCTGGAATCCCTCCACACGGTGGAGACGAGCGGGGACGACACCGTCGTCTTCCGGCTGCGAAGGCCGGACGCGACCTTCCCCTTCATCCTCGCCACACCCGCCATGTCCCTGGTCCCCCCGGCCGAGTATCCGCAGGACAGGCTGCGCCAGGACGGCCGGATCACCGGCTCGGGGCCGTACGTACTCGCCTCGTACACCAGCGGGGACAGGGCGGAGCTGACCCGGAACAAGGACTACCGCGGATTCGCGAAGCACCGGAACGACGCCGTCACCATCCAGTACTTCAAGGATTCCGCCACGGTCTTCCGGGCCCTGCAGAAGAAGGACATCGACGCCGTCTACCGGGGTCTCACCTCGGCGCAGGTCGTCGAACTCGAACGCAAGGGGGCGCGGAACAAGGATCTGCAACTGGTCGAAGCCGTCGGCGCCGACATCCGCTATCTGGTGTTCAACCCCGCCGATCCGGCGGCCGGCAAGCTCGCGGTGCGCAGGGCGGTGGCCCAGATCGTGGACCGCGACGCGCTGGTGGCCAAGGTCTACCCGGGCACGGCCGAACCGCTGTACTCGATGGTCCCCAGGGGCATTTTCGCGCACACCACCAGCTTCTTCGACCAGTACGGCGAGCCCGATGTGAACGAGGCGAGGGCCATCCTCAACGGCGCGGGCATCAGGAAGCCCGTGCCTCTCACACTCTGGTACACCACGGACCGCTACGGGTCAGGGACGGCCGCGGAGTTCACCGAGTTGAAGCACCAGCTCGAAGCGTCGGGGCTGTTCAGGATCACCCTCCGGAGCAAGCCGTGGAAACAGTTCCAGGCGGGCTACCAGAAGGGGGAGTTCCCCGTGTTCGGCCGCGGCTGGTTCCCCGACTTCCCGGACCCGGACAACTTCATCGCGCCCTTCGTCGGCACGAACAACGCGCTGAGCACCCCGTACGAGAGTCCCGAGATCACCCGGAAGCTGCTGCCCCAGTCCCGGCGGGTGAGCGACCGCGCGGCGGTGAACGAGCAGTTCGAGCGCGCTCAGGAGATCTTCGTCGACGACGTACGGCTCCTTCCGCTGTGGCAGGGCAGGCTGTACGTGGCGTCGACCGACGACATCGGCGGCGGCGAGCGGGCGCTCGATCCGCAGACCGTCATGCAGATGTGGGAGTTGCACCGGAAGGCCGGCTGGTAGCCGCCGATGCCGCTGCCACCAGCTACGAGAGACCGTTGTCAGTGGTCCCCGGTAGGTTCAGTCATGCACAAGTGATCGCTTACCGGAGGTTGTTGACGTGACCGACACCGACATGCTGCCCGAGTCCTGGCGCGGCGTCCTCGGCGATGAGCTGGCGAAGCCCTATTTCAAGGAGCTGACCGAGTTCGTCGAGGAGGAGCGGGCCAAGGGGCCGGTCTATCCGCCGCGTGAAGAGGTCTTCGCCGCGCTCGACGCCACTCCGTACGACAAGGTGAAGGTCCTGATCCTGGGCCAGGACCCTTACCACGGCGAGGGGCAGGGGCACGGGCTCTGCTTCTCCGTACGGCCCGGTGTCAGGACCCCGCCCTCCCTGCGGAACATCTACAAGGAGATGAAGGAGGAGCTGGGCCACCCGGTGCCGGACAACGGCTATCTGATGCCGTGGGCCGAGCAGGGGGTGCTGTTGCTCAACGCGGTGCTGACGGTCCGCGCGGGTGAGGCCAACTCGCACAAGGGCAAGGGCTGGGAGAAGGTGACGGACGCGGTGATCCGTGCCGTGGCCGAGCGGCCCGACCCGGCGGTCTTCGTCCTGTGGGGCGCCTACGCGCAGAAGAAGCTGCCGCTGATCGACACGGAGCGGCATGTGGTGGTGAAGGGCGCGCACCCCTCGCCGCTCTCCGCGAAGAAGTTCTTCGGGTCGCGGCCGTTCACCCAGATCAATGAGGCGGTCGCCGCGCAGGGGCACGCTCCCATCGACTGGCGCATTCCGAATCTCGCCGACCGCGGCTGAGCCGCCGGACCGGCCGACAGGCTCGGGTCATCCGCCCGAGCCTGGAGGCCATTGTCCGTCATGCCGGATAGCGTTGTGTTCGTCGGATTTTCTGGACGGCCTGTGGACGGTACAGGGAGTCCGGCCGGCGACGGCATGGACGGCATACGGAGGCGGCGGTAGTGAGGGAGCGGCAGGAGGCGTCGGAGGACGCCTTCATGACCAGGATCGGGCAGGCGGTCATGCTTCTCCACGGCGGCGACCGCGAGGAGGCGCGCAACCGGTTCGGCCTGCTCTGGGCGGAGCTGGGGGAGGCGGGGGACGCGTTTCACCGCTGCGCGCTGGCGCACTACATGGCCGATACGCAGGACGACCCGGGTGATGAACTGGCCTGGGATCTGCGGGCGCTGACGGCGGCGGACGGGCTGAGGGAGGAGTCGGCGGTCGACGGCCGGGCGGCCGGTGACGCGGTGGTCGATGACCGGGCGGCCGATGACCGGGCAGCCGGTGACGGGGTGGCCGGTGACGGGGTGGCTGGTGACGGGGTGGCCGATGACCGGTTGGTGGAGGCCCGGGCTGGTGTACCCGGGACCTCTTCGGTGGTGCGGGCCTTCTATCCGTCGCTCCATCTCAATCTCGCCGCCGACTATGTGAAGCTCCAGCTGCCGGAGGCGGCGCGGCTCCATCTGGACCGGGCGCGTGAGGCGGCGGACGCCCTGGGGGAGAAGGGGGATGTGAACGGGGTCGGAGCCGGGATCGACCGGCTGGAGCGGCTGCTGCGCGAGCGTTGACAGCGAGAGCGGGGGACCGGGGGGCGTCAATCGCCGTAGGTGTCACGGCAGATGCGGGCCTGGGGACTGTCCTTCGGCCACTGGCCGTAACGCTCGCCCAGCGCGCAGACACCGGCGATGGCCGGTGCGGGCGGCGGCGCCGAATGCCGCTGTTCCTCGGGGCGGTCCTCATGCCGCCGCTCCGGCCGGGACGTCGCCGGGGGCCGCGCGGGGCCGTTCGTCGAGTCCGGGGCGGGCCGGTCCAGGGCCGGCGGGCGGCTTTCGACGGAGGAGCGTGGCGCCGATTTCGGGGCCGACGGGGGGACGGCCGCCTCCAGCGCCTCCTTGGCCGGGGCCTCGATGATCAGCGGCTCGGGCGCTCCCGGGGGCTGGATACCGCTGCTCGTTCCCGGGCGAGGCGAGGGACCGGGCGAGGGGTGCGGCTCCACGGCCACGCATCCGGAGACGGCGGTGACCGCCACCCCCATCAGGATCATCGCCGCGCTTCTCGTTCGGTTGGTTCGGTGCACTTGGGCAACTCTGCTGGTTAGGGGCACTGTTGGGGAGCGGAAGAGCGCGGATTGGCCCGGACGGGTGACGCCGGGCCGCGCGCGAACCGCGCGCGGCCCGCGCCGTCGGGTCAGCCGCCCGGCCAATCGCTCAATGGGTCGGTGGGGCCGTGGGTCGGTGAGGCCGTGGAGCCGCCGTCGAGTCAGTCGCCCGTCGCGCCGTCGATCCGCTCGCGGAGGAGATCTGCATGGCCGTTGTGCCGGGCGTACTCCTCGATCAGGTGGGTGTAGATCCAGCGAAGGGTGTACGGATCGCCGGTATGGCGGCTGGGCTGTCCGGTGCCGAGTTCGTCGAGGGTGTACCGCGCGGCCAGTTCGCGGGCGTGGGCGATCTCGGCGCGCCAGGTGGCGGACGCCTCCTCCCAGGTGTCGGCCTCGCTCGGGTGGAAGTCGCCGTCCGGGTCGGCGTCGGTGCAGTAGAGCGCGGCGCTCCGCTCGTCGGCCAGCCGGTTGCGGAACCAGTTGCCCTCCACCTCGGCCATATGCCGTACCAGACCGAGCAGGGTCAGATCGGAGGGCGGAACGGATGCCTCCTTGAGCTGTTTCTCGTCCAGGCCGGAACATTTCAGGGCCAGGGTCTCGCGGTGATAGTCGAGCCAGCCCTCCAGCATCTCGCGCTCCCCGGCGAGAGTGGAGGGCTCGGAGCGCTGCGGTGTGGCCTCGGGGGTGGCTTCGGGCGTGGCTTCGGGTGTGGCCTCGGTGGATGTCATGGCGGACATACTCAGGGATGAGCCGCCCAGGTGGCGAATGCTTTAGAGCCCGCGCGGCCGGTCCGGAGTCCCGAGCATTCCGCGCAGCGGTTCGGGGGCGTTGGAGCCCGCCGCCGTGTCCCGCCTCGGGCCGGGACTCCGCGCGGCTTCGCCGGGCTCGCCGACTGGCGGCCCCCGGGGCGCACGTATGCTTCCGTGACGGCGCGTAACGACAGGCTGGGGAGGCCCTTGTGAAGATCGGCTGCATCGGGCTCGGCGACATCGCGCGGAAGGCGTATCTGCCGGTGCTCACCACACTGCCCGGGGTCGAGCTGCATCTGCAGACCCGTACCCCCGCCACCCTGTCGCGTACCGCCGAGGTCCACCACATCCCGGCGGAGCGGTGTCACACGGATCTCGACTCACTGCTCGCCCAGGGCCTCGACGCCGCGTTCGTGCACGCCCCGACCGCCGTGCACGCCGAGATCGTGACCCGGCTCCTGGAGGCGGGCGTACCGACCTATGTCGACAAGCCGATCGCGTACGAACTCGCCGACTCCGAGCGGATCGTGCGCCTCGCGGAGGAGCGGGGCGTGAGCCTCGCCGTCGGCTTCAACCGGCGGTTCGCGCCCGGGTACGCGCAGTGCCTGGAGCATCCGCGCGAGCTGATCCTCCTTCAGAAGAACCGGGTGGGTCTCCCCGAGGACCCGCGGACCTTCGTCCTCGACGACTTCATCCATGTCGTGGACACGCTGCGCTTTCTGCTCCCCGGGCCGGTCGAGCACACCGACGTACGGGCGCGGATCCGGCGGGGACTGCTGCACCATGTCGTCCTCCAGCTCTCCGGGGACGGCTTCACCGCGATCGGCGTGATGAACCGGCTGAGCGGCTCCACCGAGGAGATCCTCGAAGTGTCGGGACAGGACAGCAAGCGTGCCGTCCACGATCTCGCGACGATCATCGACCACAAGGGGCAGCCGAGTGTCCGGCGGCGCGGCGACTGGGTCCCGGTGGCCCGCCAGCGCGGAATCGAGCAGTGCGTGCTGGCGTTCCTCGACACCGTACGAGCCGGAAAGACGCTCAGCGCGCGGGATGCGCTGCTGACTCATGAGCTGTGCGAGCGGGTGGTACGAGAGGCGCTGGACCAGTCCGCCGCCTGAGCGAACGGGCCCCCTCCACCGCGAAGAACGCCGCCAGGACCACCAGCGCGCCATGGACCGCCCAGTCGCCGAACCGCGCGTAGAGGGTGGTGCCCCCGGCCAGCGGCAGATCGAAGACGGCGGCGGCCGAACGGTCGACACCGATCGCGCCGCCCACCCGTTCGCCCTCGGGGCCGAACACCGCGCTGACGCCCGTCAGCGTGGCGTGCACCATCGACCTGCCGGTCTCCGCCGCCCGCAGGGCCGCCAGTGAGGCATGCTGCTCCGGCGCCCAACTGCCCTGGAACGACGAGGTCGAGGACTGTGCCACCAGCACCTGCGCGCCGTCCCTGACCAACCGTCTGCTCATATCGGGGAACGCCGACTCGAAGCAGATCAGCGGACCGAACCGGAGCCCGCCCCTGCCCTCGCCCGGCAGCACCACCACCGACTGGCGGGTGCCGCGAATACGGTCCTCACCGGCCGCCTTGCCCACCGAGGTCACCCAGCCCAGCGCGGCACGGGCCGGTATGTACTCGCCGAAGGGCACCAGCCGCATCTTGTCGTACACATCGCCGGTCGGACCGTTCGGCCCGACCAGGACACCACGCTTGAATATGCCCGCCCGGCCCGTCGGGTCCGTACTGCGCGCATCGACATTGACCAGGATCTCCGCGCCCACCGTGCGGGAGAGTACGGCGATCCGCGCCGCGAGATCCGGCCGCGCCGCCAGATCGGCGCCGACGCTGCTCTCGCCCCACACCACCAGATCGAGATCCTGTCCGGCCAGCGTGCGGGTCAGTTCCTCGCCGCGCGCGAACCGCCGTTCCACCGAGCCCGTGCCGGACACCACGCCCGGCTGGACGACCGCGATCCGCGCCAGGCCCGACCGCTCGGGCTCCGGCGCCCACCAGCCCACCGATCCCGCCGTGATGGCGCACACCACGATGCCGAGGGCCGCCGCCCCGCGTGCCCGGGGCACCGCGACCAGCAGGGTCAGCGCGGTGTTCACCGCGACCACCAGCAGACTCACCAGCCACACTCCGCCCACCGAGGCCAGCCGCAGCGCGGGCGAGACCTCCCACTGGCTGGCGCCGAGCAGACCCCATGGGCCGCCAAGTCCCTCCCAGGACCTGACCAGTTCGACCATCAGCCAGCCCGAGGGGAGCACGGCCAGGGCGACGGCGGCGCGGCCCGTGGACGGCGCGCCGCCGAGCACGGCGCGTACCAGCCACCCCCACGGCGCCCACAGCAGACCCAGCAGCGCCGCGAGCACCACGATGAACACATGAAGGCTCGGTATCAGCCAGTGGTGCACGGCGACGATGAAGCCGAGACCGCCCAGCCAGCCCTCCAGCGCGGCGCGGCGGCCTGTCGGCGCGGACCGTACGAGCAGCATCCAGGGCACCAGTGCCACATACGCCAGCCACCACAGGGACGGCGAGGGGAAGGCGAGGGCCGGGAGCGCGCCGGCGGCCAGGGCGGACGCGCCGCGCCACCACGGCGATGCCGTTCGCATTCCGCGCCTCCTCTGCCGTGCCTTTCGGACTGTGCCTTGCGGACCGCGCTTTCCGAACCGGGCCTCCTGGACCGCGCGTCCCGGACGGGGTCTTCTGGACCGGGCCTCCTGGACCGTGCCTCCCGGATCGGCCCTTTGGCGAGAAGGTCCGAGGTCCCGCCCGTTCAGCACACCCTTCCCCCGATCGAGGGAACTGAAGCGGATACGGAGCAGCCGCGTCCGGCGCCTACCCCGCAGGTCAGCCGTCGACGGCGGGAACGACGGGGACGACAGGGGCCGCGGATGTGGCGGACGCGGAGGCGCGGCGCCACTTCTCGTGGGCGACCACCGTGCGCAGCCGCCAGCCCTCCTCACCGCGCAGCAGGCCGAACGTGAAACCGCCGCCGCTCGTCAGGTCCTCGCCCGACTCGTGCCGCAGCGGGCAGAGATAGTCGGCCCGCAGCTCCGCGCGGTCGCCCGGATAGCCTCCGAGGTCCTGGATGCGCAGCCGCCGGTTGACGATCAGATGCTGACGGACGGTGAACGGCCGCAGCGTGCCGGCCAGCCAGTCGGCGACCTCGTCGGCGGACCCCTCGATGCCGCCCGCCGCGGTGTAGTCGGCGCGGCCGTCCGGGGTGAACAGGGCGCGGAACCCCGGCCAGTCGGCGTCGTCCATGGTCACGGCGTAGTCGGTGATCACCTCATCGATCGCCAGACGGTTCATCACGGTCGCGAGATCCACACGCTGTGTCATCGCTTCAGTCTCCGTCAGCGGCAGCCCCAGGCCAAGGGCCACGGGTCGTCGGATCGACTTCTGGACACCAGCGTGGCCCATTCAGCGCCGTCCGAAGAACTCGATCTCGGCGACGGCGGGTCTGCGGCCGGGACCTTTGCCATGGACATCGTCGATCGCGAGCCGCACCCGGACGACGTCCGAGCCGCGTACGTCGAAGGTCTGCTGGCCGGGCTGGTCCTTGAGCGTGATCCTCTTCTCGGTGACCTCGTCGGACGCGGAGCGCAGTGTCACGGTCAGCGCGGCGGGCCGCGCCTGCGCGAGGAACTCGTCCGCCTTGGCCGACCGGCCCGCGAAGACGACCAGTTTGAGCAGCCGTACCGGCTCCTCGAAGTCGGCCTCCAGATACTCGCCGAGCCCGGGCCCGGCCTCGGCGGGGACCCAGAAGCGATTGGTGTACGTGTCGAACGCGTCCCGGGGCGGATGGTCCGCCAGCGCGCTGGAGCCTCGGACACGGATCGGTCGCAGCTCCTCGGGTGTACCGGTGCTGTCCTTCGTGAAGTCGAACGCGTCGGAGAGGTGGGGACGTGCGAACCAGACGGCGGCCGCCAGGATGACGAGGGTGAGCGGAACGGCGAGGCTCGGGCGCCGCCACAGACGGCGCTTGGGACGCGTGCCCGCCGTCGGCAGGGCGCGCCGACGACGGCTCAGCAGCCGGCGCCACCACGGCAGCGGCAGTTCGGGCGGTGGTCCCGGATCCAGGAGCAGACCGCAGCGCAGACAGAGGGTGCGGTCGGGAGCGTTCTCCGTACGGCAGTTGGGGCAGCGCACGGCGGGTCCGTGGTGGGGGCGCGGTACGGCGTCGGGGCCCGGCCGACCGGCCGGCTCGTCGGGGTCCTCGCCGGGGCCGGGCACGGGGGAGTCCAGCCGGTCCCCGGGGCGACGGGGGCCCGCGGCGACGGGTTCCGGGGCGGGCTCCCGTACAGGTTCCGCCATGGGAGGTTCCGCCACGGGTTCCGGGGCGGTTTCCGGCGCGGGCTCTCGTACGCGCTCCGGGGCCGGAGGGTCGGCGGGCGCGGGGACGGGCGTTGTTGCCGACGTGGGCGTAGACGTGGGCGTGGTTGTTGGCGTGGTTGTTGGCGCCGGCGCGGGGGCCGGCGGGGGCGTTCGCCGCGACGATCCGGAATCCCCGGCGCCGCTCCCCGTACCGGTCCCGCCACCGGACCCTTCCGGATCTGCCCACTCCAGGAACGTCTCGCAGGACGCGCAGAACGCCGTGCCCGGCGCGTTGCGGTGCCCGCACTCGGGGCAGGTCATGGCCGCTCCCCGGCCGATGGCTCAGCCGACGGCTCGGCCGACG
Source organism: Streptomyces sp. NPDC094034 (assembly GCF_040303865.1). Lineage (NCBI taxonomy): Bacteria > Bacillati > Actinomycetota > Actinomycetes > Kitasatosporales > Streptomycetaceae > Streptomyces > Streptomyces sp. NPDC094034. Next base: position 26,237 of record NZ_JBEOUD010000042.1, on the reverse strand, counting down.
GCAGGATCTCCACCTCGTACCCGATGTGCGCGGGGATCTCCCCCTCGATCAGCTCCTCCAGACCGATCCGGTCCACCGCGTCCGGCTCAGGCACCCGTAGCCGTACGGCCACCCAGGGGAGTTCCTCGCCGGGCAGCGCCGTGTGCGGCGTCGACGACCAGCCCGCGCCACCGCTCTCGGTGATCTCCGGCGCCACACCGGTGCGCCGCCGGATCGCCTCCGCCAGGCCGCCGCGCGTCCCCCGGCGGCTGTGCCGGGCGACCGCCTCCGTCACCGCCGTCCGTCGCGCGCCGACCGGCGCGTCGCCGTGCGGCTCGGCGGCCACCCACTGCGCCACCCAGTCGAGGAAGTCCTCGGGCGCGCTGCGCGGATCCAGATGCGCGGGCAGATTGTCGAGAGTCAGCTGGATCGGGGCGAGCACATCGTCCAGCGCGGAGAGGAAGCGCCGCAGGAAGTCCTGCTCCAGATAGACCGCGGGCAGCAACTCGACCAGCGGATGCGGCGAGGGCAGTCCGGCGACGGTTCCGCGCATCGCTCACACCTCCCGTATCCGCAGCTGGTGTTCGTACGAGAAGGCCAGCGCGTGCCGGTCGAGCGTGATCCTTGTCGTCGCCTCCCCGCGCTGCCCGGTCATCGGGTCCGCGGGGAAGAGCCGTACGTCCTCCACCAGATCCACCTCCGGCACTCGCTGGAGCACCGCGAACGCCTCACCGGACTGAATGGGCCGCCCGAACGGCCAGCCCTGTCCGTCAGGGCCGCCGGTCAGCGGGTTGAAGTAGCCGTAGAGCGCGGCGAGCGCGGCCTCGCGCAGCCGCTCGGGCACGGCGCCCCGGCGCGCCTGCACCGAAGCGACGACGGTGACCCCTTGGTAGAACGGCGGCTCCACCATCAGCCGGGCCCCGATCGGACGCCGCTCGTCCAGATGCCCGCTGATCTGCGCCATCGTGTCCGGCGGCGGGATCAGCTCGTCGAAGCTGATCCGGCCCTGTTCGTCGCTGCGCCCGGCCGGTACGACCAGCAGCCGTACCCCGCCCGCCTCCGCGTCCCGGCCGGCCGGTACGCAGTACACCCGCGCCGCGTCCGGGGCCACCTCGCGGGCCAGCAGTTCGTAGTCGTGCGGCACGACGGCGCGGTGCAGCGTCCGCAGCGTCATCGGCCCGCGCACCCGGGCGCTCTCCACCGTCTCGCCGTCGACCCCGCCCAGCGCGGGCCGCCGGTTCTCCACCCGCGCCACGAACGGCAGGGAGCCGCGCAGGACGCGCAGCGCTCCCCTGGCGACATTGCCCCGTCTGCCCCCGCCCGTGCGGTATCCGCGCACCCGTACCGCGCTGCCCTTGCGCGGGACCGCGCCGTAATGGCGCAGACCGCCGTCCTGCTCCCGTACGGCCGGACCGAAGTCCACCCGGCCGGAGTTGGGGTCCAGGGTGATGTGCCGGTCGTCGGGTCCCGAGTGGGCGAAGTCGTCGACCCGCGTCCAGTCGGCCCAGCCGGACCCCTCGTCCGGATCCGCCACCTCGACGACGAAGTCCCCCGGTACGACGGGTGGTCTCGCGAGCAGGAAACTCTGTCCGGGAACGCCCTCCGCGGCGCCGAGCACCTCGTCACGTACCGTCTCGGCGTGCGCGGCCTCGACCGTCGCCCCGATCGTGAAGGCCGTGATCCGCCGGACGGTCGGCGGTGCGACGTAGCTGGGCTGGCCCGGTTCGGACTCCAGCAGCCGGCAGCGCAGCCAGCCCGCGGTACGCCGTACGACCGCCGAGGCGGCGTGGGTGCGCGGCAGATGGAGGATCAGCTCGCCCGACTTGTTGAAGCCGCCCGTATCGTCCTTCTCGATCTCGCAGGCCCGCCACTCCGCGCCGTCCCATGCCTCCCAGCGCAGCGGCGCGTGCCGCGGGTCGACGCCCACGCCCTCGACCCGGCAGTCGAGCCGCAGCACGACCACCCCGGCGGGCACCGCGGCGGAGAGGCCCACATAGAGCGCGTCTCCGGGGGTGGGGGTACGGCCGAAGCAGGGCACTTCGCGGCCGAGCGCCAACTCCTCGGACCGCTCGACCGCTTCGCCGTCCGCCGACCGGGTGGCCAGATACGCGAACGCGCAGGGAACGATGGACAGCGGCCGGTTCGTGGTGAAGACCACCGCTTCCTCGGTCTCGGTACGGACCGTGGCGACCTCGGTGCCCGCCCTGACCCGTACCGCCTCGGGCTGCGGCGCCGAGAGCCGGAACGTCACTTCGGTACGGGCCGCCGTCGGCGGATAGAGCTGTACCCCGATGAGATCGAGAAAGGTCAGATAGTTCTTCTCCGGCACGCGGTTCAGCCGGTAGACGAGTTGGTCGACCATGGTGGCGAAGGCCTCGATCAGGGTCACGCCGGGATCCGAGACGTTGTGGTCGGTCCACTCGGGACAGCGCTGCTGCACCAGCCGCTTGGCCTCGTCCACCAGGCCCTGGAAGCGGCGGTCGTCCAGATCGGGGCTGGGAAGCGTCACGCGCCGTCCTCCTCGTGCTGGGGGATCACATAGAACGGGAATACGAGATTCCGGGGGTCGTTGGAGCCGCGCACCGTATAGCCGATGTCGATATAGAGGACTCCGCTGTCCGCCTCGTCGAACCGGACCGTCACCTCCGCCACCTCGATACGGGGCTCCCACCGCTCCAGCGCGAGACGCACCTCGTACGCGAGTTGCCCCGCCGTACCCGCGTCCGCGGGGGCGAACACATAGTCGTTGACGGCGCAGCCGAACTCCGGCCGCATCGGGCGCTCGCCCGGCGAGGTCGCGAGGATCAGCCGGATCGACTCCTCCAGCGCGCGTTCGCCACTCACGAGCGCGATGGAGCCGGTGGCGTCCGTACGCGGCGGGAAGGCCCAGCCCGCGCCGATGAACTGCTCTCCCATGGCGTTCAGCCCCCGATCAGCACGGTCGGACAGCCGGTCACGACGGGTGAGCCGCAGCCCGCCCGGTCACCGACCCGGGCGGCCGGCACCCCGCCGATCAGTACGGTGGAGCTGCCGGGGCCGGCGATCGCGGACGGCGGATGTACGGCGGGCGGTGGGACGGCGCACTGGTGCGGGGTCCCGACGGTGGCCGCGGGCCGGCCGCCGATCAGCACCGAAGGAACGCCTGGCGGGCCGACCGTACCGGGATGGCCGGTGGGGTCGCCGACGCGTGCGGCTGCCGACATCTCCGCGTGCTCCTCTCGTCTCGTCTGCTGCGTGGCTCTTCTCAGGTGGCTCTTCTCAGGCGGCTCGTCCTAGGCGGCTCGTCCTAGGCGGCTCGTCCTAGGGGGCTCGGCTCGTCTGCTAGTTGAGCTTGACCAGTGGTGCGTTGATGGAGCAGGTGCTGCCGCCCCTGATCTCGGTCCGCGAGGTTCCGTTGACCGCGACCTGACTGCCCGTCATATCGACTGTTCCGCCGGTGGCCAGCCGAAGCCGGCCGGTTCCGCCGTCCACCTGAACCCCTGTGCGGGCCGTCAACGTCACTGAATCACCGCTGAGTTCGAGTACGCCCTGCCCGGCGTCCAGTGCCACGCCGTTGCCTGCCTTGATCGAGACCTGTTGCCGGGCCTCTATCTCCACACCGCCGTCGCTGTTGACCACGATGGTGGTCCCTCTGCGGTCGAGATCGATCCTCAACTTGCCGTCCCCGGTGACCAGTCGTACGCCCTGCGGGCCGTTCGCGGCGTCCAGCAGCTCCAGTTGATTGCCGCCCTTGGAGGCGAAGGCACGCCGGTTGACCGCACCACTGGTGGGGTCGATCAGCTCGCCGCCTCCGGAGCCGCCGACGCCTTCCCCGCCACCGCCACCGCTTCCACCACTGGTGCCGCTTCCACCGCCGGTTCCGGCGGTGCCCTGGGAGGGCTTGTCCTGACCGTTGTAGAGACCGGCCAGTACATACGGCCGGTCCAGATGGCCTTGCTCGAAGCCGACCAGTACCTCCTCCCCCACCTCGGGGATGAACGCCTCGCCGCCGCCCGTACCACCGGACTGCGCCGTACGCGCCCAGTCGCTCGCGTACTCGTCCGACAGCCACGGGAAGCGGACCTTCACCCGCCCCATCCCCTGCGGGTCCTGAGTGTCCGTCACCGTTCCGTTGACCAGCCCCGAGCAGCGCCCGCCCGCAGCCGCACCGGCGCCACCACCGCCCGAGCCCGCGCCGCCGCCGGTCAGGCCGAACAGCGAGCGCTCCTGCTGCCCCGAAACGGTGATCCAGGTCTCGTAGCCGCGCACGGGGTCGAAGACATGCCGCGAGGAAGTGACCGTATAGCGCCCCTCGAAGGGCGCGCCCACGGCATTGAGCGCCACGGCGCTGCCCGCCCGCACCCGCGGATTGCCCCGGATCACCGCCTCCAGCTCGGCGAAGGATCCGGCGATCCGCTCCGCCAGCGCCTTCGCCGCCTGATCCACCTGCGCCTGCGTCCCGTACGAGGCGTCCGTGACGACGAAACTCGCCTCGCCGAAGGGCGCCGACACCTCGGCCGCCGTCAGCCCGAGGGCCAGCGTCGACGCACTCCCCGCCGGTGCCCGACCCACCAGCGGCTGTTTGGCCGCCACGTCCCAGCCGCGCACCTCCACCTCGGAGACCTGCTCGGCCGACGACACCCCGGCCCGGCAGCGGATCAGATTGCTCCCCATCTCCAGTACCAGCGGGTCCTGTTCGGCCCGCGCGGAGCTGTCCGGCGCGCCACTGGCCTCGGCGGGCCTGGTGATATGCAGCCGGCCGTCCGTGACATACGCCTGGGCGCCCGCCTCCTCCGCGAGCCCGCGTACGAACTCCCAGTCGCTGATGTTGGGTTGGGCCACATGCTCCAGCACAGGCCCGGCGACATCGACGGTCCCGGGGCGCAGTCCGGCCCGCTGCGCCACCTGCGCGCAGATGTCGGCGAGCGTCATGTTCTGATACCCGGCGACGCGGCGGCCCCGGAACAGCCGGTGCGACTCGTCGAGCCCGCGCACCACCGTGAACGTGCCGGTGTCGTCGATCTCGACCTCCAGGGCCGTCACCACACCGGTCAGCAGTGGCGTCGCGGAGGGGCCCCCGCCCGCGTACGCCAGCAGCCGGGCCTCACCGCCGATCTTGAGGCCCGTCTGTTCCAGCAGCACCCGGCCGGGGTCGCGGAAGCGAAGCACGAAGAGGTCCGGCAGCGTGCGGCTGTCGTCCACGTACCCCTCGACCAGTGTGTTGGCGAGGGCCGGTGGCAGCGGACTGCCGGCGAACTCGATCACCAGCGCCTTGGAGACACTCTGCTGGGCCATCCGCCCTCACCCCTGCCTCGGCAGTTCCCGCGCGCGCTCGGATTCGCGCAGCCGGTCCAGCTCGTCAAGCGCGGGCAGCAGCAGCTCCTGGCCGCCGGCCAGCCGCATCGGGTCGTCGATCCCGTTCGCCTCGGCGATGACCCGCCAGGCGCCCGGATCCCCGTACTCGCGGTGGGCGAGACCCGGCAGCGAATCCCCGGCGCGCACCCGGTGCACGCGCCGCGCCGCCAGCGCACCCGAGGTCGGGTTCTGCCCCGGTGTCTCTCCGCTGATCTCCTCCATCGTCACCTGGCAGAGCGCCCTGATGGGGACACCGGAGGTCGTGAAGAGCGTGTACTTCGCCTGCACTTGGCTCACATAGCCGGGAAAGCCCGTGAGCCCGCCCCAGTGGAACACCACCCATGGCGGCGAGGAGCGCTGCTGCTGACGGGTCTCGTCGGTCGGCACACAGCAGGCGAAGAGCTTCTCGACGGACGTCACGACGCTGCTGTCCTGGGTGTCGCTGGCGTCGAAGAACATCTCCAGCGTCAGCTTGCTCGGCTGCGGACCCTGGTACTCCGGCGGCCCCGAACTCTTCGCGCCCTTGGCGGGGGTGCGCTTCCAGGACGCCGCCTTCGTCAGGCTCAACTCCTTGGGATTGAACTGGAACTCGATACGGCCGCACGGCCCGCCGGGGGTCAGACTGCCGCCGGGCGGCGGCGTACGCAGCTCCAGATAGGCGTGTTCCAGCTTGGGCCTCGCGGAGCCGGGCGCCCGGGAGGCGGCCGTACCCGAGCTGCCGGCGGCGCTGAAGGCGATGGGCCGGCTCATCGCGCTCAGCCCTCCATCACATAGCCGTGGTGGGCGATCTCGATGGTCTCGATCGCGACCTTGGGGGACTCGGGCGTGAAGGAGGGGCCGGTCCAGCGCACCGGTACGACCTCCAGCAGCCCCCACTGGGCGACCTTGCGGCCGTCGCCCGTCCTGGCCTCGATATGCGCGGTCTTACGTCTGAAGCCGGTCGTCATGCCGGCGAACCACTTGGCGACCTTCTCCGTCTCCCGGGTCAGCGGGCGGGACAGCTTGACGTTCGAGTACTTGAGGCGGGTGGGCAACTGCCAGACGTGGCCGTTGTTGCCGCCCTCCTCACGTGCTTCGAGCACCACTTCGCAGCCGAGACCGTCGCAGGTGTTGAACGAGCCGAGTTCGATGCCGTCGATGGTGACGACGAAGCAGACACTGACGGCCGGATCGTCGTTGTCGGTCGGGGCCATGGCACGTACCTCTCCATGCTGGTGGTGATCAGGTCAATGCCTGGTGTTGATCAGGAATCCGGCGCGTTCGCGCTCCAGGCGCAGGTCCGCCTTGAGGAGTCTGCTCAGGGGCGCGTACAGCGCTCGTACGAGTTCATCGGTGACGGGCGGGGTGGCTGTGCCCGTACCTGTGTCTGTGCCCGTTTCCGCGTCCGTTCCCGCGCCCGTGCGCGCTCCTTGGGCGGCAGCGGAGCCGGGCGGGGCGGAATCGGGGTCTCCGGGCACTTCCGGGGCGGTGGCGTCCGGGAACGTGGGGGCGTCCGCGCTCGGTTCCGGGTCCGGGACGGTGATCGGCGGAGGTTCGGGGAGCGGCGCGGGGGCCGGGGGCTCGCCGGCCGCGGTCGCACGCTGGATCACGCGCGTACCGCTGAAGACGACGCTGCCGTCGGCCATCCGCTGGGCCACCCCCGCGGTGACGGCCACGGAACCGGCGTCCTGGAAGGTGGGGGAGGCGCGCCCGGGGTTACGTGTCGCCGAGTCCCGGGGCGTTGCTTCTCCGGCTCGGGCAGTGGTTGCCCGGGCCGTGGTCAACGCGGCTGCCAGGGAGGATCGTTGGACTGATGTCGTCCTCGTGGGCCCAGGGGGTTCCCACCGGACCGGCACGGCCGGCGGCTCCGGGGCGGTGCCGGTGCCGGTGGGTGCGGGGGCGTCCGGCCCGGTGGCGAAGAGGGGGACCGCCCGCTGCGCGAGGAGCGGAGCCACCGGACCGGACGCCGGTTCTGTCGGCCGGGGGAGTGCGGGAGGACCGCTCAAGCGCTGGATCGGAACCGGGACCGGGACCGGGGCGGGGGCGGGTTCGGGGTCGGGGGCTGTCGGCGACGCGGCGCGTGGTTGTTCCGCCCCGGACTCCGGTGCGTACGAGCTGTGTTGTGGGGTGAGGGATGGGGTGAGGGATGGGGTGAGGGGTGGGGCTTCGCCGAGCAGCGGCCCGATTGGCTCACTCGTATCCGGCGCAGACGCGAACGGTGTGGCCGGTGGGACGGGTGGGGCAGCCGTGGCGGGTGTGGCCGGTTCGGTCACTGGCCCGGGGTTGCGAGCCGCGATCGCCCGTTGCGCTGTGGGGGGCAGACCGGGCAGTGGCGCCCCGAGGCCCGGCATACGCGGCCGGGACGGTGGCCGCGGCGTTTCCGCCGGGACGGGGAGGGGCGCGGCGTGCGACCGCTGAACGGGTCGAGATACGCGGCCAGTTGGCGACGCACCGACGGTGGGGACAGTGGGTACGTCGGCCGGGACGGCCGGGGTCGCCGGGACGGGCGTGCCGGGCGTGTCGGGAGGCGAGACGGGCAACGCCGGTTCCACGGGGCGCTCACCCACCAGTTGACGTACGGGGAGTTCGGCGGGCGAGGTACCGGAGGTGACCATCTCCCCCGGGGAATAGCTCCGTTGCAGCGGAACTGCCTGAGGCGGTACGTGTACACGCCCCGTCGCCCCCGGCCGGGTGGCGATCACGTTGCCGTCCGCCCGTCGAATGCGCTCGCTCTCGGCCTGCCGAATCCGCTCGCTCTCGGCCTGTCGGCTCACCGTTGTCGTCGTCGGACCAGCGGAGGCGACGAGTCCGTGCACCAGCCCCGAGGGTGCCTGCGGGCTGACCAGATGGCCCAGCGGCGTAGTGAGCGAGGCGTCCTGCCAGGTACCGAGCGATGCGCGGAAACCGTCCGGGTCCGTGACCAGGCCGGGCGTCGTCAACGTACGCTGCACAGGCGGGAGTTCGCGTCGGTCTCCCGCCGGGCGACCCGCCTCGGCGGGTGCGCCGGCCTCCGCCGCGGTCTTACCGGCGTCCGCCGCGGTCCGGTCCCCGCGCAGCCAGGACAGCAGTCCCATGGTGTCTCGTCCCTCCCTCGCGTTTCCGGTCCCGCTGGGCGCTTCCCGTTACTCCTGGCCGGTGAGCCGGGCGATCTGTGCGATATATCGGCGCCGCTCGGAATGCTCCAGGTCGAGCAGTTCGTCGCGTGGCCAGTGGAAGTGATAGGCGAGGTACGCGACCTCCTCGTACAGCAGGTCGGCCGCGTACGTCACGATTCCCCCGGGCGACCACCTCCGGCGAGGTCCACGGCGAAGTTCTCCTGGCAGGACGGGCAGGTCACGGCGGCGCGGGTGTGCCCCTCGGCGTTGATCCGGCGGTAGAAGTCCTGGAGGAAGGCGAGATCAGAGGCGAACAGGTCCTCGATGACGCCCGGATGGATGTCGTCGACCGTGCCGATCCGGCTGACCACGCGGGCGATCAGGACCACCGACAGATAGGCGGCGTTCTCCCGTACGCGGTCGTCCCGGAGCGGGATCAACTCGTCGCGGGCGGTGGCCAGCCGCATCACGCCGCTGCGGTGGACGGTGCCGTCGTCGTCCACGTACCCGCGCGGCAGCTCGAACGGGAACTCGGTCCGTAGCGTCTCGCGGGACTCCCGGGCAGGAGTACGCTCCTCGTCGCTCACCTCGCCGCGCGCGGAGGTGGACAGCACCCGCCGCATCAGTCGACTTCCATGCTTTCGTAGGTGATCGCCAGCTTCTCCGTGAGCACGGAGGTGTCGCCCGCCTTCAGCGTGCCGATCTCCAAGGACTTCGGCCAGGCGTTGATCAGCTTGTAGCGCTTGATCGCGATGCCCTCGTAGTCGTAGACGATGATCGCCCCGTTGCGCCGCGCGTCCGACATCCGGCCGAACCGCGAGTCCTTGACCCACTGCTCGAAACTGTTGTCCTCGGTGAGTCCACGGCTGACGGTGACCTCACCCGCTTTGGGACGACCCGGCAGCTTTTTGATGGCGTATTTGCCGTCGGCGGTGTTCTGCTTCAGCTCGATGACATCCTGCTCCATCTTCAGCCCCGTCACCTCGGTGATCTGTTTGATGACGACGCTGTCGAATTCCAGACCGAAGGAATGCCCGACGGAACTGTCGAGATCGGGAAGTGGCACTACCAGCCTCCTCTGCGCTAATGGTCAGTTCGTCGATCGTCGATCGTCGATCGTCGGCCTTCGGTCTTCGGCCGTCGCTCGGCGTTGATGGCCGACCGGCGAAGGTCATTCCTCGACCGCGCCGGTTCCACCGGTCAGCTGGGACAGCCGGAACACCACGAACTCCGCGGGCTTCACCGGTGCCACCCCGATCTCGCAGATGACCTGTCCCGCGTCGATGCTCTCGGGCGGGTTCGTCTCGCGGTCGCACTTGACGTAGAAGGCCTCCTCGGGCGTCAGCCCGAACAGCGCGCCCCTGCGCCATTCATTGACCAGGAACGCCGATACCGTACGGCGGATACGGGCCCACAGCGCGTCATCGTTCGGCTCGAACACCACCCACTGCGTGCCGGTAAGAATCGACTCCTCCAGGTAATTGAAGAGCCGGCGCACATTCAGGTAACGCCAGTCGTGGTCCGACGCCAGCGTCCGCGCGCCCCAGACGCGGATACCGCGGCCGGGGAAGGCACGGATGCAGTTCAGACCGATCGGATTGAGCAGATCGTGTTCGCCTTTGGTCAACTGCGTCTGCAAGGAGACCGCTCCGCGTACGACTTCGTTCGCCGGGGCCTTGTGCACCCCGCGTGAGGCGTCGCTCCGGGCCCATACTCCTGCGATGTGCCCGCTCGGCGGCACGAAGGTATTGCGGCCGGTCGCCGGGTCGAACACCTTGATCCACGGGTAGTAGAGCGTCGCGAACCTGGAATCGAAGCCTGTTGTCTCCGTCCGCCAGCTTTTGATCTGCTGTGGGCTCAGGGCGGGGGGCGCGTCCAGGATCGCGATGCGGTCACCCATCAGCTCGCAGTGACTGATCAGGGCCTGCTGCACCGAGATCACCGACTCCCGGTCCAGCACTCCGCGCTCGAAGGCGCTCATGAGGTCCGGTACCGCGACCATGGTGACCTCGTCGATGGCCTCCAGCCCGCCCAGGCCCGTGCGCTGGTCCGGATCTCCCACGTACTCGTCCGCGGACAACGGCCCGGTCGCGGTCCCCGCGTCAGCCGCAGGGAGGAGTGTCACGGTCTGCGCCTCGGGTCTGCCAGGCGCGGCCCCGCGCCCCGGCTCGCGTACCTCGATCAGCTCGGACCGGGCCCTCACCTGGGAGGCGACATTGTCCTTGCTGCGTTTGGACGACACCGAGGGATAGGTCTCCACGACCTTGCCGTTCTTGGTCACCACCAGGCTGAACACGTCCTGCGGCGGATCCTCGCCCTCGGGATCGGCCACGGTCACAGTGATCTCACCGGTCACACCGGGCAACGCCCGTACGGTGTACGGCCCGAGGCGCGCCTCCGCTCCGGAAGTGAGCTCCGCCGCCGGACCGCTGCCCGCCTCGCCGCCACCGATGCGAATCACGTAACAGGTTCCGCCGCCATTGGCGAAGAAGCCATAGACGGCCGAGGCGAGATAGGTGCCGTCGACGAATTCGCCGAACCGGCCAACGAACTGGGACCAGTTGGTAATCAGGGTCGGTTCGTTGAACGGCCCCCGCTGGGCGAAGCCGACAAAGGCGGCTACGGACGTACCCACGCCCTCGATGGGCCGTGAGCCGGACTGGATCTCTTCGACATACACGCCCGGGGACAGATACGACGGCATGCGACTCTCCTTGACCGGGAACGTGGTTGATCAGGGAACGTGGTTGATCAGGGAACGTGGGCGATTCTCGCCGTGGGCGAGATCATCCGGAACGGGCATTCGGCCGCCGCGTCGTACCGAGGCGACTGCCCAAAAAGGCAGAGTCGCCGGGACAGATGATCGGGCAACGCATCCTGCCCTCGACGCTGTCCCGCTTACGCTGCCGGGCGTACCGCACGCGCGCACACCCTGGCTGATATGTCGGGGACCCGTGACCGGGAGCGGCGGTGAAGGCCGCTCCGGAGAAAAGCTCGGCGGCTGCCGTACGCGCGGACGTGCCCCGGTCCTCGGCCCCCGCAAGGGAGACGGCCCCCTCACCTGACGTATCGACGGCATCTGCCCCCGGCCCACGGCTGACCGCCCGCAGCCTCCAGAGGCTCCAGGGCAGGGCGGGCAACGCGGCGGTGTCGCGGCTCGTCGCACAACGATACGCGGAGGTGGTGAAGCCTCCGCCGGCGCAGGCGCCCGGTTTCCGCAAGGTCCAGCAGGACGTCGCCGCGAAGAAGCAGCGGATCAAGCAGCACAAGACGGCGGCGAGCGAATCGAAGTCGGCGCAGGACGCGGCCGTCGCTCCGCCGGACGACAAGCAGGCGCAGGGCAAGGCGGCCAACGCCGAGAAGATGAACGAGGCCAAACCGGGGGAGTTCGACAAGAACGCGTTCGTCGGCGCGGTCAACGAGGCGATCGCCGCCCAGGCGCCGAAGAACCTCGACGAGGCCGACGGATTCGCCGACTCCGGTAAGGCCGACAGCATCAAGGACTCGGTCGACGGCAAGGTCAAGGAGGGCAAGGAGTCGTCGGCCGAGGAGATCGAGAGCACGACGGCGGCCGCCCCGGACACCTCTCAGGCCAAGGAGAAGCAGGTCACCCCGATGGGCCCGGACCAGCCTCCGGGCAACCCGGGCGCGCCCAGCGCGGCGGACGCGGTGCCGGACAAACAGCCGGACAAGGTGCTGGACTTCTCCGAGGGCAACCAGCGGGTCGACCAGCAGATGGCGGACGCCGAGGTCACCGAGGAGCAGCTGGCCAAGGGCAATGAGCCGCAGTTCGACGCCGCGCTGTCGGAGAAGAAGAAGGGCGAGCAGCACACCGCGAGCGTCCCCGCCAAGGGCCGCGCGGCCGAGGCCGGGCAACTGTCGGCGGCACAGGCCGGCGCCGCCGCGTCCGGCGCGGCGGCCATGACCGCCATGACCGCCGACCGTGCCGCCGCCGGCAAGGCGGTCGACGGCGGCAAGGGCGAGACGAAGTCGGCGGACGAGAAGAAGCGCGAGCAGGTCACCGCCAAGCTCCAGAAGGTTTTCGACGCCACGCAGAAGGATGTCGAGAAGATCCTCGGCGACCTGGACGGGAAGGTCGACAGACAGTTCACCGAGGGCGAGAAAAAGGCCCGCGACGACTTCACCGCCGATCACAAGCGCCGCATGAAGCAGTACAAGGACAAGCGCTACTCGGGCTTCACGGGCAAGGGCCGCTGGATCAGGGACAAGTTCAAAGGACTCCCACAAGAGGGCCTGGACATCTTCAAGAAGTCCCGCGAGCTCTATGTCACCAAGATGCAGGCCGTCATTTCGTCCATCGCCGACACCATCGGCACCGAGCTGGGCCGGGCCAAGGCACGTATCGCCACGGGTCGAGCGGAGTTGAAGGCGGAGGTCGACAGACTCCCCGCGGACCTGAAGCAGTTCGGCGAAGAGGCCGCGGCGGACTTCGCCGGGAAGTTCGACGACCTGGAATCCGAGGTCAACGACAAGTCCACCCAACTGGTTCAGGACCTGGCCCAGAAGTACACCGAGGCTCTCAACTCGGTGGACGAGGAGATCAAGAAGCTGGAGGAAGAGAACAAGGGCCTGATAGCGAAGGTCGTGGACGCCGTGGCAGGCGTCATCCAGACCATCATGGAGCTGAAGAACCTCCTGATGGGCATTCTCGCCAAGGCCGCCGGCGCCATCGGAAAGATCATCAAGGATCCGATCGGCTTCCTCAAGAACCTGGTATCCGGGGTCGGTTCGGGCCTGAATCTCTTCATCGGAAACATCGCCACCCATCTTCAGAAGGGCCTGGTCTCCTGGCTCCTGGGCACGGCGGTCAGCACGGGCCTCGAAATCCCCGCCCGCTTCGACATCAAGGGCATCATCCAGCTCATCGCCTCGTTACTGGGCCTGACCTGGGACAACATCCGAGCCCGCGTCACCCGCAAGGGCGTCCCGAACGAGGCGATGACCAAGGCCGAACAATCCGTCCCGATAGCCCAGGCCTTGGCCCGAGAAGGCCCGGCCGGCGCCGCCCAGGAAATCACCGCGGAGACGGGCGATCTCAAGTCGACCATCCTGGACGACCTCAAGTCCTATCTGATCCCGACCGTTCTCATGGCGGGCATCACCTGGATTCTCTCCCTCCTCAACCCCGCCTCGGCATTCATACGGGCGGTCAAGGGGATCATCGACATCGTCACATTCATCGTGACCCAGGGCGCCCAGATAGTCGAGTTCGTGAATGCGGTCCTGGACGCGGTGGTGGCCATAGCCAACGGAGCCGCCGCCGCCGTCCCCAAAACAGTGGAAACCGCCCTGGCTGCCAGCATCCCCCTCCTCATCGGCCTCCTCGCCTCACTCCTGGGAATCGGCGGCCTGGCCAACAGGGTCAGACAAGCCTTCCAAAAGGTCTCCCGCCCGGTGAACCGAGCCATCGACAAAATAGTCGACAAAATCGCGAAGGCCGCCAAAAAACTCGTCAGAAAAAACAAGAAGACGTCCGGAGATCCCGGCGACCGGAAACGGGGAGCGGAAGGAGGCGATCCCAGGAGGAGAGATCGGAGAAATGAGAACGAGAAGCGTGACGCCGTTCGCGCTGCCATACGTGATGTCGAGAGGGTAATGGGATCCGATGACAATCCGAGAAGTGTTGTGGAGAGGGCTCTTCCTGGAATCAGACGTCGAAGGAGAGTGAATGAGCTATTCCTCATCGACTCGGCCGATGGTTCGTATCGTGCACGGGCGAAAATCAATCCGGAAGCAGATAGTGCGGAGGATTCCGATGTCGATCTTGTGGGCAGGAATTTAATCAAGCACGGAGACGTCTTGATCGGGAAAGTCCACTCGGATTGGTGGGACAAGCAGCTTCAGCATCCTGAGGTTTCGAACGCGAAGGTGTGGTCGGACAGTGGAATCTTGCCCCCCACGGATGTCTTGGCGAAGAATTACCTCAATGACAGGGAAGTGCACAAGAAGGTCACAAAGGACTACTACGCCGATGGGCGAAGTGATCCTACGAACGACAACTTCTTTGCCCGAGTTCTCGGGAACTCGGAGAAATATGCGCGGAGGGATACGGTTGAGGCACTTGGCAGGGCTGCCCTCGGCACTGTTCGCAAGGCCGGCTTGGGGAGCGTGCAGGACAGTGCGGTCGAAAAGATCCTTCGGAAAATGCGCTTCCTGCCTGACGAGGGACACTATGGACGCTTCCATCCGTTCCCCAGGGGACAGAAATCGCCTGACCGAGACCTTGAGCAGGCAATTGAGGGGGTCAGTGCGCCGCCGAGAGAGAAGATCATCGAGTTCCTTCGGAGGATAATGGAAGGGGAAACCGTCGGAAAGATCGACTGGTCCAAGTTCAAAGATCTGTGGCGGAACCACGGAAATTCAAGGAGATATGTAAAGGGGAAGTTCCGTGAGGCGGACGGAGGGAAGCATGAGTGGATCCCCACCAATTACATAGAGAATGTGATGGAGTTCGCGGTGGAGCACAGGTCGAATGGACGGCTCAAGGCCGGACAGGACTGGATGACCCTGCATCATAAATTACGTTCATTTACTTCCGATGTAATCTATCGCATTGAGATACCGCCGGATGCGGAGCTGATCACGAGGGGCGCGATCGGTGCACACGTGGGTGCGTTTATTACCGTTACAGACAGGACATTTGTGTTCAATGAAGGGGATGATCCATGGCACAACGGCCTTCGGGGGTTGTTCGATGGCTTCGTAGCTGCTAACCCTGAAGGGACTGCTCTGGAATTTCTTGGGGTACTTCAAGCGAAGTTGCCCGAATCTGGGAGTTCGCCCGAAGTCGCCCGTCTCATATGGGACCCCGAAGTACAGCCCATCCCTGCCTCCATGCGTAATGTGAAGGTCGATGCGATATATCGCAGGATTACAGTGGGTGCGGATGGGGTAAGTCGGACCGATGAACGCGTAAATATAGAGTTGGGAGATCTGGAAGCTCTGCAGAGAATAAACTACGACCGAGTTCACGCAGACTTCGCATTGGTTCGCGAGATTCTCAGTAGGGAGTGAAATTCCAATGGAGCACCCTATGGAGCCAGAGATCGAAAAGGCTCTTGAGCTGGCACGGCTGCATAAAAGGCTGAGGGGTGACACCAGTGACGTGATCACCGAACTGCATGTGAGTCATGCCGCTTCTCTGGGTGGGCTCAAGAATTTCCCGCAACTTGAAGTGCTGATTCTGGCCGGCTGCGACCCGGTTTCTCCGTCGGATCTTCCTCCCCTGGAGGCCCTGCTCTCGCTGAGGATCAACGACAGCGGATTGCGCGATGTGACAGGTACGGAGAAGTTGCCACGCTTGCGTATCTTGCGCATCCAGAGGAACTTCGTCCGAGACTTGACTCCGCTCCTTGAATGCGCCCTTACGACCCTTGAGGTCGCGGGGAATCCGCTGTCCGAGGAGTCGTATGGCGAGGTGCTGCCGAAATTGGTGGAGCGAGGATGTGAGGTCTCCTGCTCCGGGGAACGTGAATGGCGAGCCACCCTTCGCCTGTGGAGCGCGAATATTCCACTCAGTTGCTACGAAAATGGCGGACGTTATTACCTGTGCAGTCCCGGCCTCGGTGTGACCAAGTTTCCTGATCATGACCACCCCGAAGTCGAAATATCTGAGGTAGAAGGACTCTTGGAGCGCGACCCGAGTGAACTGCTGAGGGTGTTCGAGAGTCGTGGGGGTATCTGGTCCTCGCCGGACGCCTGAAGGCCGTCCCGTAAAGGCCGCTATGCCCCAAGAGCCCACGGCGAGACGTATCTTTGTAGATCCGCCTGGCGATGAATGGTGCGGATCGTCCGTACGGCACGGCATGCAGCAGGGGCACACCGGCTCCGTTGCCGTGCGGAGATCGGTGATGCGATCCATCGGGTGAACTACCCACCGAGCAGCTCGACTTGTCGCTACGTCAGGACTTTGGCATCAGGTGGTGAGCAGATCCAGGTAGGGGCCGAACTCCGAGGCCAGGGTCAGGCGGCCCAGTTTCTGGTACTCGCGTTGGATCGCGTGGATCAGGATCGGCATCGTCACCGGGGTGCCCGAGGCCGCCGAGAGGTAGGCCGCCGTTACCGCCACCGAGCGGATGTTGCCGCCCGCCAGTTCGAAGGACGCGGCGCAGAAGGCGAGATCGAGGTCGGAGGCGCGCGGGAGTGTGGGGCCCAGACAGCGTTCCCAGAGGAGCAGGCGTTGGGGCGGGTCCGGGACGGGGAAGTCGATGACCAGATCGAGGCGGCGGGTGAAGGCGTCATCGAGGTTGGCGCGGAGGTTGGTGGCCAGAATGGCGAGGCCGTCGAAGGACTCCATGCGTTGCAGCAGGTACGCGCTCTCGACGTTGGCGTAGCGGTCGTGGGCGTCCTTGACCTCCGAGCGTTTGCCGAAGATCGCGTCCGCCTCGTCGAAGAGCAGGACGCCGTTCACACCGGCCGCCTCGGAGAAGATGCGTTCGAGGTTCTTCTCGGTCTCGCCGACGTATTTGTCGATGACGGTCGCCAGATCGACCGTGTAGAGGTCGAGACCCAGATCCGCCGCGATCACCTCGGCCGACATCGTCTTCCCCGTACCGGAGTCGCCCGCGAAGAGGGCCGATACGCCCCGACCCCGGCCGCCGCCCGGGCGCATTCCCCACGCGCCGAGGACCTGGTCGCGATAGCGGGCGCGGGCGGTGAGCTCGCGGAGCTGGGCGTGCGCGTCCGGGGGAAGGACCAGGTCGTTCCAGGTCACGGAAGGTTCGATACGGCGGGCCAGCCGGTCGAGCCCCGCGGCGTTCTGGGCGCGGGCGCCCCGGCGGATGTGGTCAGGTCCGAGAGCGCCACCGTCCAGTCGGGCCGTCTGGGCGGCGCTGCGGGCCGCGCCCTCGATCTGGTCGGGGGTGAGCAGGAACGGGGAGAGCAGAACGCCGACATCCAGATCGGCAGGGACCGGCTCGGCGTAAGCGTCGCGCCAGAGGGCGGCCCGTACCGCCGGTTCCACCCGAGGCGCGGGCAGCAGCAGTGGAGGGCGCGTCGACCAGGCCGCGTCCCACGGGGTGCGGCCCACCAGGACCGTCGGCAGCGGGGTGTCGGTGAGCAGCCGGAGGGTCCCTTGGCGATCGCGCGACAGCGCGTCCAGCGGCGCGCAGACCAGCCCGGCCCCCGTAAGCCGGCCCTCCCGCACCAGTGCCCGCACCGCCTCGACGGGCGTCGGATCCTCGGCCAGCCGGGTCAGATCCAGGCCCAGTACGGCGCGCCCGGCGAGGCTCAGCGCCGTGGCGGCCAGCGCCGTACCCGCGCCGCCCTGTTCCTCGCGGAGATACGCCAGCTCGACTCCGGAGCCGAGGGTACGGGCGAGCGGCCCGGGGTCACCCACACCCGGTACGGCGTGCCAGGGCGCGAGCAGACCGGACAGCCGGGGATCGGGGCTGTCGTCGCCCAGCAGGTGCGCGGTGACGCGGTCGGGAACCCGTAACGCGCGCCCCAGGAACGGCCGGTCCGCCTCTTCCACCAGCAGCAGCCCGCCGGCGCGCAGCGGCGCCCCGGGGCCGAGCCTGGCGCGGGCGTCCGCGTCCGCCGGGGAGAGACCGCAGAGACCGAGGGCGAGTCCGAAGGTCGGGCGGCGGCGGGTGACATCGTCGTTGAGGTAGCCGTAGAACGCCTCGAACCGGTCGTCGAGATCCGGCAGGAGCGCGATGAGCAGGATCTCGACATCCAGCGGACTGAGGTCGAACTCCTCTGCCAGTGTGGTGAGTCGGGACGGCGGCCCAAGTGCGGGTGGAGCGCTGTGCTCGTCAGGTGTATCGGTCGTACCGGATGTGCCGGTCGTATCGGTTGTGCCGGATGTGCCGGTGGTCTCGGTTGTACCGGTCGTATCCGTGTCGTCCGGCGCGGGGAACGCGCGGCGCTCGTCCAGCAGCCGTGTGATCGTCTCCTCGGTCAGATACAGACCCCGGAACTCGTCGTCCGGATGCGGGTCCGTGAGCCGGCGCGCCTCGACCGCCCGGCGTACGCGCCGCTCGATATGTACGGCACAGCTCAGGACATGGCGGAGGTCCCGGCTCTCCTCGTCGGAATCGGGCCGCTTCCTGTCCGGCCGCTTCCTATCGGGCCGCTCCCCGTCCGGCCGCTTGCCGTCGTGCCGTTCGGGTTCAGGCATCGCCCCGGTTCTCCGTAATCCGCAGCGACAGCCCGGGGCGCCGCCGGGCCGTCTCGTGCCCGTCGGCGCCGCCGGGCCCGTCCTCACCGACGCTCCCGTCCTCGCCCACGCTCTCGTCCGCAGGCTCCCCGCCGCGGTCGACAGTGGCCGCCCCGTACAGCGGGAGCGCCCCACGGCCCGGCATCGGTCTGGCCGGCCGACGCGCGCGCTCCTCCCGCGCACGGTCACCCGCGCGGTCACCGAAGTGGACGTGCATCCCCTCGTCACCCACCGGCGGACCCGCGGCGTAGGTCGGCGACGCCGTGACCGGCACACTGATCACCAGGTCGAGCGACGGCTTCAGTTCGCCGCCGAGCGCGCTCCACACGTCCGCGAAGGAACGGTCCTCCGGCGGTGGCAGCGCGATGGTCATCGGTACGGCCACCCCGATGTCCTGAAGCGTTCCCGTCAGCCGTTCGGACGGCAGCGCCTCGTATCGCAGCAGGCAGGCCAACAGCGAGGACAGGAGCCGGTGTTCGTCCTCCGGCCGCTTCGTCCAGGCGGTGATCAGATACGAGAGCTTGAAGAACCGCGGCGGTCGGCGGCGGGCGACGACCGTGCCGCGCTCGTCGTACTCGTTGTGCAGCCCGCGTTCGCGCCGCCGCATGTCCTCGCGGATGTCGTAGAGGTACAGATTCACCGTGGGCGCGTTGACCTTGGCGGCCCACTCGCGGGTCGGCGCGTCGAACACCACCGCGATCTGGGCGCCTTCGAGGACCTCGGCCCTGAGCAGCGCGCGCAGGGCGTCGTCCACTTCGTGGATCACGACTCCGCCCCTGTCACGCCTGGCTCTCTCGTCGTCGATCTCACCGGCGTCCCGCCTATCCGCGTCCCGCCTATCCGCGTCCCGCTCATCCGTGTCGTGCTCATCCGCGGCCCGCGAAGTCCGGTGGCTGGAGCTTGCGTTGAACCACCAGGACGGGCTTCGTGAGCCGGTCGAGTCCGGTGACGTCCGCGCGGAGATCGCGTGGCCCGAGCCGGTCCCTGCGCAGTACCAGCACCTGTGCCTCGAACGTGCCGTCGCGGCCGACCGTCACGGGCGGACCGTTGGCGGTGATGCCCGCGCTCCAGCTCAGCCGCACGTTCGAGCCCGGCGGGAAGTCCGTCCCCCGTGCCAGCACCACCTGCCCCGGTGTGGCGACCTGCGGTGTGACGGCCAGCTTCGGCTGGAGGACACGGAGCGGGCCCCGATCGGTGTTGTTGGCCGGTCGGCGGTCGGGCAGTGTGGCGACGGCGGTCGCGTGGACGTCTCCGCTGATGGCCGTCCGGTACGTCGCCGTCTGGGTGACCTCGACCCGCCCACCCGCCGGGATCGTGCACGGCGCGGTCGGGGTGCAGCGCGACAGCCCGGCCAGCGTACGTCCGCCCGCGTCCGGCGTCCTCGGCCAGGCGGAGGTGACGATGACACCGATCGCTGTGTCCGGACCGGCGTTGGTGAGGAGGAAGCGGGCACGTGCGGGCCGGCCGGTGTACGTGCGCGACGGGGTGAGCTGTACGTCCACGGTGACATCGGCCGTCGGAGGCACCGGGGGAGCGGGCGGCGCGGGGGGAGCGGGAGGAACCGGCGGAGCGGGCGGGACGGGCGGCAGCTCAAGCACCTCCACCGTGGCCGTGTCGGTGCCGGTGTTGCCGTTCGAGTCGGTGGCGGAGCAGGTGACCAGGGTGCGGCCGACAGGGAAGAGCGAGCCCGACGCGGGGGTGCAACGTACCGGCAGCCGCCCGTCGTTGGCGTCGACGGCGGTCACGGTCAGCTCGACACGGGCGCCGTCCGGGTCCCTCGTCGCCACCGTACGGTCGTCCACGACGACCACCGGCGCGTCCACATCGTTGACATCGATGTTGATCGTCTGCGTCAGCTCGGGGTCGGCCGCCGCGTTCGGCCCGACGGCATCCGTACCGGGCGGGCTCGTGCCCAGCAGGAACTGGACCGTGCAGGTCAGCCTTCGCCCTTGGGGAGCGTCCTCGGCGACCGTGATCGTCTCGTCGAAGGCCGCCGGGTCACCACTGGTGACGGTACGGGTGGGCGGGGCGAGCGTCACCGTCAGGGCGGGATCGCAGCTGTCCAGCAGGTGGCCGACCTGGGTGGGCAGGTTGGCGAGGCCTTCGGCGATCGAATTCACCACCGCGTCCGCGTCGACGCCGGGTATCAGCCGGCCCCTGGTGGCCTCGATGACCTTGTCGGCCTGGCCCGGCTCGTGCAGTGGGTCCTCGATCTGGCCGGGGACACCGGCGTCCCCGTTGCCGTTGAGTCCATCACCGACGGCGGTGGCGACATCCACGCCCAGTACCCGGATTCCCCGGTCCTGGAGCGCGTAGACGGTGTCGGTCAGGGAGTGGCCCATGCTGGGGTCATGGCTGGAGGCGTCGCCGACCAGGACGACCACGGGGCTCGCGTCCGTACGGAACTCGGTCTGGCCACCGCTGCCGTCGGCGATCTGCCACAACGCGTTGATCCAGTCCTCGGAGGGGCCCATGCTGCCCTGGCCGCGTTCGACAGTGAGGGCGTTCACCCCGTCCTGCACCTTGCCGAGGTCGTCCGTGAACGGCTGGAGCACGGTGTAGGTCCGGGCGCCGTCGACCTGCTGGTCGCCGTAGGTGGCCACGGCGAAGCGCGAGTCGGGCTGTTCCTCGATCACTCTCTCGGTGATCACGGGAAGGTTCCGCTGGATCTGCGCGATCGACGGTTCCATGCTCAGGGTGCCGTCCACGAGCAGCACGATGTCGGGCTTCGGCGGGATGGCCGGCGTACGGACCAGCTTGTCCACGGCGATGGACTCGCCCGGGTCCAGCCGCTCCGTCACCACGGCCGGTGTGACCGGCGGCTCTGGTACGGGGACGGCCGCGCGCGGTTCGGCGGCGGAGCTGGGCAGGCCGGTCACGACCAGCAGGAGGAGGGCGAAGGACAGTGCGAGGCGGAGGGCGTTGAAGCGCGGGGCGCTGACGCGCAGGGCACTGCCGTCGTGCCGTGGCTGTTTCCGTGCCGACCGCCGGAACCGTTGAGACCGCCGCACGGAACCCTCCCCCAGATCGGCGCACGGGCACCCACCTTCCCGTGCTCGCGCCCCGCGGGCAGCGGGGCGCGAGTCATATCCGCGGGTACCGAGTTCTGCCCTTTGGGGCAGCCGTTCGGCGAGTGGCTGTGATGAAAGATCAAAACCCGGCGCGGTTCGAACTTATTGATCTTTTCGGCCCGTTGATCAGCTCGGCCAGTGGATCAGCTCGGTACGTGGATCTATTCGAACTGTGGCTCAGATCAGGCCCTGGCGCAGCGCGTACGCCACCGCGTGGGAGCGATTACGCAATTGAAGCCGGGTCATGACCGCGTGCAGGACGTTCTTTATCGTGCGTTCGGAGTACGCGAGCTTGGTCGCGATATCGGCGGTGTCGTATCCCTCCGCGACCAGTCGGAGTACATCGATCTCTCGGGAGGAGAGCCCGGTGAAGTGCAGGCCACGTGGTCCGAGCACCTGGCCCTGCAACTTTCCCACCTGCTCCAGAAGGCGTCCCAGGAGATCGGCGGGCACATGGCCCTCGCCGTTCGCCACGGCGACAATGACCCGTACGAGATGATCAGGTGTCGCCTCCGAACGCCGGACCACCCCGGCGACACCGCACTCCGCCGCGCTGACCAGCTTCTGCTCGTCGATCTCGGTGGCCACCAGTACTCCGCGTGCCGTACCACTGCGCTGGATATTGCGCAGCATCCGTAGTGCCTCCTCATCTATGACATCCACGACCACCACGACTACCTGCGGGGTGAGTTCACCGTCCTCCCATCCGGTGAGCGTCACCTCCGGCCTGGTCCGCAGCTGGCTGGCCACCCCCGCTTGGGAGATCGGATCCTGTGCGCGTAAACCGACGATCGTACGGTCTGTCATGAATTTCCCCCTCCGCAAATGCGAACCGATGGCGTCATCATGGGCCGTATGGGACCTGGCAAACTGAGCGGTGATTGCCTTACGCATCGGCAGATACTCCATTCCCACCGAGTGCGGACGCGAAATCCGCAGCCGCCCGATGGGCACTACATCTGCCCGAAAGTGTTCCTGTCCGACCGGTGTTCCCGGTAATGCGCGGTCCTACGGTGCGACGTATGAGTCTTACGGCCAGCCTCGACGCATCGTCCGTCACTGCCGAGCCGGGCGCGCGGACGGACGTACCCCTACAGATCCTCAACTCCGGTACTACGGTCGAGGAATACCGCTTCGAGGTGGTCGGCGCCTGCGCCGCGTGGGCGACCGTGGAACCGCGGACACTCTCCCTCTATCCCGGCGCCTCCGACACGGTCGTGCTACGGCTGGCACCACCGCGCGACCCCTCGGTTCCCGCGGGCGAGACACCGTTCGGTGTGCGCGTGGTGCCGACGAGCGAGTCGAGCGAGACCGTGGTGCCCGAGGGGCGGGTGACCGTGGCGCCGTTCACCGAGGTGACCTCGGAACTGGTGCCGCGCGGCTCCAGCGGCGCTCGCCGCGGCAGCCACCAACTCGCCGTGGACAACAGAGGGAACGCGCCGGTGACCGTACGCCTCAGCGGCCGTACCGGTACCGAGCGCGCCCGCGTCCGCTTCGCCTCCGCCGAACTGCTGATACCGCCCGGACACGCGGACTTCGCGAAGTTGTGGGTACGGCCGGCCAAGCGGCTGTGGCGCGGAACGCCGGTGACCCACACGTTCCAGGTCCTCGCCGCGCCCGTGGCGGCGGAGGAGGGCCAAGAGCCGTATGAACCGGTGGTACTCGACGGATCGTACGAGCAGCAGGCGATCCTGCCCGGCTGGCTGCCCCGCGCGCTCATCCTCGCGGCGGTCGTGGCGATCGCGTTGGTCGGGCTCTGGTACGCGCTGCTGCGCCCCGCGGTGAAGTCGGCGGCCCGGGAGGCGATCACCCCGGAGGCGGTGGCGTCCGCCGCGGCGAAGACGGCGTCTCCGGGTGGCGGGACGGCGGACGGCGGAGCCACGGCCGGAACCGGGGGCGGGGGCGGGAACGCGGGCGCCACTGCCGGTGCCGAAGGAGGCGCGACCAGTGGGGCGGGGCAGAACGGGACTGGCTCCGGGGCGAGTTCAGGATCCGGAACGGGCGCGGGCAGTGCGCAGGGGGCGGGCGCGCCGACCAGCGCGCGCGTCGAGGTCAGGGACGCGGTGGGCGGCGGCTCGACCAGCGCGTCCGCGTACCGGGTGCCGGCCGGCAGCACCTTCGAACTCACCGACATCGTGGTCCAGAACCCGCAGGGCGACGCCGGAACACTCGTTGTGTCCAGCCAGAACAATCCCCTGTGGCGACTGGCGCTGGAAAACTTCCGTGACACCGACTATCACTTCGTCACCCCCATTCTGGTACCGGCGGGCGGCGAGATCACGATGACCGTCGACTGCCGGCAGGTGGGCAGGCCGGTACAGGCGCCGAGGCCGTCGCGCTGCGCGGAGTCGCTGTTTCTGGGAGGGACGCTGCGGTCGGGCTCGGAGTGAGGGAAGGGGAGGGAGCAGCGAGGGAGTGGAGAGGGAGGGGTAGTGCGAGGGCGTGAGGGAGAGAGAGGGTGAAGGAGGGGTTCTCCGGCTTGGTCAGGTGGGCGGAGCCTCTTCCTCTTCCTCGGAACCCTCGTCGGCTCGTTGGACGAAGGATCCCTGTACGTTCGCGGGCTCTTCGTCCTCGTCCTCTGTTGCCTGGCGTTGCACGGGGGCTGCGGTGTCCGTCGTAGTGGGTGTGGGTGTGGGTGCGGGTGCGGATGGGGGAGTGGGGGTGGGGGTGGGCTCGGGCGATGGGGTTGGCGTCGGTGTCGGGCTCGGCTCGGAGAGTACGCGGTCGGCGTTCGCGACGGCTTCCTGCTCGAAGCGGTCGGACGGATCGCTCACGCGGATCCCGCCGGGCGCCTCGGATCCCTCCACCGGACCGTTGCGCTGCTGGACCACATGCGTCAGCTCGTGCGCCAGTGTGGTCCGGCCGTCGGGTGAGGACGGGTCGTAACTCTCGCGCTGGAAGACGACATGGTTGCCGACGGTGTACGCGCGGGCGCCGACTCCCTTCGCGGACTCATGGGCCGCGGCGTCGGTGTGCACGCGTACGTCGGAGAAGTCGGCGCCCATGCGACTCTCCATGTCGGTACGGGTATCGGTGTCCAGAGGCGAACCGCCACCGGAGGAGATCACATCGTGCACGGGGGAGCGGTCCTGGTGGACGTCGGGCGTGGGTTCCTCCTCGGGTGCCGCGTCCCTGCTGAGCATCGTCCCGACGGCGCTGTTTCCCACGGAGCGTTGGAGGCTGCTCAGCCCGGCGGCCCCGACCACATCGGACCGCCCGGAGGCGGCTGCCTTGAAGAGGTACGAGGTCCACGCGGACTCCCGCGCGTCAGCGGCCGAGCCCTGCGCGGTGGACCGGAAGGTCTCGTCGTGCTCGTGCCCGTGTTCATGCTCCGACTCGTGCCCCTGGTCGTGTGCGCGCATCTCTGCCTCCCCTGACTGTGACTGTGCTGCTCACCCTGCCTGGACCTCCACTGTCCACTCTCGGGCCGAGCACCGAGGACGGTCCAGCCCGGACTTCATGGGCGGGGGGCATGGCGTTCTGCCTCATGGGGCAAGGGCGGGGGCTCGGGAGGGTGGTCGGCGCCGGGTGCGGGGCCGGGGGTGGGTGTGGGTTCGTGCCGAGGGGTAGTCGGGGGCATCCGGTGCGTTTGATGACGGGTGGGGGCCGCCCCTAGGTTTGAGTTTCGCGGTTGCGGGTTGGGCGTCAAGGGCGCTCCTTCGTCGCGTCGGCTGCGCCGATTCCGCTTCGCTCCACCCTTGACCCCCAACCCTCCACCGCAAGTGCAGCTTTGAGGGGGGCGGCCCGGGGGGAGGGGTCCCCGGAGGGGCTGCGTTGTTCCGGGGGCCGGATCCCGGCCTTGGGTGGGTGGGCCCTGCGGGGCTGCGCAGGAGTGGAGTGGGGCGGCCCGGCACCGGCTCAGCGAGCTGATGCGAGTGGGTGGTGGGGACTCATGCCCCGCTGGTGACAGTCCGTTGGCGGGTGCACCTGTTGTCTGGGGCGGAGGGCCTGCCACCCACCCCCTATGTCCCAGTTTGGCGAGCCATTCCAGGGCCCCCGGGCAGGTCATGCGTCCTGGGTTCGGTTAAGTCGTCTCCACGGCACATCGCCACCCCTGACCGGCCCACTGCCGCCCCATGAGTCACACCCACCCCACCACCCACACACCCAGCAGCCGGGCACCAGCCCCGGCCACTCCCCCACCCCGCACCGTGAGGAATGGGGCGGGTGTGACTGGTGAGGCGCCGAGTGGGCCTGTCTGAGGGGGCATGCATCATGAGGCCCGGTTAACCGAACCCAGGACGCATGACCCGCCGGAGCACTCCCCAAAGCCCCTCCCAAAAGGGAACATAGGGGGTGGGTGGCAGGCCCTCCGCCCCAGACAACAGGTGTCACCCGACAACGGGCCCGCACAGCGGGGCATGAGTCCCGACCACTTCCCGACCGTCAGTCGCTTTGCCGGGGCCGGGCCGCCCCACTCCACTCCCGCGCAGCCCCGCAGGGCCCACCCACCCGAGGCCGGGATCCGGCCCCCGGAACAACGCAGCCCCTCCGGGGACCCCTCCCCCCGGGCCGCCCCCCTCAAAGCAGCACTTGCGGTGGAGGGTTGGGAGTCAAGGGTGAAGCGCAGCGCAATCGGCGCAGCCGACGCGACGAAGG